>JAPXSS010000226.1:0-2515 GCA_033812955.1 Syntrophobacteraceae bacterium | reverse complement strand
ACAACCGGCCCGTCCGCAGGCGCTTTGATTTTTCCCTCATGAGGGCTCTGGGGCTGCTTCCACAAGCTCAGATGGCGGAGGATGCGCGCTATGACGTCCGGTTCATGGATGAGGCTGATGATCTTCATTTCGCAGCCGCATCGGGGACAGCTGAGAGGGTCCACTTCCCAGATCTTCTTGATGAGCTCCCGCCAGGTCTTGGACGGAACCCGACGAGGTTGGTGCTCGGACACATCGAGCACGATCGCCTCGGGATGGCCCTCGGGGGACGCCGGGTCTGAAGACCCCAGCCTTAATCTTTCTCCTCTACTTCTGCTTGAGTACCAGCCATAGTACCTGACCATCTGGAAACTTTTGTCAGGAATATGCTGAGTGATGGCGGCGATGAATTCCTCGGCAGAGAAGACCTCGAAGTTCTTTTTGTTACTCCCGTGGGTCATGGCGGAGCGGTAGAGGACTTTGCCGGTGTCCTCTATATAGGTAATCTTCTGTTCGGAGAAGGCATTCCGCAGGATATATTCCGCCAGCGCCTTCTGCCCGTCCCGGTCGTCCCCGGCTATCCGATTTCCGGCATGTACGCTGAAACCGCTGTGATGCCAGGCCATGAGCTTTTCGATGAGCACGTCGCTTATTCTGCCCTCAGCCTTGAGCATGGCCAGGACCTTGGAGCGGAAGATTTCTTCCAACTCCTTCAGGTCCCTCTTGGGCAGGCAATAAAAGGTCCCGTTCGGTCGAAACAGCCCATCGGCGACGATGGCATGAAGATGAGGGTGGAATCTGGCGTAATCCCCGAAGGTGTGGATCACCATGATCATCCCGAGGATGCCGTCATTCAGACCGAGCACCGTTCGGAAGAACATCCGCAGGCTCTCGTTGGCGCAGTGGCAAAGCCTCGTCAGGAGCTTCCGGTCGTACTTGAAATAGATGCGAAGCATCTTCGGGATGCTGAAGACAAATTGCCGATGCGGCACGGGGTAAAGGATGTTGTCGGGCACGTCCTCCCCGAACTGAATCGTCTTCTTGGAATGGCAACTGGGGCAGAACCACCTCCCCTTGCAGGAGAACGCAAGGAGGTACTCATGCCGGCAATCGGGGTTGGTACAACGGACTCTGGCAAAACCCTCGTGCAAGTCTCCGCATCTCAGGTATTCCTCGACCACTTCATCCACCACCGGCCGAAAGAACCCGTACTGTTTCTCACAAGGCTCATCATAGCCGGCCTTGAACGCTTCATAGTGGTTGTGCAGGACCTTCCACAGGGGCGAATCGGTGGGCTCTCGCGGATGGTAGACCGGTGAATGGGCGGACATTGGAAATCCATCACCCGGCTCGACTCTTTGATCATCCCGACGGTGCATGACCGGTGTCGGGCCTACCCGTCGGCCAGGCTTTCATGAAGACCGTTGCCGCACGCGATCGGGCAGGTTGCCGTGACCCGGTTCGGTGGTTGCCGGATTGCCCTGTCGGCGGATGGCGGGCAGAATAGGTGAAGATAAGGTGAAAGTCAAGCCCGAAAAAGAAGGCTCACGCTCACGTCGAAGTCAGATTAGCAGGAGGAGGAGCTCACGGGGCGATCGGTGAGTCAAAATGCCCTCTTTCCGTGGACATTTCTGCCATCAACGCAGATTCAACGAGGTTTTTCCAATGAATGGATGAAAGAGGCTTTTTCGGAATGCAGCTCGGGCAACCCGGCGGCGGCCGTCCCGTTCATCCGGGAGGCAAGAGGCTATAAATGTCGTTCCCCGGTCCGGTTTGCTCTCCACATTGATATAGCCGTGCTTCCTCAACCCGCTTGCCTTCATAGCCGACAATGACATCGCCGCGTTCGATCCCCGCCTTGTCGGCTGCCCCGCCGGGTACCACAGCGGCGACCAGTACTCCTTTCCTGTCGGCCAGCCCCAGAGCGGCTGCCAGGTCGGGAGTGACGGTCTGAATGTTGACGCCGAGATAGCCGCGGGTCACTCTCCCCTGCTCCACCAACTGCGGGATCAGGGGCCGCGCGGTGTTGACCGGGATGGCAAAACCAATGCCCTGCCCGCCGGAGATGATCGCGGTGTTGATCCCGACCACTTCACCTTTCACGTTGAAGAGCGGCCCACCCGAGTTCCCCGGGTTGATCGAAGCATCGGTCTGGATGAAATCATCGTAGGGACCGGCGCCGATCACCCTCCCCTTGGCGCTCACAATGCCCGATGTAACGGTATTGCCCAACCCAAAGGGATTACCCACCGCCAGCACCCAATCACCAACCTAAAGTTGTTCGGAATCGACCAGGATTCGCCGCGATCAGCGGGCTGTCGGGATTGACCTTGAGTACCGCCAGCTCGGCCTTGTATTCTTTCTTATCAACCAGGGTCACGGTGACTTCCCTGGCGCCTTCCACCACGTGATTATTAGTCAGACTTTTCTTCTACAGTGTTTTGCCAAAAATGGCCTTTTTCGGTCTGTAAACCCGCATGAAACCTAGGTTATGTTTTTTGAACGAAAAATATGTAGTGCCAGGAAATGCGCACTT
>JAPXSS010000225.1:0-2620 GCA_033812955.1 Syntrophobacteraceae bacterium | reverse complement strand
GCCCTGGGGGCTGGCGGAGCGGTGGTGGTGCGCGTCATTGCCACGTTTGTGGTGGCTCAGTTGCTCACGATCCAGTTCATTAAACTGGTGGGGGGCGCCGTACTCCTCTGGATTGCCGTGAAATTGCTGGTGCAGGGCTCGGAGGATGAAGAACTCAAGGAAGCCGGGAGCCTCTGGCAGGCGTTATGGATCATCATTGTCGCCGACATGAGCATGGGGATCGACAACATGCTGGCGGTCGGAGCCGCTTCGCACGGCAACCTGTTCCTCCTCCTGTTCGGACTTGGTCTGAGCATTCCTTTCGTGGTCTTCATGAGCTCGCTGCTTGCGAGGATCATGGACCGATATCCAATCATCCTGTATATTGGGGCCGGCATTCTGGGTAAGGTCGGTGGCGAGATGATGATTACCGATCCCTACGTGCATGGCTTGCTGCAACCGAGTAAAGTAGTCGAGTATTCGGTGATGGTAGTCTTTGCAGCGGCTGTCATTATTGTCGGCCGGCTGATAGTTCTTTCCCAGCGCCGTAAGGTCGCCTCTGACGAGCCCGCCCCGGAAGTGGCGCCGGTACCGGTAAAAGAGTAATGGCACAGCCTAAAGGGCGGTCATTACCAAAATCAACGATTGATCAGGCGGGCGCATGAGTTCTTGCCCTAAAAGTTGCGAGTTGCGGGTTACCTGTGGCAGTTGCCTATCAACAGCAGTCCTTTTCGTGGGTCTTCGGCTGCCCCGAAGGGACATGAGCAACTGCCCTTACAGATAGGCTCGATGCTCAAAGAATTGAAAGTCCGTGCCCGCCGTCTCAAGGCGGAGGCTTATGCCCTCTATCTTGCAGCCCGTCATTCCCAAACCCCCTGGTATGCCAAGCTGCTGGTTGCGGCGGTGGTTGCCTATGCCTTCAGTCCGATCGACCTGATACCCGATTTTGTGCCGGTTCTTGGTTATCTGGATGACCTCGTATTGCTGCCGATGGGGATTGTCCTGGCTACCAGGATGATTCCGCCGACGGTTTTGGCGGAATGCCGAGCCGCAGCGCAACAGGCAATGCTGGGCAGCAAACCGGTCAGCCGGGTGGCCGGAGCGGTCATCATCGTCATCTGGATTATCTTGGCTGGAGTGTGCGGGGTGTGGGCGTACCGGGCATGGCCGGAAGTCGAAGGGCTATGGAATCAGGTGGGAGCCCTCTGGGACGATGTCAAAGCCTTGTGGTACCGCGGCTCGTACACGTAGAACCGGGTATAAGACCCTGGCGGGAGGTTTTTGCGAAGGTGGGAAACAGAATGACTACCTGCACCTGCCTTCTCGGGCATGACGAATGAAAAGCGGACACCCGTCCGGGTGCTCCTGCATTTCGTTGAGCTCGGTTTCACTTGGTGCCGAGCCCAAAGAATAAGTGTCCAGCTGCTCATGACGTGGCACAGGCTTTCAGCCTGTGAGATACACGGGCGAGACGCAATGCCACTCATAATGGTCACGTTTATTCTGTGGAGCGGCACTCAGCGGGCATAAAACATCACACAGCAGACCAGGCTCACCGCCAGGATCGAGTTTGCCACCATGCCCTTGCGGATCGGGTGGAAATGCGCTTCCGCTCGTTGATGACCGGCCGGGCAGGTGTAGACCCAACCGTCTTTCCCGGCGCTGCGATGCCGTTGCGCCAGTTGGCCACAGAACCCTTTCCCTTTGGTGGGAGCCGTGCAGGTGAGGCGCTGGCCGGTGAAATGAGCTACCAGATTGAGAATCCAGTTCCAGGTGAGAGAAATCAGGAAGATGACGATGAAAATGATCTGAACCCCTTTAGCAGTGATACCCAGGCCGGCGATGGTTTTGCCGATGTTGGTCATGCTCAGCGGACCTTCGACCCTGCCGAAAAACCCCAGGTAATAAAGCATAAAACTGACCGCCATGACGATCAGGTTCAAGCCAAAGATCCTCAGTCGCCGCTGAAGGGGGTTTTGCCCTCCAGGCTGTTCCATCCTGCGATCCTCTTTTCTTGGGTCAAAACGAGGAGACCCACGAGCAAGGGGTCTCCTGCGTTCTGTAAATTGACCGATCAGACCCCCAGGGCCTTCTTGATGTCCGGAAAGCTCTTATAGGTCGCGTAGAAGGCCAGGATCAAACTGTAGGCCGGTACCACATACTGCCAGACCCGCTCGGGGAAGACACGGGTAGCCCAGGGGGCAACCACTGCCGAGAGGATGGTGGCAATCATCATCGAGGGCAGCAGCAGGTAATCGATCACCACCCCGCCGGTGAGCATGGCCAGCCACACAATGATCGAGAACGTGCTGACGGTTCCTTCGCTCAGTGCCGTCACTGCCATCATACTCTTGGCGGGCACGCCCGACAATAGCCCGCCGATGGTGACCACCGGGCCGTAGCCGCCGCCGCCGACGCCCTTATTGAAACCTGCCAGGGCTGCGAAGCCGATCATCATTTTGGGTCGGTATTTGCGCTCTCTGTGCGAAACCCCCTGGTAAAACGAGATAGCTCCCATGCCGAGCAGCAGGGCGCAGACGTACAGATTGATCCAGACCTTGGCGACCTTGAAGATAGCGTAGACCGCGCTCACCGAAACGAGCACGGCCAGGATGCCGGGGATGGCAATGTAGAACCAGAG
>JAPXSS010000224.1:0-2635 GCA_033812955.1 Syntrophobacteraceae bacterium | reverse complement strand
TCTCTGTGGTTGGATTTATGATGCATAGAAAAAATCAGGCTACCAAAAAAGTCACTCTGTCAAGCAGAATTTCATGCAATTGCCCTGCATGGGGGGCTTGCATACCTTCCGGGTTACTACTATGATCTTAGCCCTGAGAAAGCTGTCGAACGGAGGTCGTAGAAGCCTATGCAACCGAATATCGAAGGCAGTAGCATGCAGACCAGGATCACAGTCAAGCAGGGTGACATTACAAAGGAAAGGGTCGATGCCATAGTCAATGCCGCCAACCGTTCCCTGCTCGGTGGCGGAGGAGTCGACGGGGCGATCCACCATGCAGCAGGGCCGGAGCTCTTGAAGGAGTGCCGAGCTCTTGGCGGCTGCGACACCGGCGAAGCAAAGATTACCGCGGGCTACAGATTGCCGGCCGGATTCATCATCCATACGGTGGGGCCGGTGTATGGGCACGCCAGAGGCAGGGAACAAGCCCTCTTGGCAAGCTGTTATCTCAACAGCTTAAAGCTGGCCCGGGCAAACGGTCTGAAAACCATAGCCTTTCCCTGCATCTCCACCGGTGTCTACGGCTATCCCCAGAAGGACGCAGCCAAGATCGCGGTCGGCACGGTCAAAGACTACCTCAAGGAAAACCCTGATGCTTTTGAGGAGATCATTTTCGTTACGTTCAGGGATTCGGATTACAGGATTTATGAAAGCCTGATTGCGGGTTCATAGGTCACATTTGGAGGTACCCTATGCACCATTGCCGCCGGCTCGGAAGCCTGCTCTATCTCGTGACAGCCCTTTTCTCCCTGAGCGCCATATTGGGCTGTGCAACCGCGCGAAGCACCGAACCCACGAGTCCTCCGCCACCGGCGACGGTTCAGGCAGCAAAGACCGTTGCCCCCGGATATTGTCAGCGCTCCGTGGATCAGGGGGCACAGGGGCAAGCCATGGCCGCCTATTGTGCTCCGCCCGGCAAATTCGAATTCTGCGGGGAACCCGTCCCCCTGGACAACCGGGATACAAGGGAGCTATTCGACAAGGAGTTCACCCTCGTCGTCTACAACCATGCGCAGGTTTACTGGTGGCTGAAACGCCAAGAGCGCTATTTGCCGTTGGTTGAAGAGCGTCTCCGGCAGCTCAACCTGCCCGAAGATTTGAAGTATGTCGCCATTGCGGAGAGCGAGCCTCCGCTAAACGCCACAGGGAAAAAGAAATCGGTAGACATCCGCTATGACTTCGAACTCTCCCCGGACAGCGCCCTCTTGTATCTGGGGGACCTTTACCGCAACCTCAAGCATTGGTCTTGTGCAATAGCGGCCTATAACTGCGGTGAGAAGCGCATTATGGAAGAATCCCAGGCGCAGGGCCAGACGGATTGCTACCAGATGATGCTGCCGCCGGAGACAGAGCGCTACCTTTACCGGATCCTGGCGATCAAGGCGGTCCTGAGCGACCCGACGCGGTACGGCTATGAACTGCCCAAGAGTGCCCGAAACCCGTAGAGACTGTCCAAATCACCAGTTACTTTCATAGAATGGATGGTGAAGAGCGGCTGGTTGGCTTGAACCAAAGCATCGAGCCGGGCCTTCCGGTCAGGTTTCAGATCCTCCCAAAAGCATGGTACCCTATCGATGTGGACATGGTTTGTTCTCCCCTCCTGTTCGATCTAGGCAACAGTTCGACGATAGGGTATGCCCAACATGCCTGCTGCCAAGGAGTTCTCATGATCATGTGCAGGAAAGCTGACCTGTGCCGGTTTAACAGTGAAAGCCTCACCCCTTGTTGCAGTGAAACTCAGCTTTCGATCTTTAGGTAGAAGCCATCCTGCCAGTGGTCCTGGAGATAAGTGCGGAATTCTTTGACGATTCCGTCGATTTCCTTTTGTTCCCAAATCAGCTCGTGAGAGGGCTTGAAAGATTGGAGGCTTACCGTCTTGGCGGTTTTTCCGCCGACTACCGCTTTGAGATGCTTTGCAAGAGCCTTCCGTTCGTCTTTTGGCATTTTCAGAAGGATGCCCGCCACCTCTTCGTCGGTCGCGGCGTTGAGGATTTCACTTAAGGATTGGGTTGGTGCCGGGATGCTCTGCAGTCTGCTCATTATCCCGGGCGATCTCAGGAAAGCTGCGAACTCCACCATGGTCTGGTGGGCGGCATCCTGCAACTTTTCTAAGGCAGTCTGGCGATTCTTGCATTCGGTGGCCAGACGCCGGAAGGTGATTTCCTCGTTGTTGATCGTATCTTTGACTCGCCCTTCGCGCTTAACCTCGATCTCTGCAGTGTCACGATCTTCAGGTTGTTTCCTCAGGCGAGCCGGCAGGCTCTGCAATTGCGCCTGGCACTCCTCAACGATGTCCTTTGCCTCCTGAACCTCGCCAGCGAAATCACCAATCGCCTTTATTTCATCACTATCCCTGATCAATTCAGCCAATTCGGCCAGCTCCGTTTGGAGGCCCTCCAGGCGCATCAATTCGTTGAGGTAGGCAGGAACATAGAGTTGCTCCAGATGCGTCAGCCGAGGTTCCAGTCGGGTGTTCACCGTGTCGGGGTTTAGAACAAGGTCTGCGGTCGTAGTGACAACCGAAAAATCACCCACTGTGATCATCCAAAAGTCACCCACCCTTTGTTGATGTTTTTGCCCTGGTCCTGCTTAGAGC
>JAPXSS010000223.1:0-2710 GCA_033812955.1 Syntrophobacteraceae bacterium | reverse complement strand
CACACACAAGGAGTGGACCACCTCCCCAATTTCTTCACCGGAGGACTGCTCAACAATCCCGCTCGCCGGGGTGTCATGGGGCTTCAAAGCGTCTGTGATGGAGATCGTCGCTCCCGTTCCTGCGCGTTACTTTTCTTCCTTGGCCGCTGCGATGATCTTTTCCTGGAGCGGTCCGGGAACTTCTTCATAGTGGGACACTTTCATGGTGAAAAGGCCGCGCCCTGCGGTAATGGAACGTAGGTCGGGAGCATACTTGAGGACATCCGCCAAGGGTACATTGGCCCGAATGATCTGCTTCTTACCTTTGCTTTCCATCCCCAGCACCCGCCCCCGGCGTGAGTTCAAGTCACCGATGACATCTCCCATACAGTCATCCGGGACGGTGATTTCCATAAGCATGATCGGTTCGAGGAGGGTCGGTTTGGCTTCCAGCACGGCTTTCTTGAACGCCATCGAACCGGCAATCTTGAAGGCCATCTCCGACGAATCCACCGTGTGATAGGAACCGTCCACGAGATCAACCTTGAAGTCAACCACGGGGTACCCGGCCAGCGCTCCTTCGAGAGATGCCTCCGCAATTCCCTTCTCCACCGCTGGAATGTACTGCTTGGGAATAACACCACCTACAATCTTATCGAAGAATTGGAAGCCCTCGCCGCGACCAAGCGGTTCCATCTCGATATGGCAGTCCCCAAACTGACCACGGCCGCCTGACTGTTTCTTGTATTTGCCCTGCACCCGAGTCTTACCTTTAATGGTTTCCTTATAAGACACTTTCGGCAGGCGCAGATTGACTTCAACCCCGAACTTACGCCTCAGTTTCTCGACGGTGGCTTCGATATGGATCTCACCCATACCAGAGAGGATCATCTCGCGCGTCTCTTCGTTTCGTTCGAGGCGGAGCGTCAAGTCTTCTTCCATCAACCGAGTGAGCGACGAGAAGATCTTCTCTTCATCTCCCTTGGTCTTTGGCTCGACCGCCAGGGAGTAGATCGCCGGAGGCAGCTCCATGGGTGGGAATAGAATCGGTTCCTTTTCCGAACAGAGGCTGTCCTGAGTGGTAGTCTCCTTTAGCTTGGCAATGGCGACAATATCACCGGGGCCTGCTTCCTGGATCTGCTCCTGGTTTTTGCCCTTCAGCCGGAGGAGCTGGCCAAAACGCTCCCGGGCCTGTGCCCTGCAGTTGTAGACGGATGAGTCCCCCGTCAACGACCCGGAGACGATGCGGATGACCGAGAGGCGTCCAGCATATGGGTCGCTGATGGTCTTGATGACCAGCGCACTAAAGGGACCATCCGGGGCGGGCGCCCTCTCCACCACCTCATCCTTGCCCGGCAGCTTTCCCTGTCGAGGACCACGGTCGAGAGGCGAAGGCAGATAGTCCACGATCAGGTCGAGAAGCGGCTGGATAGCCACGTTGAGCAGCCCGGAACCGCAGGTCACCGGGAAAAGCTTGCCGGTCATCACCGCCTGCCGCAAGCCCTGCCTCACCTCATCCGGCGTTAGGCTTCCTTTTTCGAGATATTTTTCGAGCAGCTCGTCATCGGATTCGGCAACCCGTTCGGCAAGCTCGTCCTTCAATTGTTCAAGACGCTCCTTCAGCTCTTCCGGCACTCCTTGAATCTCAAATTGGCCGCTGTCACCTTTCGTATAGAGATAGGCCTGCTCGTTCAGAATGTCGACCACCCCCTTGAAATCCTCCGCTGCGCCAATGGGGATTTGAAGGACAACACAGGACTTGCTGAAATTATTTTGAATATCTTCAACGACCTTGAAGAAGTCAGAGCGTTCGCGGTCCATCTTGCTGACAAAAATCATTCTCGCTTGCCCGAATTCTTCCGCGAATTCCCAGACCTTCTCCGTTTGCACCCGCACCCCGTCGATGGCATCCACCAGTACCAGGACGGCATCCGCCCCCTGCATGGAGGTCTTGGTTTCAGCAATGAAATTGAAGTCCCCTGGGGTGTCGATCACGGTGAGCTGATGCTTCTTCCAGGGAAGAGTGTTGAAGGCCGTGCTGATAGTGATGTTGCGCTTCACTTCTTCCGGTTCATAATCCATCACCGAGGTACCCTCATCCACCTTGCCCAACCGCGTCGTTACGCCCGCGTTGAACAGCATGGCTTCAGCAAGAGAGGTTTTGCCTGCCTCACCGTGAGAGATGATAGCGAATGTTCGAACCTTGGAGACGTCTTCTTTCATATTTTGTCCTTTCTACAATCATTGCGGCAAAAGGGCGCAAAATCTTGAATCCCCGGAAGAGCATGCAAGCTGTAAAACTAAGGCAAGAAGGAAACCCGAGTCAAGATAATTTCGGAATTGGGACTATGGTGTACCCATTTGTCTAGACAGAATTTGCGTTTCTTTAAGGTGGACCAGAATGTGTCAACAACTTTGAGACACCTGGCTTCAGAAATTACTGGACAGCACAATAAGGTGGTAAGACGGTCCTGGCCCATGGTAAACAAACGAACCAAGGAGGGCTGTGGATGACGGATCGGCGGAAACGGTTCAGCGGTGAGTTCAAGGCGAAGGTGGCTCTGGAGACTATGGTGTACCCATTTGTCTAGACAGAATTTGCGTTTCTTTAAGGTGGACTCGCCTGGCCATCTCGCTCACCTGACAGGACAGTTTTGTCCATTCCATTTTGCACGATCATGATCTTGTGTTATCGTTTCTCCGCCCACCCGGAGGATAGAGCAACGCTGGG
>JAPXSS010000222.1:0-2768 GCA_033812955.1 Syntrophobacteraceae bacterium | reverse complement strand
CTCCTGCGGTCCGGAGTGGCCGTAAAGTCGTGATGGGAAAGGAGCAGGCGGGCTGGTTGGGCTCGAAATTCCTGCACTGTCGACTGATCGACCCATCCTTCGAGGTCCACCCAGTCCGCCCCGGATGCAATCGCCTGGTGGAGGAGTTGCAGACGGTGGCTTTCAGGGGCTGGGAAGGCCCCGCCTTCCCGGATTGGCCGGTTGGTCACCACCACTGGATGGCGGGAACTGGCAGTGAGGTTGCGCAGCGCCTCGTGGGTTGCCGCCAGGGAATGACGTTGGAGGAACAGGTCCAGCCGCCATTCTAGCAGGTCCACTTCCGGATGGTGCAGCAGGGCTGGCAGCGATGCGACCGAAAAGTCAGTCAAACAGCCGCAGAGAGCCGCTGGCGGGATCATCATGGGGTCATGCCCTCGCTTCCTGGGACAGGCGCGGCAGTTGGGCCGCCAGGGAGCGCGCCTGTTCCTTGTCGAGCCGGACCGGCCGTCGTGGGTCCTGTCTGGGATAGGAGCCCAGGATTTTGAGAAAGATGGTCTGCTGCCTGAAGCGATCAAGGGCTTTGACGGTGGCCTCATCTTTGAGGTGGCCTTCGAGGTCCGCATAGAAGAGATACTGCCAGGGGAAGAGGCGGTTCGGTCGCGATTCGATCCGGGTCATGTTCACCTGATAGCGGGCAAACGCTTCGAGGGCGGAATGCAGCGCCCCCGGCTGATCGGGAACGGCGAACAGAAGGGAGGTCTTGTCGTTGCCGGTGGGCGGATTCAACTGGTTCCCCAACACAAAGAAGCGGGTGATATTCTCGGGATGGTCTTCGATGCGTTCGGCCAGGGTCTGCAGACCATACTGGGCCGCCGCGTACAGGTTGCAGATGGCTGCGCCCACCGCGTCCTTCTTGGCGAGCTGAGCGGCCTGGGCGGTGGAAGAACATTCGAAAGATTCCACCTGGCGGAGGTTTTCCAGAATCCAGCGGCGGCATTGCTCGAGGGCCTGAGGGTGCCCGTAAAGGCGTTTCAGATCCGCGATGCCGCCGGAATTGGCACATAGATAATGCGCGATTTCCAGATAAGATTCATGAACGACCTTAACGTCGCGTTCATAGAGCAGATCAAGGGTGTGGCCGACGCCGCCCTGAAGCGAATTTTCCAGCGGCACCACGGCGACGTGAACCTTGCCCTTGAGCAGATTGTCGAAGGCATCCTCGATCGACGGAGACGGCAGGTAGCGAGCGGAATGGCCGTAGAGGGAAAGAGCGGCAAGGTGTGAGTTGGTCCATGCCGGACCGAGATAGGCCACTTGAAAATCGTACTGAAGGCGTCTCGAAGCGGAAAAGATTTCCCGGTAGACGGCCCGCAGTGACGATTCCGGGATTGGTCCCTTGCTGGCAGCGGCAAGCCGCTCCAGGATCGCCTCTTCGCGGCCGGGATCAAACAACAGGAGACCCTGGTCCGCTTTGATGCGCCCGACCCGGCACGCCAGTTTCATGCGCTGATTGAGAAGCTTCAGAAGCTCCTTATCCGTCTCATCGATAGACGCTCGTAGCACTTCCAATCGATCTTCCTCACTCATCACTGCTCCACGATGGTTTCTGTAACTTTCATGCCAAAATGCCGCCCCGCTTTGCCCACCTGGACCAGAACCCGATCCCCTGCCTGGAGGTCGACCACCGACCGGGCTTCGCTATCAGGCCCGGTCAAGCGAATGGTCTCAGCATTCTGGAGAAGGAGCGATCCTTTGCACCCCTCACAACTGGCTTCAATCAGGAGCAGAGGGCGCCGTTCAATCTTGGAGCGGCCGACCGTTGCGTCATGGGTTGCCCCGTTGGCATTGACGATGAGCACCGGGTCTCCCGCCTGGAGCTCACTCAAGTACCGCATCCGGCCGCCGGGAACCACGACGTAAGCGTGCACCGGCCCCGCATTCACCCGGAACGGCCGGGGCGCTACGTACGGATTGGAGAGGACCTCGCCCTGAACCAGAAAGAGAAAGGCGCTCGTGTTGCCCACCAGCATTCCCTCTCCCGCCGTCATGAGGGTGCAGGTGTCGAGGCAGACGCGATCGCCCATGCCTGCCGCCCGGATTGTCTCGATGGTGGCCACCTGCAAGGATTGATTCTCGCGGACCTCCTTGGCATGCCCGAGAAGCTCTTTGAGTTCGGCGGGATTATGGGTGGCTACCACTACCCCGGCCACTCCCGTCTCCAGAATGCCGAAGGCGAGGTCGATCTCTTCGCATGAGGCGACCGGTACCAGCAGGCGCCCGCCTCGGGCGACCAGGTTTTCCAGGGGAATGATCGGCCACGAACGCTGGGGCCCGGAACCAACTTCAACCGGTTCGCCGGCTGCCAGTACCACCGGCACTTGCGTCAGCCGCTGGGCGATCCTGGCCTCGTCATCGGGCGCGGCCAGAGTCTCGAAGGCCACATCGATGCCGGGTTTGAGGTCACCATCCGGGCTGACGGTGGTGATGCGCCCGAGCGCTTTCACCCGCTGCTGCCAGCCAACCGGCACGATCAGCGCATCGGCCCCGCCTTCGAGGGCCGTGGCCACCAGTTCCTTGGACCATTCTTCCAGACGAACCCACGCTTCCTTCACCCTGGTTCTCCCCGCGATAGTATTCCATGCCAAAAAACAAAAGCCGCAGGCTGGGACCCGCGGCTTTCAGGAATGGCTCTGTGATACTAATCCTGAGTTTCTTGTTTTTTTGCCAAGATTTTCCTTCATGCTGCGGATTTAATTAGTAAATCCGAGCTGGCATTTAGAGATGCAAGG
>JAPXSS010000221.1:0-2816 GCA_033812955.1 Syntrophobacteraceae bacterium | reverse complement strand
TCGTCGACCCCGAGCAGGTAGGTCGCCCCGAGCATGGCGGCCACAGGCAGCAACACTCGGTTATCCGGCCCCACCAGCATGCGGCCGATATGGGGAATGACCAGACCGACCCAGCCCACAATCCCGCCAAGGGAGACGGTCAGGCTGCTGATGAGCGTGGCGCTGAAAATGATCGTCATTTGCACGACCACCACATTGATCCCGAGGGCCCTTGCCTCCTCCTCGCCCATACTCAGCACGTTCAGCGTGCTCGAGAGCGCAAGCAGGACCGCGATCCCGACGAGCATGGGCAGCGCTACAAAAAGAACGGTTTTCCTGTCTACCATGGAAAAGCCTCCCATTAACCAGAAAACGATGGCCGGCAGTTGATCGTATGGATCGGCCAGGTATTTGATGAGCGAGAGGAGGGAAGTGAACAGGGAAGCACTGATGATCCCTCCCAGAATCAGGATGAGCAGGCGGTCGCCCCGGAAGAAACGGGCGATGGTCATGGCGACGATGACCGCCACCAGGCCGAAGATGAAGGCTCCCGCTTCAACGGCCAACCAGGTGCGAGCAACCACCATTCCCAGCGCGGCGCCAAAGGAGGCCCCCGCCAGGACGCCCAGCAACCCCGGTGAAACCAGGGGATTGATGAACATGGACTGAAATGAGGCTCCCGCAACGGACAGCGCTGCGCCCGTGAGGACCGCGGCCAAGATCCGCGGCAGGCGTATGTCGAACAGGATGTTCGTAAGCGTACTGAATCTATCTTCAGGCATGACCTCACGACCGAGCAGGAGCTGGAGCATAACATCGTACAGCTCGGTCAGCGTGATAGGAAATCTTCCCAAGGTGAGCGAGACGAGTACCGTTGCCCAAAGCAGGCCGAACAGCAGCATCAGGATAGCCGGACGTTTCATGAGCCCAGGATTTCTTTCAGATCGCGCTCGCCGAGTTCCAGGTCCAGGAAAATTCGGTAGAAGCGACGGGTCTCCTGCTCGATATCAACCGGAAAACGGTGCGGATGGAGAAGATTGAGAAGCCATTGTGCCCCCAGGAGACGCATGAAGGAGGGAGGTCGGTCGAACCAGTTGAAGGGCGCGCTGGGAATCAAGTGGACCCTTCCGTTCTTGACGGCGGAAATGCCTTGCCAGCGCGAGTCGGTATGGACTTTTTCGAAGAAAGCCCGCTCAGCTGCGAGGATCACCTGAGGGTCGTCCACGATGAGCTGTTCGAGCGAAATCCTTTCCCTGCCGTAACTATCCCGTGGCTCACAGCGGTAGACATTGCGGCCGGCGGCAACGTTGATCAAGGCCGCATGGTGGGAGCGGTCGCATTCGGTGCTCAACCCGTCAGGCCCTTCAGCATAGTAAACGCTGGGCCGTTCCCCGTTCGGAATGGCGGCGGTGATCCGTTCGACCTCGGCGAGCACCTTTCCAGCGTATTCGCTCAGCACCCGGCCGCGCTCTTCACGCCCGAGCAGTTTCCCTAGAAAGAGGAAGGCTTCCGGGTAGTCCTTCAGTTCATCCAGTTGAACATAGATAACCGGTATTCTGAGTTTGCTGGCCACGGCCTCGATTTTCTCGTGCATGGCTGCCTGTCTGCTGGTTGAGGCAATCATCACGTCCGGTTTGACCACAAGGATGGATTCAATGTTGGGAGTCTTTCCCTGTCCAAAGAAGCCTCCCAGGATGGGCAGGGTAGTGTATTCCCTGCGCAGGTACCTGGTCTCGTTCTTTGTTTGGAAATTGTTCAGGCCTGCAATCAGGGAGGAGTCCATCACGTAGAGCATATAGGTGACGGGAGGTGATGAGCTGTACACCTTTTCGAGGCGCTCCGGGAGCAAAACCGTACGCCCTGCCATATCGACGATCTCTCTCGCCGCCGCGCTCCAAACCGGCGCCACGGCCAGCCAGACCATCAGCAGCAGTGCGGCAGGCCGCCAAGGTTTCCCGCCCATGCGCTTCAAATCTCCCTCGTCACGGATCTGTCGGAGAGCTCGGATCGTGTCTCTCGTTCGCTGATCGTTCCCAGGCCTCGGCTTGGGAGCCGATGCCAGGCATTCAGGTTCACGCCTTGTCCCACCATAGCACTGCCCAACGGACCTTTCTCGGGTAGGGAAGCCGCCAGTACCCATCGGTTGCCACCAGCGTGCGCGAGAGGTAGTCCCAGAGCAGTGCCTCTTCTTCCGAGGTCATAGGGTCAAGCATCCAGCGCATGGCTTCGAGGGCCTCTTCGAAATCCCGGTAAGCTCGCTTTTCCTCATGGAGGGTGAAGGTTACGTGTGCCAGGATTCCCATCTGGTACAGGAGATTGACCAGGTAGATGTAGTCGGCCCCCGGATGGAAGCTTCTCCCCACTGCTTCGATGAGACGGCGGTCAAAGGGACCGTCCTTTACGATGGTTGAAACATAGACCCGCCGGCTGGCATACCGACTGAGCTTTTCAATGGCCCATCGCGGGTCTTCGACCAGGAGCGAGCGAGAGGCTATGGCCACATCGTGAACCTCGATTCCCAATTCATCCCAGTCGTCTTCCCAGCCTCCGTTCACGATCCGAATGGTGCTGATGCCTTCCTGCCGACAGCGCTCTTCCAGCAGGGAACGCATCGCGGAGGAAGGGTCCATGGCTGTGATGGAGGTCACGCGACCTGCCAGGGGCACGGCGAGGGTCCCGGCTGCGGAGCCGACATCGAGCACCCGCCAGGATCGTTCCGGCTGCATAATCTGTAAGAATTGGGCGATATAGTCGCTCTTGCTGGCATGGCGCGCAAAGGAAGGCGCGCGTCGATCCCACCCCTTACTATCCTTGGGTCGAATGGTTCTATTTTCTTG
>JAPXSS010000220.1:0-2817 GCA_033812955.1 Syntrophobacteraceae bacterium | reverse complement strand
AACTCACCGCTGAACCGTTTCCGCCGATCCGTCATCCACAGCCCTCCTTGGTTCGTTTGTTTACCATGGGCCAGGACCGTCTTACCACCTTATTGTGATGTCCAGTTTTTGGGGTACACTATAGTTTTTGGGCGTTTGCCGAGAACAAAATAAGCGGTATCGGCCGCTAGAAGGAAAAGTGTCTACTCCAGAATGGTGACAAATCGAGAACCCCGTATGACCGGGTCATTGGTAATCAGCGGTAAATCGAGGTAGCATGCGGTAGCGGCAATGAGACGATCATGCATTTCCGGGATGTCGTCAATTCCTGAAGCGGCCCTTAGAATCTCAAGGCTTAGCGGTTCAAATTGGTAGTTCTGGCTTTTCAAAAGCTCATCGGTTTGGAACAAGCTAATGCTGATGCGGTGCTTTTCGAACAAGTAAAGCATTTCCATTAGAACGATCGCTGGAATGATAATGACCGCTCTGCCCTTGTCGGCGTCCAGAAAGGCTTGGTGGGCCTTCTCGTTGATGACCTTCTTACCCATCATGAACTTGACCAGGGCCTGAGTATCGGTCACATAATTATCCATTTTCGGATTCCTGCTCAACGTGCTGCCAGGTCTGCTCTCTGAACTGCTTC
Organism: Syntrophobacteraceae bacterium; assembly: GCA_033812955.1. GTDB lineage: Bacteria > Desulfobacterota > Syntrophobacteria > Syntrophobacterales > Syntrophobacteraceae > JADGQM01. The sequence goes on along the minus strand of JAPXSS010000220.1, from coordinate 2,195 downwards.
AACCCGGAAAAGTCTATATCGCAGCCTTTCAAGGTCCCCTCCAATTTAAGCAGTTTCTTACCCTTCAGCCGCTTCTTCTGCTGCATTGAATCGATGAAGCCTGCGATGGCCTGCAGGTCTTGCTCGGAAAATCCGGTAAGCTTTCTGTATATGTCGTGTTTGGTCAAAGCCTTCTTGTTCATTTTGCATCCCTCTTCCTTATCCGATCCAGAATCCAACTACACTCTTGGATATCATACTGCCTGGATCATTGCTTTATCGATGTCGGCACTGACATATCGGCACCCAACCATCAGGCATTCATTCTACCGCACCTACACCCAAATCCCAAACCGGATTCCGGGATTCCTTCCTTCGTCGGGTTTGAACAATGTCGTGAGCACGCCGTAAATTGAGGCCCCCTCGGCCTCAAATGCGATCCTCGCCGCGACTTCTCTAGGTGCCCACCCTATCTGCATTTGATGCTCGCTGCCCGATGCGCGACGCCACCGGCCGATCACCCTGATGGCATTGGGGTCGTGCCGGTTCCCCGGGTCCCGCTCAAGGAGGAGAGACCGGTCGCAGCCCGCAATGAACGCCTTGGCGTTTTCCAGCGCCTCAGGAAAGGATATCCCGGCCACCGGCACATCGCGGGCGAAAAGGCCGACCTGCTTTCCGGTCACCGGCAATTTGAACCTGATCCGGACCACGTGCGTCAGATCGCTGTGCAACCGGTACTCCTCCCCTGGCTGTGTTTCGAATGGCGAATGTACAACACGGACGTCATCGGGCGTCCGCCCATGCAGTGAATCCAGCAGCCACGGTTCAGCTGGAGCATCTCTACAAACATGACAGTCGCTGCCATCGAGGCACCTGCCACCACAGGCAGCCAACAGATCATTGAAAATCCTGATCCGTTCGGCGCAAATCTGCATCCCGACCTTCTCGTCATCCCCGAACATGGGCTGTAGCTCGGAAAACAACTCCTCAGGTCCCTGTATGCTGTATCGAACCATTCTTATCAGCTCCGAAGTGGGAATGAGGCTGAGATACCCGACTAGGGATGCATCACGTTCCCATCGGTCTTTCTGGAAAAGGGTATGAATCGAGAAGGGGAGGTCGGAGCCCGGTTCAAGATGCCCCAGCAAAACGTGTCCTATCTCATGGCCGAGAATGATGACCAGAAGAGCATCCGGTCTGTTTATATTCAACCGGATCACCGGACCGTTGTCCCAGTAGGCGGAAGGATGTCTCGATCTCGGATCTTCTATGAGCCTTACCCCGAGTTCCTGGCACCATGAAATCAGGTCTTCCACGGACAGTGGTCTGCGGTTGAAGGACGGCTGCCTCCGCTGAATATCGACAATCCGGTCATAGAGAGCAATGCACGCCCCTCCTTCGCCCGGCGCGCTTCAACGAACTAATCCCTCAGCTTTCCTACCTGATCCAATACGTATTGCTTGGTTTCCTCCCAGAAGTCGTAAGCGGATATCTCGTCGTTGAGATACTCTCTCCACCCCGGGGGATAGATTCCAACCGAATCGATGATGGCGCTCATGAAATGAACATAACCGACGGCCCTCGCCGCCTCGTCGGCAATCAGCCGGGCCGCCCGTTTGTTATTGTGGCCCACCGCATCGAGCCTGTCCTGAAAAGGAACGGGCTTCTCATCCCTGCGAACCGGCTTGGGTTCAGATGTCAAGATTTCTCGCCCCCTTGCCAGGACCTCTTCATAGCTGAGCCCGAAGAAAGATGCGATACTTTCCTGTAAATCAAGGCTTGCTCTCATTTTGCCCTTATAGATTCCGTTGATGTGCCTCGGTGTTCTTTCGACTGACCTCGCCAGGCGAGCCTGTACCCCCCACCCTTCTAAATCCACAAGAGCTCGAAATGCTGCCAAAAAGTGATCATACGCTCTATTCATAGTGTGCCTATTATAGAGCTTATGATTCTATTTTACAATAGAAATATTGTTTTATTTTTTCTTGACGACGGAAACATCATTTCTATATTTTGTGTCATCCTATAGAAACGGAGGCTCCTACCATGATCGAGTCATTGAAGCACGGAGAGCAAGCAAGACTCGCGAGAATATTGGCAGCGGCCAGGAAATCAGCCAAGACCAACGGCCAGGGAGTCGGCCAAGGCATAGAGAGGGCGGAGGAATGCGTCGCCCTGGCGCCAATATGACGCAGGAGATTCTCCCGCGGGAGCTA
>JAPXSS010000219.1:0-2902 GCA_033812955.1 Syntrophobacteraceae bacterium | reverse complement strand
GCTTGGCCAAATTCTTGGTAATGGCTGCCGTAAGCGTCGTCTTCCCATGATCAATGTGACCAATCGTCCCCACATTCGCATGCGGCTTCGTCCGCTCAAATTTCTTCTTCGCCATCGTCGTTCCTCCTGAAAAATGATTTCCATACAACGCTAGACAATGAGGTCCATCCCCCAAAAAACCGATATTTCACCAACGTGGTTGAAAGGGGCCCATCCAACAGGGCATCGAGACTGGGACTGCCTTCGCTCATAAAGGTTGAAGTGGAGCCCACGACCGGGATCGAACCGGTGAACCTCTTCCTTACCAAGGAAGTGCTCTACCTACTGAGCTACGTGGGCCGACGAACGAACAGTCCGTGTTTCCGGGAAAGGTCCATTGTATGGTGTAGGAACTCTGCTTTGGAGGTTGAAAAGCAAATCCTCTGGGTTGTATTCACTCTCGGATCCTGCAATTTGACCTGGTTGTAGTCCCGACGACAATGACCTCTTGCGCTTGATGCCACCATCTCCTACATAAGTCCAGCAAGTGGTGGAGAGGGGAGGATTCGAACCTCCGAAGGCTTCGCCGGCAGATTTACAGTCTGCTCCCTTTGGCCACTCGGGTACCTCTCCACGCCTCCCGGCCTCAGCCGGGGCTTGTTCCCGCTTCCCAGCGCGAACAAGCTCACCTAAATAGCATACCAAAAACTAAATGGCAATAGCTTAATTAAAATAATTCTCCGGTCATGAACCCCGCCTGCTTCGGCTCCCCCGGGAGTCCAGCAGCAGTTCCTCCAGGCTTGTGCTGGCTACGACTAGCAGCTTGAGTTCAGTCTTCTTGCAAGTACCCGAAGCCATGGTGCCCTCCGCGATGTTCTGCTTGACGCTTCGCGCCGCCTGCACCATCTGATCGTGAGTTCGCGACCGCCGAATGATGAAACGGTTGCAGAACACCACCGTGGCATCATAGACAATCTCGGCCATCTGATTAGGACTTCAGATCCCGGTAGCCACCATGGGGCGGGATCACTTTTGGTTCGACTTTGCTCTTGTTCTCAGATTCGATCATCGCTGCTCCTTGATGAGATCACTCTCCGTCAGTTGAGTTCGCCCGGACCGCACCGGGGCCCGGATGCCAACAAACACACATCGTTGGCGATCTTGCCGAGGCTGACCGCCATCGTTTTGAGAGCCCAGCTGGTTTCAGCGGCGGCGTCCTGTGCGGCCTGGGCTTCGAAGTGGTCTTTCGTCTCGACCAAAGTGCACCAGATTCAGCCGAAAGGAGCACGCTCATCTTCGGCGCAAATTCGGGATGAGCGTTGACGCCGGTACCCACCGTGGTACCGCCGAGAGCCAGTTCGGAGAGCGAAGCCATGGTGGTCTCGAACCTTCTCCGGCCCAGTTCCACCTAGCGGGCATATCCGGCAAATTCCTGGCTGAGCCGGATGGGAATCGCATCCTGGAGATGGGTAACTCCCATCTTTAGAATCTTGCGAAACTGGTGAGCATTCCGCTGGAGACTTTCCTGGAGCAGGGTGAGTGACGGCAGGAGGCGGTTCTTGATTTCAGTCAGGGCGGCGATGTGGAGGACGGCTGGAATGACATCATTGCTCGACTGGCAGAGATTGACGTGGTCATTGGGGTGCACCGGCGATTTGCCGCCGCAGATGCCGGTGAGGATTTCATTAGTGTTCATGTTGGTGGAGGTGCCCGACCCGGTTTGAAAGACGTCCACAGGGAACTGATGATCGAACTTACCCTTGGCAACTTCCATGGCTGCATGGTGGAAAGCCATCGGCGAGCCTGCCGTCCAGCAGCCCTAGGTGGCGGTTGAGCCGCGCGGCGCATTGCTTGACCCGCTCCAGGGTGCGGATGAAGGCAGGAGGCATGATGAGGCCGCTCACGGCAAAATTGGCTACAGTCCGTTGCATCTGAGCTCCATAGTAGGCGTCCTCCGGCACCGGAACGGGGCCGAGGGAGTCTGCTTCCCGCCGTTCAGGGTTCATTGTCAAGCCCGCCAATGATCATGGTCTTGGTGTTCACGAAGGCTAGGAGGCCGCAATGGGCCATCTCCCTCCCCAACCCGGATTTCTTGACTCCGCCGAATGGGAGTCGGGGGTCCGATTTGACGATGCGGTTGATAGCGATAAAACCCGCATCGATAGCCCGGGAGAGCTCCCTGGCACGTTCGAGGTTGTGGCTCCAGATCGAGGCCCCCAGCCCGAACTCGGTGGCGTTGGCCACCTCGACCGCTTCCGCTTCGTCCCGGACGGTGACGATGGGGGCGAGAGGCCCGAAGACCTCTTCTCGAAGCACCCGCATCGCGGGCGTGACCTGGGTCAGGACCGCGGGCTGGAAGAAATAACCCCGGCCGGCAGGAGGGCGGGGCCCGTAGGCGACCTTCGCGCCCTCGCCCAATGCGTCGTCGAGCTGGGCCGTGAGCTCCTCGACCAGGTCCCGCCTGGCCAGGGGGCCGAGATCGGTGGTTTCTTCCCGCGGATCTCCTATCCGAAGAGTCCGCAGGTGGGCCAGGAAACACTCCTGGAACTCCGCCGCCACCGCTTCCAGCACGATGAAGCGTTTGGCTGCCAGGCAGCTCTGACCGGTATTGGAGGTTCTCGCCTGCACCCCCTTTTCAGCGGCCAGGCGAACGTCAGCATCATCCAGAACGATGAAGGGATCGGACCCGCCCAGCTCCAGCACCAGCTTCTTGATCTGCTTGCCCGCGAGGGAGCCGATTCTGGAGCCTGCTGCGACACTGCCGGTGAGGGAAACGCCGTCCACCCGGTCCCGGTCGATGAGTTCCGCGGCGGTTGTGGCATCGGTCAGCAGGGTCTGGAACAGGTGCTCGGGCAAGCCCGCGTCGCGGAACAGCCGCTCCAGTTCCAGGGCGGCCACGGGAACGTTGAAGGCATGCTTGAGG
>JAPXSS010000218.1:0-2937 GCA_033812955.1 Syntrophobacteraceae bacterium | reverse complement strand
GGTGGAAGCCGCGGCTTCCACCGCTGCCGCGAATTCGGGCCGGTAACCCAGCCGCTTCATCATGGGGATGGTGAAGGCCCCGGATTCCACGGTATTGGCCACCGAGCTGCCCGAAACCGTCCCTTCCAGGGCGCTGGTGACCACGGCAACCTTGGCCGGCCCCCCCGAAGCCCAGCCCGCAATGGCGTTGGAGATATCGATGAAAAGCTGCCCGAGGCCGGATTTTTCAGCGAAGGTACCGAACAGGATGAATAGATAAATGAAACTTGCTGAAACCCCCAGCGGGATGCCAAGGATGCCTTCGGTGGTGAAGTACATGTGGGAAGCGATCCGCTGCAGGGAGTAGCCGCGATGAGCGAGAAAGCCGGGGAAATAGGGTCCCAGGTAAGCGTAGATGAGGAAGGCGGAAGCGATACAGACGATGGGCCAGCCTACGGCTCGCCGTGCCGCTTCCAGGGTCAGCAGGATGCCGCAGCCGGCAAAGAAGAAGTCCACCGCCAGATAATCTCCGCCAGCCTCCATGATGCGCACATAATTGAGCATGACATAGAGGCCTACGAAGCCCGCAAAAACCGCCACGAGGTAATCGTGCCATTGAAGCCGGCCAGAACCCTCAGACCGCCGGAATGGGAAAAGCAGGAACACGAGCACGAAGGCAAAGGCCAGGTGCACGGAGCGCTGTAGCTGCGCGGGCAGCAAGCCAAAAGCCGCCGTGTAGACCTGGAAGCTCGAAAAGCCCACGCCGATCCAGTAGACCAGCCAGCGGGGGATACCAAAGAGCCTCCGGGTGGCAGCTTCCTTGTCGACCTTCCGTAGCAGTTCCTCCAATTCCTCCTTGGACAGTTGGTCGTCGTCCGGGACGGAAGGGACTGCGGGATGGGCTGTCAGCTTTTCCTGCGCTTCGTGGTTCATTGTCTGCACCAGCCTTTCAGGGCGGCGAATAAGGAAACCAACCGAACCCGAAACACCAGCGCGGTTCCAGGCTCTGCCAACTCGGTGAGAGGGAAGGTCCGGGCTTTGATCATCAGGGTGTGATTGGCCACCTCACCCACTCGGACGATGACTTCGGGAACCGGGTGCGCTACGCTCCACTGGAGCCAGCCATCCGGCAGGACCATGAGCTGCCCTTCGGCGGTGGTACCCTCCGGCATCCCGGCTCCGAAAGAATCATACACGGACTTAACGATCACCAGGTGATCACCCTGAACCTTCAGGGTGTCGTAGACCGGTCGCTTGTTTACGGAATGGGTAAAGGAGAGGATAAACTCCTCCCCCGCCTTCATGGGGATACTCCAGAGAATATCCCCCGCTTTGACTGAGCTGATCTCAAGAAGACTGGTACACGGGTAAAACAAGACCCCAAGGCTGGCCCCTGCCAGAAGGAAAATGACGATCGCCGGACGTCGCATCTCTCATCCCGGGAGATGATGGCCATCGTGGCTGTGCGTGCCCCAAGGCAGGGTTGCTGACTCACCGGCACGGAAACCGACCCGGTTTTGGAGACCGAGTCGGTCTTGGAGTCGGTATCGGACCACTTACTTCATGGCACCCTTTTCTTTGAAATATTTCACAGCCCCCGGATGGAAGGGAATGGATACGCCCTTGACGGCTTTCTCGAGACTCAGTTCCTTCCCCTTGGCATGTGCTGAGCCGAGTTCGGCCTGGTTGTCGAACAGCGTCTTGGTCAGGTTGTAAACCACGTCGTCCTTGAGCTCAGAGGAAACGATGAGGACTGCGTTCACCGCCACCGTGCTCACCTCGGCGGTCTGGTTCTTGTATGTACCGCTGGGAATCTTTGCTACAGAGAGAAAGGGGTACTTTTCCGTCAGCTTCTGGGCGATGTCGGCCGGGATATTGAGAATACTGATGTCGTGCTGGGTACTGATATCCATGACAGCCGCATTGGGAATGCCGGCGGTCACGATGAAGGCATCGATGTGTTTGTCCTTGAATGCCTCGGCACTCTCGGAAAAGGAGAGATACTGGCTGTTGACGTCTTCCTTCTTCAGGCCGTAGACATCGCACAACTGCCGGAAATTCGCCTCAGTACCGCTGCCGGGAGCCCCCACTCCCACTTTCTTGCCTTTGAGGTCGGCAAAGGTCTTGACGGGACCGTCACCCCGGACCACCACCTGGATGATTTCGGGATAAAGCACAGCCAGTGTGCTCATGGCTTTCAGTGGTTCCTTGAAAGCTTCTTTAGCATTGTAGGCAAAGTCGATCGTATCGCTCTGGACCAACGCCAACTCAGCCTCCTTCTTGTTGACCAGGCGGACGTTCTCCGCAGAGGCGCCAGTCGCTTGAGCCGTTACGTTCATACCGGGAATTTTCGAGTTCCAGATTTTTGCCATGGAGCCGCCGAACGGGTAGTAGGTTCCGGCGGTACCGCCGGTGGCGAGAATCAGTTTGACATCCTGCGCCTCTGCAGCCGTGAAGGTTCCCACCAAAAAAAGGCAAAGTAGGGAAAGACCTAACATCCTCTTCATGGTACATCTCCTTTCCAATCGGGTTATTCCATGAAAACCAGACCACCATCCTCAAATCCCACTTGGCGTCATAGTAAAATGTCGCCATTTTCGTGTCAATCTTCGAATCAGCACTGGAGCAATGCGGGATGCTGCAAAAGCATACTGCCTCTACCCCGGAAATCAGTGAAGATGGGAGCGCTTTTATCCTGAAATGCCGGCCTGGCCAGCCAGGGTACTGCCCGCTGGTGTGCCGTGGGCATTGATATAGAACCGGTTGGGATCGTTGTTCCGCGTGTTCCAGAGGCAATGAACCCGGGTGGAGAATTCCCACCGCAGATTCTCCCGACGTTGCTCAGGGCAATTGCATGAAATTCTGCTTGACAGAGTGACTTTTTTGGTAGCCTGATTTTTTCTATGCATCATAAATCCAACCACAGAGACACGGAGGGGAATAGTTTTGCCCGGCCGG
>JAPXSS010000217.1:0-2950 GCA_033812955.1 Syntrophobacteraceae bacterium | reverse complement strand
AGATCGGGACAGAAGAGGCGGCAGTTATCGCACTGATTGCAGAGGCCGCAGTTGAAGCAGCGGGCAGCTTCCTGCATGGCCAGGTTGGCCGAGATTCGCAGGTCCACTTCGGCAAAGGATCGAATCCGTTCCTCCTTGAGCAGGCGGGGCTGGGCCACGCGCGGCGCGAACTGGAAATAATCGATATTGATTTCCTCGAACGCCACCGCGTGAGGACTCCGCTGGGACCGCGGGCCGCCCTCGTAGAGCTCCATGGAAAGGGACCGGCCGGTGCCGATGCGACAGGCCGAAAGGCGTGACTCGATAGCCGCCGGTCCTTCGCGAAAAAGGACATCGAGCGCAAGGGCGGCTTCTTTGCCGGAAGCGACGGCATGGGAGACGCTTTTCACCGGGGTCACCAGATCGCCCCCGTAGATCAAGGGAAATCCTTCGGCCGTCCGCAGCAGGCGGGTGTGCGGCAGGACCATCAAACCTTCCCCGGCGGCGGGCGGATTCATCCAGGCCTCGGCCGCTTCCCGGTCACCGGCCGTGAAAATCCTGCTCACCCGGAGGGTTTCCGTCTTCCCCGGCGCAGGTGCGAGACCTGCTTCTCCGCCCTCTTCGCCCTCGACCACTTCCAGGTGCTGCAAGGTGAGCAGCAGTTCGCCGTCCCCGGGCTCGATGCGGACCGGGGTAACCCGTTCTCGCAGTTCGACTCCTTCTTCGAGCGCCATGTGGATTTCGTGGTCAAAGGCCGGCATCTTCCGGCGGCGACAGGGGGCCGCGAGCACTACTTTCGCCCCCAGGCGCACGGCACAACGCGCCACGTCAATGGCCGTATTCCCGCCGCCAATGACCGCCACCCTGCCCTCGATGACCGGTGCCTTTCCTTCCCGCACCTCCTGCAGCAGCGCCAGGCCGTCCTGAACCGTTTCCGGGCCCGCTCCCGGCACTTTCAAGCGCCCCCCCGAACCATGACCGCACATGAGCAGGACCGCCTGGTGAGATGCTTGGAGCCGGGTCAGGGACGCCTCGGAAAGCTCTGCCCCACAATGAATTTGCACCCCCATCTCGCCAATGCGCGCTATCTCCTCTTTCAGGGCCGTCGCTGCCAGGCGGTACGGGGGAATCCCCCACCCCGCAGCGCCTCCGGGTTCGGGCATGGCTTCGTAAACGTCACTCGAATAACCCAGCCGGGCAAGGAAGTAGGCCCCGGCCAGACCGCCGGGACCGGCGCCCAGGATCGCAATCCGCTCCCGGCGCGCGGGCCGGTGCTCGAAAGAGGGTCGCCACCCATGGCGAATGGCATTGTCCGCCAGGAACCGTTCGACCGTGTGGACGGCGATGGCGTCGTCGAATTCACGCCGGTTGCAGGCCTTTTCGCAGGGATGATGACAGACGCGGCCGCAGACCGACGGGAAAGGGTTTTCGCAGAGGATCGTCTCCCACGCTTCCCGGAATTGTCCCCGACTCGTCAACAGCTCGATTCGGCCGATGTCTTCGCCTGCCGGGCAGGCCACACTGCAGGGGGCGGTCTTTTCCTGGTAACGAGGTCTCAGAAACCGCCAGCTGCCGGTCTTGTTGCCTTCGGTGGTGAGGCTGGACCTTGAGATGAAAAGCGAGACCGGTTTCTTTTCTTCCTGGGTCATGGCTGATGCCCCCAATTATGAGACGCTGCGCGTTGCGGGTTGCGCGTTACGGGTTGAAAGTTGCCGGCTATCATCGGTCCTTTCGATCAGCGGCGGGGACCGAAGCGATGGACGCAACGTTGCTGACGAATCTCCCGGCCGGCTATCCCCGGAGGGGTGTTTCCGCCGTAATCAGCCCCATCAATTCGACCTCATGGTAGGCGTCCCGGGCAGCCTCGATGTTCTCAGCCCGGCGAACGGAAATCTCTTCTTCAATGGCCTTGGCGATCGAATCGAGGGGAGGCATGCCGAGAACGCGTGCCAGCGCCCCCATGACGGAGGTGTTGACAATGGGATGGGTGCGCGTCCCCAGCTGGTGTCTCAGCGCAATCCGGGTCGCATCGACCAGCGCCAGCCGGTGGCCCACATAGGGATCAAGGCAGGCGGGCCTGGACGGCGCGTTGAGGAGGAGCCAGCCCTCGGGTTTGAGCCCCCGGGTCACATCGATCCCCTGCAGGAGCGTGTGATCGAGAACCACGACATGATCGGGAGTGTAAACATTGGTACGAATCAGAATCTCACCGGCGGCAATCCGCAGATAGGCTTCAACGGGTGCGCCGCGCCGCTCCACCCCAAAGAGCGGAAAGCTCTGTACCCAGCAGCCCGCATCAAAGAAGGCTTTCGCCATGAGAATGGTGGCCACAACCGTACCCTGACCCCCACGCCCATGAAAGCGAATTTCGATCATGGCTCCGCTCCCTCAAACCGTCCGGCTAAATCGCCCCTTATCCCCCATATGCACCATAACAAGCGCCTCGCAAACCGCACCTACTTCCTGTTCCAGACCACGACCAAGGCCTTCGCCGGGCTCCCGCCGAGACAGCGCAGGCTGTGGCTGAGATCCGATTCGAAATAGATGCTGTCACCCGGATTGAGCACCTCGACGTGATCGATGGAGCGGAATTCGAGCTGCCCTTCGAGGAGATACAGAAACTCTTCTCCCGAATGGCTCATGAAAACCATTTCATTGGTCTCCTGCACCGGGAACTCGACCATGAACGGTTCCATATGCTTTTCAGCCTTGCGGATTTCGAGAGATTCATAGACGTAGTTAACCTCTCCTTCATGATGGTGAGGCCTTCGTGCCACCCGAATGTGTTCATGGGCGCGGGTGACCGCGATCTTCTGAGATCCCCCGGGATCTTTGAAGAAATGAGCCAGCCCGACACCACAGGCATTGGCCAGTTTCATCAAGGTGGCGATGGGGGGGACGAACTCACCACTTTCGATCTGAGCCAAGAGGTCTCGGGAGAATCCGGTCTTGGCGGCCATATCATGCAGGG
>JAPXSS010000216.1:0-3021 GCA_033812955.1 Syntrophobacteraceae bacterium | reverse complement strand
GATCACGGCCCGCCCACTCCAGGTCTGCGTCTTCGACTTCATACACTTTGCCGGGCAATTCCAGGCGCATGCCTTCGTCGACAGCCCTGAGGAAATCCACAATCAACTTCACCTGGACGCTTTCACCCGGCATCAGCAGCAGGGCCACCTGCTCCGGGCACATCCGCCAGCGGGGACCGGGATCCTTGTATGGCGCATACCGTGGCGATGCCTCCTTTCCGTTAATAATGTTGTTGAGATTGAGCAGGGGTTTTCCCCCAATTCTCGGATCCTCGGTGCAACCTGGAAAAACAACGAGCACAGGCGTCTTCATTTCAAGAAGGTCTTTTGATGACGTGTAGAGCTCGACCAGCAACTGATCGTCTCCCTTCGAACTCGCACCGGGATCGTAGGCGCCATTGCCCGCTTCTCCCGTGACGATTTTCCAGCCGACGGTTTTCGGTTGATCGGCGCTGGCATGGATGCTTTGCATCAGGAAAAACGCCAGGACTCCCAAAATGATCCCTGTCATCCTGAAAAAGAATCGCTTCATTTAGGGCTCCTTACATTATAAGTCGTTGAAAATAATAACAACACTCCTTACACGGTACCGCCTGCAAGTGGATAACGAGGATTCCACGCGAAAATTCGCGGAAACTCCAAGCACTCGGCCCCGTATGACATTTTAGCGATAAGTTCTTGGCACCGCTCGATGGGCATTTTGAGAATTATCCCATGCGCAATCCGTTTGGAAAAGAGTTGGGATCAGGGAGAAAGAATACTGGCCCATCGAAATCAGCGTGAAAGGTGCCGAATTCAGCAAAAGCCCTGAGCCTGAAGTTGTGAAGGTTTCTGTATCCGAAAGCGATGCGCATGATGGCCCTCAGGACGCCGTTGAGGGCCTCGACAAACCCATTGGTAATTCGCTCAATAAAGTAGTTGAGGATCTCCTCCCACCAATTGCGCAGAGTAAGGAGCCAACGGCTACCCTTCTCCCCTTCTCGCTGCATTGCATACATCATAACTACCAGCGTAGCGATGCCCGGCAACTCGATGAGCGTCTCATCCGCAACCGCTATAAAATGTGCCTGACAAATTCGTTTCACTGCCCGGGCGGGATCCTTTACGAATGGAATAATGTACGGCATCAATATTTTTTCCAAGTTCCATCCACCTTACCCATCGTGGTCACGAGAGGACGTTTCCGCTGGAGTTCGGAAGAGATCTCCGGGAGAAGCAGTTTTCTTACAACATCGTTTCCGACGGAGAAAATGGCCTTTCGCGCCCTCAAAACCAACGCCACAGGAAGATTCATCGCTCTGAATCGGATGCATCGTGTGGCCCGAACCGGTTCGCCGCTTCGGGCCGCTTCCCTGCAATGATAGGCCGATCATACCCCCAAGCCCCCGGCTGTTTCATGCACCCTTGCCGGGAGCACCAGCCCAATCAGTTGGCGCCACCGACCTGCTTTCGAGCCGATCCAGGGGACTTATCACCGCCGTGAGGTCCTTCCTCATCACATGCGTATAGATTTCGGTTGTCTTCACGTCGGCATGGCCCATGAGCTCCTGGACCACGCGGATATTGACGCCATTTTCCAGCAAATGGGTGGCAAAACAGTGCCGGAAGGTATGGCAGGAGACCCGTTTCGTAATGCCGGCGCGACCGACTGCCACCTTCACCGCTTTCTGCAATCCGGATTCGAGTACGTGGTGCCGCCTGACGAGCCCGGTGCGAGGGTCGGTGCTCAGCGCTCTGGCAGGAAAGACGTACTGCCAGCGGAACTCCTTGCCGGCACCGGCGTATTTCCTGGCAAGAGCCGCAGGCAGATACACCTCGCCATATCCCTGTTGTAGATCATCGTCATGCAGCCTTTTCACCCGCTGCACGTGATGTTGCAGGTCTTCGCGGACGGAAGCGGGAAGGAGTGTTGTGCGATCCTTATCGCCCTTGGCAGCGCGAATATACAGAAGCCCCCTGTCTAAATCGAGATCCTGCACCCGCAGCCTTATGCACTCCATCAGGCGCAAGCCACCACCATAGAGAAGCCTGGCCATGAGTAAGTGAGTGCCCTTGATCTCGTTGAGGACTTGCTGCACCTCCTCCTGGGTCATGATCACCGGAAGACGGGTCTGCCGTCTCGCTCTCACTGGCTCGATCCGGTCCTCTATGGGCTGATCCAAGACGTGCCGGTAGAGGAAGACAATGGCATTCATGGCCTGCCGCTGGGTAGCTGCCGATACCTTGTCATGAGTAGCCAGGTGACTGAGAAAGTTATCGATCTCGCTCTTGCCCATGTCTTTGGGATGGGTTTTACAGCTATGGAATTTGATGAATCTGAGAATCCAGTCGCAGTAGGTGTGCTCCGTACGGTAGGCATAGTGGTGATATCTGAGGACCTGGCGAACCTGGTCCATCAGGCGTAGGCTTTGATCAGGCCTGAATTTTCCCTTGCTTTCCATGTTTCTCCCGCATATGCTGTGTACACGGAAAAAAGAGGCATCCTTTTTCCATGTTCCATAGTCTGTTATTATCGAACACAGACAATTTACCCTGATATAGGGGTGATATCAAGGAAACTTTTCCACCCAACCAGAATGATAAGCCGCCTTCGGCGGCTTATCTGCAGCGGCGGCTAAAGGATTCACACTGACAGTCCGCCTCCGGCGGCCTATCAATGCGAATCAACCCGACCTGTCCCGTCTTGCACTCAAGCTTCGCTTGAGCAATCCGGGCCAGGCGGGTTATCCGCCGCTGCCGTTAGAAGACCTCGAGTCAGCTAGGAGGACCGGACCTGGATCTTTCCATCGTCATCGTTAGCTGGAACACCAGGGACCTTCTGCTCCAGTGCCTGGCGTCCGTTTACACCACCATCCGCGACCTCCGTTTCGAAGTTTGGCTGGTTGACAACGCGTCCACGGACGGCAGTGTGGCGGCGGCCCAAGAACGGTTTCCCGACCTGCAGGTGATCCGCAACCCGCAGAACCTCGGTTTCGCGGTGGCCAACAACCTGGCCCTCAGGAGGGCTCGGGGGCGCTACGC
>JAPXSS010000215.1:0-3049 GCA_033812955.1 Syntrophobacteraceae bacterium | reverse complement strand
GAAGCGATAACCAGCCAGATCCAAGACAAGATCGGGGTCAAGTGGCTGGGACGGCGCATCTTTTATCGGGCGCCGCTGCATCACAACTTGCAGCATAAGGGCATCGCCGAAACCAAGGTGGTCATTCGCCTCTGGATTGTTGCCGGAATCCTCGCACTCATTTCGCTGGCTACCCTCAAACTCCGTTGACTCGATCTGCCGCTCATAACCCGTCCGCCCTCTTGCCGGTGGATTTGCCAACGAGGAAGAACCTGAAGGGTATGCAACAAGCGCATCCTGCCATTTCTTCCGGTTCCGGCACGGGAAGCTGCACCAACTTGTCTGCTGACCCTGGTCATGATCTTTTTTCTGTTTGTTTTCCTCTATTGAGACAGTAATATGCGCCCTTGCTGCCGAACCGAGCTGATCTCACCAGGAAGGGAGGCGACGATGCACATCTTGATTCTGGGGGCGGGCGCGTTGGGGAGCCTTTTGGGAGCGAGGCTGTCGCAGGCCGGCCGGGTCAGGATTTCCCTTCTGACCACCGACCGGCAGCACGTTCTGGCCATTCGCCAGGATGGGCTGACGGTGGAAGAACTGGACGGCAGCATGCGGTGCTACCGGCTTCCTGCCTTTGACACCCCCGATGCCCTGGAAGAGGCTCCGGATCTGGTCCTCGTCTCCGTTAAGACCCACAGTATCGAAGGGGCGGTTTCGAGTGTGGTCGACCGCTGTCATGCGGCCACGCTCTTTCTCACTCTGCAAAACGGCATCGGCAATTGGGAACGCATTGGCAGGCTGGTGGGTGAGGGCTCCGTGCTGGTGGGCACCACGGCCCAGGGGGCCACTCTGCTGGCGTCGGGCCGGATTCGGCACGGAGGCAATGGTCCCACCTATCTGGGAGAACCTGACGGGTCGCTATCGCCACGCGTGTTGGCGGTGGTCGAAAAATTTCGGCAGGCTGGCCTGGCGGCTGAATCTCGGGAAGGAATGGTCCAACTCATCTGGGAAAAACTCCACGTGAATGTCGGCATCAACGCGATTACGGCCCTGACCGGCATCAGGAACGGCTTCATTGCCTCCATGCCGGTGGCCCGGGAACTCTGTCGAGCGGCGGTCGAAGAGGCCATGCGGGTGGCGCGGGCAAAGGGTTTTGTCATGCCGGAGGACATGGTCGAGCGGGTTCTGGCCATCGCTCAGGCCACGGCGGTGAATCGTTCCTCCATGGGCCAGGATGTGGACCACCGGAAACGCACTGAAATCGATGCCATCAACGGCGCCATCGTTGCCCTGGGTGAGCAGCAGCACCTCCCCACTCCCGTCAATCAGACTCTGGTACGGCTGGTGAAAGTCCTCGAAGCCAATTATTTGGAAAGTGAAACTTGAAGGGTGAAGAGTGAAAGGTGAGCCCATGGCACGACGGGTTACGGTTCCCGAAATCATTGCCACCAAAGGCAAGCGTAAGCTTACTGAAGTGATCGCCTGTGACCATTCGAGCGCTTCACGCCCAGATTCGTGAAGCAGTATGCCCGCCTGATCGGGCCCGTGAGGGTAGCTCCGGCAGCGTTCCGCGAGGAAGCCGAAAAGGGAGTTTTTCCCGCACCCGAGCACAGCTTCGCCATAAATGGGGAGGAAGCTGCGAAGCTGAAGGGAGGGAACAAGAAGGTGTAGGGAGGGGCCTGGGGGTCCTTCAGCTCCTGGATGGCTTTAGGGCAGGGTCCCCGGCCAAGCTCTTTCGGAGGTACTGGCCGAGCGCCATCAGCGGAAAGCAGTTCCGGTAGTTGTGATAGCGGATGTAGAAATGTTTTGGAAAACCGGTGCCGGTGAAATAAAGCTCCTCCCAGGTGCCGTCCGGTTTTTGGGTGTTGAGGAGATACTGCACGCCGCGCCGGACTTCCGGACTGTTCTCCTCTCGACCTGCCAGCAGAGCCATGAGTGCCCAAGCCGTCTGTGATGCGGTGCTGACCCCCTGGCCGCGAAGTTCGGGGCGGGCGTAGGATTCACACGTTTCCCCCCAGCCCCCGTCGTCATTCTGCTGATCTTTGAGCCAGCTCAGGGCCGCTTGAATCCAGGGAGCCTTCGAGTCTTCGCCGATAGTGATCAACCCTTTGAGCACCCGGCAGGTTCCGTATATGTAGTTCACTCCCCAGCGTCCCCACCAGGGGCCGTCGCTCTCCTGCACGCCGCGCAGAAACCGGAGCCCCTTGACGACCCGTGGATGCCCCGGGTCATATCCAAAATAGCCCATGGCTTCGAGCACCCCGCCGGTGACATCGGCCGTGGGATAGTCCACCATCGCTTCCGTATCGGCGAAAGGGATTCGGTTCAAAATCACCAGATAGTTATCGCGGTCGAAGGCCGCCCATCCGCCACAGCTGCTCTGCATACTCAAGAGCCAATCCATGCCCCGCTGCTTCACGCAGTCGAGACCAGCGATCGGGACTGGGCCGAGGCGCTGCAGGGCGCTCAACACCACGGCGGAATCATCCACATCGGGGTACTGAGTGTTGACAAACTCGAACGCCCATCCCCCCGGAGGACAGCAGTTCTTCACTTGCCAGTCGCCGCCGGTCATGATCTGCTGGCTGACCAGCCATGAGGCAGCCCGGTGCAATGCAGGATGGTCGGGGGGTAGGCCTGCATCCAGTAAAGCCAGAACGTTCAAAGCAGTATCCCAGACAGGCGAGACACACGACTGCATCCTTCGCCCCTGTTCATCATCCATGCAGAAGCCCTCAATCGCCTTCAACCCCTTGACGATCAGAGGATGATCCAGTGAATAACCGAGGAGGCGCAGCGCCAAAATGGAATAAATCATGGGTGGCTGAATGCCGCCCCAGTCGCCGCTATCCTCCTGGTGTTCAATGATCCAGCGTTCCGCGGCGTGGATGGCGGCGTCGCGCAGAGGGCGAATCGGATGACGCTCAAAGCTCTTGGCAATGCGGTCGAAAAGAAAGAACAGCCGGTGCGTGTACGAGGCAAACCTTTTCGGTTGGGCCGCGCCGGGTTCCGTCACATAGAGTTCCGGGATATGCTGATCGAGAGGCAGGGCGAACCTGGGACGGATATT
>JAPXSS010000214.1:0-3068 GCA_033812955.1 Syntrophobacteraceae bacterium | reverse complement strand
GCATTGCTCTTTATAATTTAAGTAGGCACACGCACTCCCCGGTAGCTCAATCGGCAGTAGCGGCTGGCTGTTAACCAGTAGGTTGCAAGTTCGAGTCTTGCCCGGGGAGCCAGATATTCCTTGGCGCTTCACGCGAAGCGCCTTTTTCATATTCCGGGAATGCCTGAACTTACAACCTACGAAAGGAATGCCGGATTATATTCTATCTTTACATTATTTATTCAGAAACGATCAATAAATTCTACACAGGCATTACTTCCAATATTGAAAAAAGAATCCATTACCACAACAGTGGGCGAAGTCTTTATACAAGAAGCAAAGGTCCCTGGTATTTAGTCTATTCTGAAGAGTTCCAAACAAGACAACAGGCAATTGCCAGAGAAAAAGAGATTAAAGCCTGGAAATCTTCAAAGAGAATTATTGATGAATTGTCTATTAGTCTCAAAAACCCATGCAGTAGCGGTCCCGTTGTAACGGGATAGGTTGCAACCCTGGGGTGTGTGCGCTATCCGAAAATGCCCTTTTCGAATTGTCTCGATCTCTGCTTTGTTCTTTGAGTCCGTTGCCCGGAGGAGAAAGAGGGTAGAACCATAACAGAAACCCCAATGAACCCAGCAATGAATCCAACACAACCGATGAAGGCGAACACAAACGGAATGTTGTGGCTATTCGGCTACGAGACAACCAACCGACTGGAAGGGTTCCACCACGGCGACCCTGCTTATACCGCCGCGTCCTGGTCCCCGTCCAGGTCAACGGTGCCGATCTTTCGGCTTGGCTCTATGTGTTATGGGATCGCTGGGCTGGGGACTGCAAAGAGCTAACCGGCTGAATCTGGCGCTGATTTTCCCCGGTTGCTGGTCACCATCTGAAGCTATGTACGTAGCAGATTCCATGTATTCCAGCAGTTTGTCCTTGACTGGAATGGACTGGTTGCGTACACTTATATCTGGTTTGGTTGGCATACATAGGCAGTGATTCTGACAACTGACGAGAGGATTGAAATGGCTGCTGAAGAACGCTGGGTTGGAGTCGACGATGTGGCTGCCCACCTTGGAGTAGCCAAGGACTCGGTTTATAGATGGATCGATGAACGGGGGCTCCCCGCTAACCGTGTGGGACGGCTCTTTCGTTTCAAGCTATCCGAAATAGATGAGTGGGTGCGTCAAGATAACGAGCATGAGAAGACTCCAAGTTCCGTAAAAAGCCGACCCTCTTCGAAAACCCAGACAAATCGATCAACACCAAAGACACGTTTACGAAAGAGGGGCGGGAATGAATAGCAGCCTGCTCACATCTCAGATCGGGCTGCGGATATTGCTCCCCGGGCACTTCGATGTGCCTGTGGTCCTGGAAGATGCGCGACCGCTCGGTTCTGATGATTCGGCAGGCTATGAGTGCCGCGTCCGTCTTCCCGACGGTTCATTGGAAGAGGCCGTCATTTCTGCGGAAGAGGTCGAGGCTGTCATTGGAAAGGGGCCTGACGAAGTCAAGGCAGAGACTCCTGTGGACGCCGATAAACTTCGACTCCTGATCGAGTCGGCTCGAATCCGCTTGTCTTACGCACATGACCAGCAGTTCGCCGTGAGCCTTTCGGGCATCCGCACCCTGCCGCATCAGATTGAAGCGGTGTACCAAGCGATGCTTCCGCAGCCCCGGTTGAGGTTTCTGCTGGCGGATGATCCTGGAGCCGGCAAGACGATCATGGCCGGGCTCCTTGTAAAGGAGCTGAAGCTGCGTGAGGCGATTGATCGCATTCTCATCCTGTGCCCCGCACCGCTCACTATTCAGTGGCAGGACGAGATGCTCCGATGGTTCGGTGAGCCTTTCGATATCGTCTTTTCCGCTGTCGACCAGCAACAATTGACCAATCCATGGCAGAGGTCTTCACAGATTATTGCTTCCATTGACTACGCCAAGCAGGAAGACGTGCGCGAACGTGTCTGGCAACAGCGGTGGGATCTCGTCATCATCGATGAAGCCCACAAGTGTTCGGCCAGGACAGCCTCAGGTGGACAGAATCGAGAATCCAAGGTTGCGACAACAAAGCGCTATGATCTGGCGTCACGTCTCACATCCCAGGCGGACCATGTTCTCCTCCTGACTGCCACACCCCACCATGGGGATGAAGACAAGTTCGCTCATTTTCTTCGGCTCATTGATCCGGACCTTTTCCCGGAACCACACCGCCTCGAAAAACAGGCCACTGCAATTCGCAAAGACGTTTTCTGCCTCGGCAAGGATTCGCCGTGGTTTCTCCGGAGGCTGAAAGAAGATCTCAAGGACGCGAATGGCAAACGGCTTTTCCCGGACCGGCATACCAGCACCGTCACTTTCTGCCTGAACAACGACGAATACACCCTTTACAAGAGTGTAACCGCTTACATCAACGAGTTTATCCCGCAGCAAACCGGGCAAAAACGTTCCTCAGCAGCGCTGACCCGAACAGTCCTGCAACGCAGGTTGGTGAGCTCCACATGCGCCATTCACGAGTCGATCAAGCGGCGATTGAAAAAGCAGGAAGATCTCCTGGTGGAACTTGAGGGACTCACTCCGGCCCAGCGCGCCAAACGGCTGGCCACTTTGCAGGGCCGTCTGCCGGATGCCGAGCAGGACGAAGACGATCTCGACGATGCGTTACGTGATCAATTGGTCGATGAGTACACGGCCGCGCTGGAACTTGAACAGTTGCTTGCGGAAATCTCCGCCCTTAAGGAGCTCGTCGAGCAGGCGCGAAGGGTTCGGGAAAACGCGAACGATTCCAAGCTGGCCTCGTTGAAGAAGTGTCTCGGCGAGGCGCAGTTCATGGACCTGAAGGATGGCCGAGGAAAGCTCCTGATCTTCACGGAGCACCGGGATACCTTGGGCTACGTGCGCGATCATCTTGAACGGTGGGGTTTTTCCACCTGCGAAATCCACGGCGGCATGAATCCCCATGAACGCAAACGAGCTCAGGAGGTTTTCAGAACCGGCGCGCAGGTATGCATAGCGACGGAGGCCGCCGGCGAAGGCATCAACCTCCAGTTCTGCCACCTGATGATCAACTACGACATGCCCTGGAATCCAAC
>JAPXSS010000213.1:0-3150 GCA_033812955.1 Syntrophobacteraceae bacterium | reverse complement strand
ACCAGCAGCACAGGTCTATCCCATTTTGCCGGTCTATCTGCCTCATCCACATCGCTCCAGGGGTCGTTTTTCCAGTTGGGGCCAAGAATGATGACCCGCGAAGGCGGCGAGGTGGTCTCAGGGACAAAAATGTGCCGCAGGGTATTTCGGATGTGTTGCACATCTTTACCTGGATAAACGGTCTGGCCCGCTGTAGGCACTGCTCCGATATGCCAGAGCTTGTTGTTTTTTGCGCAAGCGCGAACCTTGGAGCGCGGGTTTTCACTTACGCCGAACCAAAGCGGTCCCCCGGGAACTTCATCTCCATGGATATTGACGCTGTTTTCAATGAGCAGCGCCAATTCGGCTTGAAAGGAATTATCGTCAATGGCCGCTCCCCTGGTGATATCCAGATGCAGGATTGCCGGTGTGCCCCCGGCATTTTTCCCTGGGGACATCGAGCGCATCCAGATGGTGCTTACCAACTCTCGGGCATTGGGTACGCTGACGCCGGAATCACGAACAGCCTCAAGATTGCGCTGGGCGATCTGCCGCAGCTTTTCCTGCCCGGCCTGAACAGCTATCGAGTCAACAAGGGTCTGGACCTCATCGGAATCTCCATCAACAAAGAAGTCTGCAGGCGTGATGACGGGAACCAAATCACCCCGGCTTCTGAAAACCTGAGCGAGAATACGGATTAGATCGCGTGTCTCCTGCGCTGCGGAAGACAAGAGGATGTGGTCTTCAAGGAGGTCCAGGAGTTCCGGGCTGAAAGGCCAGCAGGCGAATGACTCTTGTTGAACCCGCTCTTTTTCCGCTTCCGATTTGTTTGTGTGCAACAACCGAAATCTTTCGGTCGCATAGGCACCGCTTGTGGTGATGATGTCCGATTCCGGAATATTTCGACGATTTTCAAAGAGACGATGCAGGAGAAGTTTCTGGCGGTCCTGCTTTGCCGATGGACCTCGGAAATCGATGATAACTGGCCCTTGCCGATGGACCTGCTGAAAGGCGTCGTTTTGGTTGTTCAACACCGAGATGACGAAGATGAGGATCTCTGGCCGATCCTTCGCGATCTCGGAAAGAATCTGTACGAAATTGAAAGCGTACTGTTTGAGAAGAAGCCCTGTCTTGGGATCTTTGTCCGGCAGCCCTGTATACCAGGTCTGAAATTCGTCCAAGATAAGACAGGTTGGCTGGTCCTCGAACATCTTTTCCAGCAACGTCCGAGGCGGGAACGGCTGGGTCATACTCTCAAATTGGCCACGGTAATACTGGCCCTTTGGGTGTCGATCAAAGAGGAGGTCCCAGAGCAGCGGGTACTCATGGTTATGAACCGGCTCAGAGATCGGCACATAACCTTTGAGCATTTCGGCATTTTTCAGCTCGTCGCTGCCGACCTTGTTTCCCCAATCCTTGAGCCACGACTCAACGACTTCAGGAGACTGAATGCCGTGATGCATCACCGCCATGATGTGCGATTTACCACGCCCACGATCACCCATCAGTACAATCGGACGCCCAGAGTTTTTGGCGCTGATCGCCTTCAATGCCGTCTGGACATCCGCTGTCGGATAGGTGATGGACAGAATGTAGTCCGGGGATTTCTGAGCCGCCCCCTGGTTATCACTCGTGCGAAGAGCAATAGCGGTCCCGGGCATGTGTGCTCCGAGAAACTCGTCTCTTAATTTCAATCCCAGCATTCTTGTCTCTCCTGATAATGTTCGCTTTGCATGCGGCCTACTTTGTCTTCACCGAGTCGTTGTCGGTTGACGAAGCTCCGCCAGCCTTGACCCAGGAATCGACCTCGTCTTTCTTGAACTTCCAAAGACGGCCCATGCGATGGGCGGGCATCGCATGCTTGTCGATCCAGCGGTAAACGGTGTCACTGCTGACACCGAGATACTTGCCTATCTCGTCTACTGATAACCAACGGTTTTCCATCTCGGCCATTTCTCTAGCTCCTCATGGGCGATTGGGTTAATAGCCACGCCAGAGGCGATAACAGGGATGCGGGCACAGCTTCCCCAACTTAAAACATCCTCTAATATATTTAGGCACGGGCCGATTGTCAAATGGTTTTACCGGCATAAGGCCGCAAAAGGCGACTCAAGGATATATCCATCTACCCTCTGTCACTCTTTCCCCGTAAGCAGGGCATGGCATCCAGTAGGTCCAGGCTGGAACCGAGGTGCGCCCGCATAGCACCGCCACCATCACCCGCTGGTACATGCTGTGGCCGCAGGGCCGGAAGCCTTCCAGCCGGTCGATGGGCGGAAGATCGCGCAGCGGGTCGGTGAAGGTCACCAGCTCCCCATGGATAAGATCCCAGTCTCCGGTCGGGCGGCCGAAGCGCGATGTGCCGATCTCCTGCTGCCTGCGGGCGTCGGCCAGTGGATCGGCGGTGCCCCGGGACAGGATAAGGCCCTCCGGCACCTCGAGGGCCGGGAACCCGGCGTGGAGATGGTAGAGCCTGCCCCAGACCACGGCCGGTTCGATGCTGCGAGCCTGGGCGCAGAAACGTTGATGGTTCGAGTAGCCCCGTTTCAGGGTGCCGTAGACGAAGAGCCGGAAAATGGTCTCGGGACTGTCTTCCGGGTTTGTGTTCAGCTTCGAGGTGTCTCCAATGTTCATGCATTCACTCCTTCGGGCAGTGTCCCTTTGCGCTCCTGGGGTATGAAGCGGAATTCGCTGTTTTCGATGGCCCGCACATCCTCGTGGCGGATGGTGAGCATGGTCATGGGCGGCACCTCCAACTCGCGCCAGCCCTTCTCGTTGTCCACAGCAAAGTCGATGAAGGCGGCCTCCGAGGCGTAGAGCACCACCCGGTGCTGGCGGTGGATGCGCAGGCAAAGCGGCTTGTTGCCCTTGAGCACGGTGATGGTGTCGGGGTCGAGCCGCGAGGCCAGCACGGCGCTCATCTGGCCGCGACAGAGGGCAAGCGCCTTCTTTAGCCCCTCCTGGTCGATGGGGCCTTCGGGCGCGAAACGGTCGGCCAGGCGGAAGATCAGCTCGCTGTCCACCTCGGCGTAGCGCGGCAGTCCGAGACGGCGGAACAGATAATCGGCGTTGTAGATGGTGCCGTTGTGGGTACCGATGACGATCCCGGCCCGGATGGGATGGTTGTTGCGGTTGTTAAACTCGTTACCCCGGGTGCGCCAGCGGGTGTGG
>JAPXSS010000212.1:0-3157 GCA_033812955.1 Syntrophobacteraceae bacterium | reverse complement strand
CCATGCCGAGCAGCAGGGCGCAGACGTACAGATTGATCCAGACCTTGGCGACCTTGAAGATAGCGTAGACCGCGCTCACCGAAACGAGCACGGCCAGGATGCCGGGGATGGCAATGTAGAACCAGAGTCTGATGGTTTCCGACATCGGTTTGAGCTTCCACTCGACGTTCCCGTATTCCTTGTGAAGGAACGTGCCGATCAGGCCGGCCACACCCTGCTGAATCATGACGACGGGTACGATCTGCTTAGGGTCAAAGCCCATCAGGAGCAGGAGCGGGGTGATCGCGGTACCGAAGCCCATGCCCGCAGTCGCGTCCATGAACTCAAAGAGCATGGCGATAAAGACCACGCTCCAGATGATACTCCATTCATTCGTCCCAACCCATCCCATGGACTTGACATAAGGTGAAGCGATCCGCTGGGTGGCCTCGAACGGGTTGCCGGCCAGCCAGCACCCAATCAAGAAGACTACGGCCAGCGCACCCATGCTGTAGACTGCTGCCAACACCTGGGATTTCTCCGGCATGAGCCGTTCCCAGAAATCCTTGCTTGCCTCGATCTCCTGGGCAATCTCCCATCCCTTTCGTCTTTCATCTTTCTGCATGTAAGTGCCTCCTTAAAGCTGTTTCCGATTCCTCAGTATAGAGTCCGGCAGTGCAAAGGGAGACACCCTGTCTCCCATGATTGCCTAAATTTCTGGAAATCACTTACTCAAGATGCGTGCCAATGGCAGCGCGACTAAGGAACTCTGTGGATTCCGACATGCCCGCAGGTGATCTCGGTTGGGAACATATGTCGGAAGGCGGATTGGCTGGGTGGTGGAAGAACAAAAGGGCGGTGGCTGCATAGTCGGGCAGGAGGACAGGTGTCAACTGCCAGGAGACTATGCTGCGACAGCCTGGAAGCACAGGCAAGGTCTTCAATGAAAGAATTCTGATAAGTCAGCCTCCTGCAAAAGTCTCAAGTTCCGTGAGGAGGCAATGTAGCGAGTGCCTCCATCTGGCACGCTAATTGTTTATGAATTTGAGGAAACAAAACAGGCACCAAACTGATTCCATCCAATCTTGTTGAAGGCTCCGATGGTGCTGCAGAACGACAGAGAAGAGACAAGCATACGTGACAGCGGCTTGGTTGCTGCGTTGCGGGATCCATATTGGAGGACTTTTCTGCGGTTCGTCGCAGTCACCATGATGTACGCCATGGTCCCGCTCCTGGTTGTCGGATGGGCGATCAACACCTATTATTCCGACTTTTCCCGTGCCACTATGATGAATGAAGTGCGCGATGAAGTGAATCGCCATTATCGGGGCATCCAGGTCTTTTTTCAGGAACTGAACTCGAAACTTCAGCTCATCGCTCACACCCATTCCAAAGAATATCTTTGTGATACCACTAACTTGGGACAGATTTTCGAATTGATGAACCGGCAGGAATTGACCATCACGGACTTGGGGGTCATTGATGACAACGGCCGCCACCTGGCTTATGTCGGCCCTTATGACCTGGTGGACAAGGACTATTCCCAGAGTCACTGGTTTCGGCAGGTCATGGAACAGGGGCTCTACATCAGTGACATGTTTTTGGGGTTTCGGATGGAGCCCCACTTCATCATCGCGGTAACGGCTTCCTCGAATGGCGAGAGATGGGTCCTGAGAGCTACCGTGAACACGCAGGCTTTTCGCAGCCTGGTGGAAAATGTACTGATCGGGCGCACCGGCGAGGTCTATTTGGTAAACAGGGAGGGAGTTTTTCAGACCAGTCCCCGCTTTTCGCATACCATCATGGAAACCGCACCCTTTGACATCCCACCGCGGCACGAAAGCATCAAGAGCCTCATCTATGAAGGTGAATTCAGAGACGGGCGCAAGGGACCGCGGCAACTCATGAGTCTGGCCTGGCTCGATACTCCTCCCTGGTTGCTGGTGGTCAAGCAGGATCTTGCTGAGGCCCTCGATGTAGTGAGTCAAGCCAATCGTGCGGTATTCATGTTCCTGCTCCTGAGTGCGGCGACAGTACTGGCGGTTTCGGCCATGATGGGCCGCCATCTGATCAAAACCATGCAGCAGCAGGACCGGGAGACGGCCGAATTGCGTTGCCAGCTCACCCTGGCCGATACCCTTGCCTCACTTGGGGAACTATCGGCCGGGTTGGCCCACGAGATGAACCATCCCCTGGCGATTAGCCTCACGATCCAGGAGCGCTTGCACAATTCCCTGCCGGATGGTCCCGACCTGGTTCCCGAAGTTCGGGCCCAGTTGGTCAGTTCCCTCAGCCAGATCGAGGTGCAGCTCCAATGCTGCCAACGCATCACCACCAACCTGCTGCGGTTCTCGAGGAGGACCAGGCCGGTCCTCGAGAAGGTCTATCTGAATCAGTTTATCATGGAGATGATCGAGCTGGTCGAGCGCGGGGCCTGGGCCAGCGGGGTGGCGTTTTTCGCGGACCTGGAGGAGGGATTGCCCACGATTGTCTCCGATCCCTCCCAGCTCCAGCAGATTTTCCTCGACCTTTTCACCAATGCCGTCACTGCCCATGACGGCAAAGGCTATGGCAGTGTCACCATCCAGACCTGCTCGGACGATGAGGCAAGAGCTCGCGGCCATGCGATCATGGTGCGGATCAGCGATACCGGCCAGGGCATTGTCAAAGAGCAGCCTCCTCAAACCTTCGAGCCGCTTGGTGCGACCAGGCCAAACGGCAGAAGAACGGGACTGGGCCTCTCGATTTCAGCCATTGCCATCAAACAGCTCGGCGGGACTCTCTCAATAACCAGTTGCCCGGGTGAAGGCACTGAATTCGCAATATATTTTCCTCTGAGTCCCCCGCCGGAACTGCTCGAGCAGATGGCACGAGACGCCATGAGCAGGGACAAGCCGACCTGTTGAGGAGGCTATTCATGCGTCGGTCGAGGGTGTTGTTGTCGGTCTCGCCCGCGCGGGAGATAACCAGCATTGGGAAGGCTGGCTTCGGTAATACCCAAGTCATGATTTTCTGTTTCGCTCCTTACCGTTTTTGCAGTATAAGAAACACGTCACTCTGTGATACTAATCCTGAGTTTCTTGTTTTTTTGCCAAGATTTTCCTTCATACTGCGGATTTAATTAGTAAATCCGAGCTGGCATTTAGAGATGCAAGGAGGGCTGTGATGGCTTTTGATC
>JAPXSS010000211.1:0-3168 GCA_033812955.1 Syntrophobacteraceae bacterium | reverse complement strand
TCATTTCCGGTTCTCCTTGGCAAGGGTGAGCGACTCACCATCCCCTTACCAGGAGAATCGAATTCTGTCCAGCGTTACCCAATGAATCTATTTGTTGATTCCTACCAACACTCCTGATTTGCACACCTAGCGGGTGCTTTTCAATTTCCGGATGAGGGTGGTGGGATCGATGCCGAGGGCGGCCGCGGCCTGGGGAACGCGTCCGAAGCGTGACAAGGCCTGCTCGATGAGCTGCCGTTCAAAACGCCTGACCGCTTCTTTGAGAGTGGTTCCTGGCTCCAGTTCAAAGGTGTCATCCTTGAGGTTGGCGACAGCGTCATCGAGGATTTCGGGAGGAAGATCCCCCACAGTGATCTGTTCGGTCGTGGAAAAAACCACCAGGCGCTCGATGACATTACGCAGCTCTCGAGTATTCCCGGGCCAGAAATAGGAGAGGAGGATGTCCTGGACATCAGCCGAGAGGTACCGTGTGATGCCGTGTTCGCGAGTCAGCTGCGCCATGAAGTGATGCACCAGGGGCAGAATATCGCGGGGTCTTTCCCTTAGGGGTGGAATCGTGATGGCGAGAACCTTGATCCGGTAATAGAGATCACTCCGGAAGGACCCTTCGTCTACGCATCGGCGAAGATCCCGGTTGGTGGCACAGATGATGCGGACTTTGACCTTCTTGGTTTTACTGCTGCCCAGCCGCCGCACGCCCCCTTCGTCGAGTGCGGAGAGCAGCTTGGCTTGGAGGTTGAGAGGCATTTCACTGATTTCGTTCAAGAAGAGCGTACCGCCATGGGCTTCTTCGAACAAGCCGGGTTTGCCTCCCTTCCTTGCCCCGGAAAAGGCCCCTTCTTCGTAGCCGAACAGTTCGGATTCGAGCAGATCCTGAGGAATCGCTGAGGTGTTGACGGCAATGAAAGGCAGTGCCCGGTTCTGGGAACGTACCTTATGGATGTATTGCGCCAGGATGTCTTTTCCGACCCCGGTCTCGCCGCAAAGAAGGACCGGCGAGTCATACCTGGCGGCGTGGATGGCCTGCCGGAGGATTGAGAGCGAAAGCGGGTCTTTGGCGATGATGGGGAGGCAGGGGAAAACGGGTGTGGGAAAATCGACGAGGTCCCTGTGCCCGCCTGCCCTTGCCGGCTCTGGAACAATCAATCCTGAAGGGACAGGGAGCGACCGAGGGCGGCATTCAAATTCCCGAAACATGCGGGCAATGTTTTCCAGCGGCAGGAGATTGCGCACAAAGGTTAGGATAAAGGCCAGCTTTCCTGCTTCCGCAAAGATCGGTCTGGCCGTGACGACGGCTTCCTGCCCCGTGATGATCTTCTGAAACAGGGTTACAGTGTCTATCTCGCCCTGCTTCAGTTTCTCGAGAACCCGCAGGGTGACGCTCTTGGAGAAGTATCCCTTCTCCTCCAGTTCGCGCAAGTTTCTCCCCACCAGTTCGCTTTCCGGCAGGAAGGCGATCTTCTCGTAGGCTGGATTGACCTTGAGGGTAAAGGCCTGAGGGTCCGCAACATAGAATCCGACATAGGAATTGACGAACAGGGGATGGTCGTCCTGGGAAAGCACGGCATGAAAGTCGACGGCGTCCTGACCGGAGCAGTCCTTCTGAAACGAGACCAGGAGATGGCCGATGGCAACCGGCGACGCGTCGGAAAAGAGGTCGATTACCTTGAGGGGATTGTCCCGTTGCTCGCGCCGTGCCGTCGACAGCCGATGCCAAAGGTCGGGGAGTGCTTCCTGAAGGTTCAGACCGCCGGATCTTGCGCAATGCACCTGGTAGGTCTTCATGAAGGCGCGGTTGTGATAGATCAGATGGCCGTTATTGCTGACCGCAGCGAGGGGCACGTTTTCGCTGTCGACCACCGCAGCTGGAACGTCGACGGTGATCTTGACCTGGTTCTTGCATGCGCGCAAATCCAACAACCGGTACATGGCACTCTCCCTTGTCGTGTCACTCGGGATGACTGCTTTCGGTGGCCGCTAAAGTTCCCTCTTTTCCAGCTTGCCTGATCGGGTGCTGGGTCCTGAATGATCAGAGCAGTTGTTCCAACGCTCACAGAATACTACCGTGCCCGACGGAAATCGAGGGAATGTATCTCAAGCTCGCCATCCTCGGGGTAATGAGTGAATGAACGGTCGACCTTCCAGATCTCTCCTGTCTGTTGCAGCACTATTGAATCACCTCGAAGGGTGAGGGCGAGTCCCTTATCCTCTTCCGACCAGGTGCCGATATCGGAAGCTGAGAGCAGGCCCGGCTCGTTCCTGGCGCGGCTGAATTGGTGCTTTATGACAAATACCCCAGCTTTATACAGCCTGATCTTTACTTCCTTCCTATCAGCCCTGCCGGCGAATTCCCGAACCAGGTTGATGCGGCTGGTCTGCCAGAGCTCTTTTGCCACTTTTGGCAAAGCAAGTAAGAATTCAATAGACCCATAGTCCAACAACAGCGCAACCCAGCACCACTTACTCAAAGCGGGTATTTGATAGAAACCCACCACACCGAAAAGGCCGCCGACCAAGGGAATGGAGGAACGAAAACACTTCTTTATATGGGTCCAGTAGGTGATAGGAAAGGTGATAGGAAATCGCTTTTTCAGGGTTGGTGGGTAGCAGGTGTTGTCGATGCTGTCAAGGCCAATTTTGTGCCGATTTCGGGAGACATGAAGGCAGGAACCGCCACGGTGCAGCACCGTGACGGTCGCCTCGATGGGGAGTTCGCTGCAAATCGGACTCCCGGCGCTCCGTGTCGATCCCGGAGTGCCCGAAAGGCGATGCCTCCCCCGGATCGAAGACAAGCCGCCCCAATGAAGCCGGTGAGGGGTCCTTCCAGCCACCGAGTTTTAGTGGGTGACGAAGACGGGCTCTTCGTATCCGGGCCAGCCGTCGTCGAAATCCGCCATGACAACCGGCCCGTCCGCAGGCGCTTTGATTTTTCCCTCATGAGGGCTCTGGGGCTGCTTCCACAAGCCCAGATGGCGGAGGATGCGCGCTATGACGTCCGGTTCATGGATGAGGCTGATGATCTTCATTTCGCAGCCGCATCGGGGACAGCTGAGAGGGTCCACTTCCCAGATCTTCTTGATGAGCTCCCGCCAGGTCTTGGACGGAACCCGACGAGGTTGGTGCTCGGACACATCGAGCACGATCGCCTCGGGATGGCCCTCGGGGGAC
>JAPXSS010000210.1:0-3302 GCA_033812955.1 Syntrophobacteraceae bacterium | reverse complement strand
CAATCAATCCGATGCTGGCTTTGAGAGTCATCAGAGCCAATGGCTGGTGGGACGACTATTGGACATACAGGATCTCAGGGAGGATGTTGGCTGCATAATTTAACCAACATCGGTGAATTGCACACGAAGAGAGAGCGTGAAACGAATGAACAACGGAAGGAGGAAGTGCCGATGAGGGAAGCGTCCAACGAAGAAAAAATCCGGGTGCTCAAAGAGAAGCTGGGCGGATGTGAGCGGGTGGCAGTGTTGACCGGGGCCGGCATTTCCGCAGAATCCGGTGTTCCGACCTTCCGGGGGGAGGGGGGACTCTGGCGTCAGTATCGAGCGACCGAACTGGCAACCCCTGAGGCGTTTGCGGAAGATCCCCGGCTCGTTTGGGAATTCTATAACTGGCGCCGGGAAGTGCTCGCACCCCTCCTTCCCAATCCCGGTCATCAAGCGCTGGCCGCCATGGAAAAGCATTTCCCTGATTTCACTCTGATCACTCAAAATATCGATGGGTTGCACCAGACTTCCGGCAGCCGGAAGATGGTCGAACTGCACGGCAACATCTGGTGGGTACGCTGCACGGGCTGCGGCAAAACGACCGAAGACCGGCGGGTGCCTCTTCCCGAGCTGCCCTCCTGTGAAGCCTGCGGCGCCTTACTGAGGCCGAACGTGGTCTGGTTCGGCGAGATGCTGGACCCGAAGATTCTGGATCAGACCTATCGAACCATCGAGGCATGCCAGGCGATGCTGGTGGTCGGCACTTCGGGGGTGGTGCAGCCGGCGGCCTCGATGGGAGCAACCGCTCGACGGCGGGGTGCCTTTGTGGCGGAAATCAATCTGGAGGCAACCCCCTATTCCGGCATATACGATCTCAGCATCCTGGGGAAAGCCGGTGAGGTCCTGCCCCGGCTGGTGGGCCATGATCCATGAGGATCCGGAAAAATGGAATGTGCCATCGGAGGGGAACCGTTGCCCCCCTCACGGTTCGCTCCCGGCACCATGCCCATACCCATGATCCCGGCGCCTGTCCAAGAATGGATGTTACTCATGATCCCGGCGCCATTGGTGGGCACAGCCCACCCTACGCGCCATTTACAGTTTTGGTGGCACTGACACGTCATCCCTTTGTTACTTAGATGTCACCACCGATGCTGGTGGCGATGTGGGGCAGTTCCCGCACTCCCTGGAATGCTTTCACACTCGCCACGAATTCTTTCAATTCATCGCCTTCGATGGATTCTTTCTCGAGGAGAATCCTGGCGAGACGATCGAGCGTCTCTTTCCGGCCTCTCAGAATCGAACGTGCCTGCTGATAGGTTTCTTCGATGATACGAGTGATTTCTTCATCGATGCTTTCGGCGGTCTGCTCACTGTATTCCCGCGTGCGCTGCCCCACCCCGAGGTCCAGGAAGGCCGAACGCGGTTCCCGATTGTAGGTGAGGGGACCCAGGCGATCACTCATGCCGTATTCGGTGACCATGCTGCGGGCAATATCGGTCGCCCGCTGCAGGTCATTCATCGCGCCGGTGGAAACATCGCCGAAGACGAGCTCTTCCGCCACCCGTCCGCCCAACAGCACCTGCAACCGCCCCAGGAGCTCTTCCCGGGTCATGAGGTAGCGATCTTCCGTCGGCAGTTGCTGGGTATATCCCAGGGCTGAAATGCCCCGGGGGATGATGGAAATCTTGTTCACCGGATCGGCATTGGGAAGGATCATGGCCACGAGCGCATGACCGGATTCATGATAGGCGACGATTTCTTTTTCCTTGGGATTCATGGCGCGGTTTTTCTTCTCGAGGCCCCCGATGATGCGATCCACCGCTTCCTGGAAATCCGCCATGGTCACGCTCTCTGCATCTCGTCGAGCGGCCACCAGGGCGGCTTCGTTGACCAAGTTCGCCAGGTCGGCACCCACAAAGCCGGGGGTCAGGCCGGCGATCTTCTTCAGATCCACCTCGGGATCAAGCCTGACCTCCCTGGCATGGATCATGAGAATGGCTTCCCGCCCTCGGATGTCCGGCTTGTCGATGGCCACATGGCGGTCGAACCGGCCGGGGCGGAGGAGCGCCGGGTCGAGGATTTCGGGACGGTTGGTGGCTGCCATGATGATCACCCCGGACCTGGGATCGAAGCCGTCCATTTCAACCAGGAGCTGGTTGAGCGTCTGCTCGCGTTCGTCATGGCCACCCACGGGATTGAGCCCCCGGGCCTTTCCCAGAGCGTCCAGTTCATCGATAAAAATGATGCACGGGGCCTGTTCTTTGGCCTGACCGAAGAGGTCCCGCACGCGGGCCGCGCCCACCCCCACGAACATCTCCACAAATTCTGAACCACTGATGCTGAAGAAAGGCACGCCGGCCTCCCCGGCCACCGCTTTGGCGAGCAGGGTTTTGCCCGTCCCGGGCGCTCCCACCAGCAGGACGCCTTTGGGGATGCGGCCTCCCAATCTTTGAAATTTCTCGGGAAACTTCAGAAACCGGACGATCTCCTCCAGCTCCGCCTTGGCTTCATCGATTCCCGCCACATCGGCGAAGGTAATTCCCACCTCCTTTTCGGCGAAGATCTTAACCCGCGCCTTACCGACCGAAAGCACCCCCTGAGGGCCTGCGCCCATCCTCCGAATGAGAAAGCTCCAGAAGAAGATGAAGAAGGCCAGTGGCAACAGCCAGGAGAGCAGGAGCGCCACCCATTTATTCTCAGCGTAGCCGGTGTATTTGACTCCCTTTTCATCCAGGAGCTGCACCAGTTCCGGATCTTCCACCCGTAGGGTGAGAAAGTGCTGGGCCTGCCCTCGGTCATCCCTGGTTTCACCCCGAATACGGTCGGGCCCGAGCACCAAGTCCGCCACCTTACCGGTGCGCACCCACTGTTTGAACTCCGAATAGGGAATCTTCTCGCGTTGCGGCTCGGCCAGATACCCCTGGAGCCAGGTGATCAGAAGCATGGCAACAACGAAGTACCAGAGCGAAAAACGGACCTTCTTCTTAGAGGGATCGGGGGAACCGGAACTGCCATTGCCCGTCGCCCCCCGCAGCCGCTCCAGAAACTGCTCGATGGGGTTGAGGTCATCCTTGGATTGTTTTGCCATCCATTTCTCCTTCGGCTGTCTCACCAGCGGCTTACGCTGCTCTGGAGCCGATCGTTGCCCACGGCGGAACAGTAGGTTTCAAAGCGATGCTACTTTGATGCAAACTCGTGTCCATCCGGAAACCCCGTGTTTTGTATTTGCTGACCTGACGTAAGAGCTAGATTGGGAGCTTCAGAGGTCAGAAAGGCATCCGAGATCCAGTGATTTAAAGGTTGATGCATGATTT
>JAPXSS010000209.1:0-3332 GCA_033812955.1 Syntrophobacteraceae bacterium | reverse complement strand
CAGGGCAATTGCATGAAATTCTGCTTGACAGAGTGACTTTTTTGGTAGCCTGATTTTTTCTATGCATCATAAATCCAACCACAGAGACACGGAGGCACGGAGGGGAATAGTTTTGCCCGGCCGGGAGACGACGGCCGGGCAAAAAAGGAATCTCCTCCGTGTCTCCGTGGTTCGGTTTGCTTGCGGCTCTCCCCCGCTGTGGGAATTTCATGCGATTGCCCTGATCATCGCCGCGGACCGTTTGCGACAAACGACCGACTCCGCAGCCATGTTCCATCCAGGAAACCACGCGAAGGATTGCAGCCTGCCGCGTGCGATCCCTTTGGGCACTTCCTTCGAATCAGGGATCATTCCCTGTCGCCACGCTTGTCACCTGCCTGAGTTGCCGTGAGCACCGGAGGAGGCCTGCACCAAATCACGCAGGGCCTTCCCGTCGTCGGATGGCTGAGGGCAAGCCGTTCGGCGTGGAGCCAATAGCCGGTATCCCCGGGAAGGGCCGCCCCTGAGGCCGCAACTTGTCCCCCATCCGCATAGAGAGGATCGCCCACCAGGGGGTGCCCCGCGGTGGCGAGGTGAATGCGGATCTGGTGAGGTCTCCCCGTTTCGATGGTGACTTCCACCAGGGATGCATCCGGCCGCGGTTCGAGAAGCCGAACGCGGCTGCGGGCGGACTTCCCGCCGGGGCAGGCAGCGTGGATGCTGCCGAGCCGTGGATGCGGCACAGGCCCTATGGGGACTTCGATGGTGAAGCAAGGCCTGGAAGGTGTGCCGCTGGCCAGAGCCCGGTAGACTTTCGTCACTGCTTTCTGCCGAAACGCCGCGCCGATGCGGGAGCGAGCCTTGGCGGTGCGGGCGAAAAGCACCACCCCCGACGTCCCCCGCCCGAGGCGATGCATGGGGGTGGCTTCAGGATAGCGCTGTCGCACCAGGGCCAGAAGCGTGTGATCGAGAAACCCTCCCGCCGGGACAGTGGGCAGGCCGCAAGGTTTTGCAACCGCCAGCAGGTCGCGGTCTTCGTGCAGCACGGCAAAACCGAGTGGCACCTCGGGCTCCACCCACGGAGGACGTTCCCAGACCAGCCGCTGGCCCGCCCTCAGCACGGAATCGGCGCATGCCTTGAGACCATCTATCACTATCTCCCCGCGCACCAGACGGTTTCGCCACTCCTCCTCCGGCGAATGGCGATAGGTGAGGGTCAGATAAGCCAGAACGGTCAGCCCTTCCCCCTTGCCGTCGATTTGCTCCTCGTAGGTGAAGCCTTGGTTGAGCGTCACATGCGAATCCTTCCTGATGCCCTCGATCAGACACCCTCCTGAGCTCGCCGGCAGGCAACCGCAGCACACTCCAACCAGACCGGTCCTCTTCACGAAAGAACGAGGCGGCGGGCCGGTTGACCATTATTGCATTGCTCCCCGCTTGCCGGAAGTGCTAGACTCTAGCGGTGATTTCGGCAGAATTCATCTTTTTTTTCACCTTACCCGTGAACCGCTGAGGGGGGGCGAATGGGGCCACGGAATACCAGAGCAGAACTCGAAAAGACTTATCGGGAGCGGGCCTTGAAGCTTTTCCCGTGGGTCTGCGCACGCTGCGGACGCGAATTTTCCGGCAAGAAGCTGCGCGAACTGACCGTCCATCATAAGGATCACGATCACAGCCACAATCCACCCGACGGCAGCAACTGGGAATTGTTGTGTCTCTACTGCCACGACAATGAGCATTCACGCTACCTGGACGGCGAATGGTACGGTGAGGTCGAGGCGGGTGACGACCGGAAATCGGCCACCACCTACAAAGCTTTTGCCGCCCTCGAAAACCTGCTCAAGGCCAAGGAATAGCCAGGTTCCTGCCAGTCCGCTCGCAGCTGCGAGTGACGCTCGCCTTGCGGGACTTTCGCGACACGCATGGGCAAAGCGGCGGCAATCCGGACTCGAAACCATGAAACAGCAAGGTTTGGCCATCGCTTGGCGAAGATCGACAATCTTTGGCAACGGAGAGAGGCAGACACGAAAACGGTGAGGTGTTTTATCACTGGGGCAGCGACAGGTGCACGAAGACGACTCGAATGGAGGGCAGCTGAGCGGCTCCGCCTCCGGAGCGGTCACGATGCCGGATGGACGATCTCGATGACGTTTGACAGGGTGGTGCGCGGCATCTGTTCGAACGGCCTTTGGCAGAATTCCATCTTGACCCGGTAGCGTCCCGTCGGCAAGTTCTGCGGCAGGACCAGGGTGATGCGATGGGCGATTTCCCGGTCGGACAGGGCCAGGCAGGCGGCGGCGTCTCCGACCCGGAACAGGACGGGGGCCACCGTCGTCTGACTGCCGTCGTCAGCAGCAACCAGGGAGCCGGTTCCCATGATTCCAAAGCCGAACTGACTCACCGCCACCAGCGCCAGTGTCACCGTATCGCCCGCCTGATACCGATCATAATCCGTGGTCAGGTATAAGCACCGGTTGTAATCGCTCTCGCCGCTTCGCACCTTCGAGGTAGCCGCCTCCCAGAACCGCGGCCGCCCGGCATCGAGGTGGATATTAGCCCCCCCATAATGGCCCACCCCGCAGCAATCCTTGCTCCGGATCAGTTGCCACAACTCCTTGCCGTTCACGCTGTCGATGCTGAAATCGAGCGCCATCCCGTCCATGTGCAGGCTGGTCGGGGCCACATTGCCCCCCGCGTTGCGGAGGCCGTTGTTGTAATCGGGGCTGCGATAGCCCGAGATCATCTTGATCACCTTCCCGGGTGCGACCCGGTCAGAAAAATAGTCGAGCATGAACAGTAGCCGGGGTGAAATGTGCCGCCCCTTCTGCCAGGTTGGAAATCCAAACAGCTCATCCACCTTCGTGAAGCCCTCGTCATTGAAGCTCCCGTCGGCATTGAGCAGGGAAACCGAGACCTCTCGCTCGGTATGCATGTTCTTGATTTTCAACTTGCCGTCCCCCATAAGAAAAAACCGGTCGGTCAGGGTTCCAGCCCAAGCCGCCGGAGCGAACAGGAGCACCGCCAGCAGAACTGGTACGACGTGATACAAAACGAATTTGTTCGTCATATTAAGCACCATGATGGCTAACGGATGACGATGAAGGCCCCTGGCCCCACAAACCCCAATGGCGGCACGCTGGATAGCATACCCAACTGGAGTCGTCAATCGGGACAGATCCCCAGCATTGTGCCTCAATGGAAATTGCTTGGCTGGCGAATGTCAATGACTTACATTCCGCACCCAGTTGCCGGGGTCAGGGGTATTTTTATGGCCCCATCCCGGCGCTGCTCATCCCGCTCTGGGTTGTGTGGTAAACATGGTGAGCGTGAGCCCGAGGGCTTCGAGCCATTCG
>JAPXSS010000208.1:405-3437 GCA_033812955.1 Syntrophobacteraceae bacterium | reverse complement strand
ATGGTTTTCATGCTGGCGGGGTCAGATCCGGCCCCGGCCTCGGTCAATCCATAGCACCCCAGAACCTCCCCCCTGGCCACCGGCCGCAGGTATTTCTGCTTCTGTTCCTCGGTGCCGTAGGCGAAGACCGGAAAGTTGTAAAGACTGTTGCAAACACTCATGATCACTCCGCAGGACGCGCACGCCTTGGAAATCTCAATCATGGCCAGGACATAGCAGATGTAATCCATCCCGGCTCCCCCATATTCCTCGGGAATAGTGATTCCCATCAGCCCCAGTTCCCCCATCTTGACACAGATCTCGGCAGGATGACGATGAGTGCGATCCAGTTCGGCCGCTATCGGCTTGATTTCCTTCTCGGCGAACTTGCGGGACATATCCCGGATCATCCTTTGCTCTTCCGTCAGCTCAAAATTCATCTTGTTCTTCCTCCTTCGGCCGAAACTGGAACCCTTAAACCGGCAAATGGTGATTTGGGACCCCGGCGTGAGGGCGGTACGTCGACACCCGTGATCCCTCCTCCCGCCTCAGACATCAGTCAGTGAGTGATCCTTTAAAGTTGGGCTTGCGCTTCTCCAGAAAGGCTGAAACTCCTTCTTGTGCGTCCCGACTGGCAAAACAGAGTCCGAATGCTTCGGCCTCAATGGCACAGCCGGTCTTGAGATCCACATCGAGACCGTGGTTGATCACCTGCTTGATCGAGCGGAGCACTCCCGGAGCCTTTGTGGCGAGCAGTTTCGCTGCCTTCAGGGTTTCCTCGAGAAGCTGCTCGGCTGGGAATACCTTGGCCACCAGTCCCAATTCCCTGGCCTGTTGGGCATCGATCGCCTCCCCGGTCATGCAAAGCTCCTTGGCTTTGGCTCGTCCCACCATCCGCGCCAGCCGTTGAGTCCCGCCAAAGCCCGGGATCAAGCCCAGGTTGACCTCCGGCTGCCCAAAGCGAGCCTTCTCGGAGGCATAGATGAAATCGCAAGCCATGGCGATTTCACACCCTCCACCCAGGGCAAATCCGTTGACGCACGCAATCACGGGCTGGGGCAGGTGCTCGAGTTTGAAGAAGACCTCCTGCCCCAGCTCGGCAAAATGCCTGGCCTGCAGGGGATTCAGCGTCTGGAAGCCGGCAATGTCAGCTCCCGCCACAAAGGCCTTGTCCCCGGCACCGGTGAGCACCAGTACGCGGATCTCTCGAACGAGTGCAATGCTTTCGACAACCTCTTTCACTTCCTCGAGGGTCTTGGTGGTGAGCGCATTGAGAGCCTTCGGCCGGTTGAAGGTCAGCACCCCAACTCCATCCTCTGCCTCGAACAAAATATTCTCATAACCCACGGCAAACACCTCCTCATCCCAGTGATGGAAACCACTGCATGCACAACGGCAGACAACACCCCTGTTCCCGGCAGCCTTCCTCTCCAGAACCGCCAACCATCAACCGCTGACAGCCAAGCACTGATAGCTCTCCCTTACGGTCGTTCCACTGCAATGGCAGAACCCTGGCCACCGCCGATACAAAGCGTGGCTAATCCTTTCCTGGCATCGCGCCTGGCCATTTCATGGAGCAGGGTAGTCAGGATGCGGGCTCCCGAAGCACCGATGGGATGTCCGAGGGCAATGGCACCCCCGTTGACATTGATTTTACCGAGATCCCAACCCAGCTCGCGGTTCACTGCAACGGCCTGAGCGGCAAAGGCTTCGTTGGCCTCGATGAGATCCAGCTCTGAAACGGTCCAGCCCGCCTTGGCGAGCGCTTTCCGGGTGGCAGACACCGGTCCCATGCCCATGATCGCCGGATCCACGCCGCTGGAGGCATATGCCCGAATGACTGCCATGGGTTTCAATCCCAGGCTGGCAGCTTTGGCCTCCGTCATGACCACCAGGATGGCCGCACCGTCATTGATCCCCGAGGCATTGCCGGCGGTCACGGACCCGTCGGGTTTAAAGGCTGGTTTGAGTTTGGTCACCGCCTCAAGGGTAGTACCGAAGCGAGGATGTTCATCGGTATCAAAGACAATCGGCTCCCCCTTGCGCGACGGCAGTGGCACCGGGACGATTTCATCTCGAAAACGACCACTCTTGATGGCAGCTTCGGCTTTCTGCTGGCTGGCAACGGCAAATGCATCCTGCTCCTCGCGGCTGATGCCGAACCTGGCAGCAATATTTTCAGCCGTGTTGCCCATGTGGTAGCCATTGAAGATGTCCCAGAGGCCATCGAGGATCATCAGATCGACCAGCTTGCCGTTGCCCATCCGCTGGCCCCAGCGGGCTTGGGGAAGGGCGAGGGGCGTCCGGCTCATGTTCTCGATGCCGCCGGCAATCACCACCTCGGCGTCGCCAAGGAGCACAGCCTGGGCTGCAAGCATCACGGCCTTGAGCCCCGAGGCGCAGACCTTGTTGACGGTAAAGGCAGGAATTTCCTGAGGGATTCCCGCATGGATGGCCACCTGGCGGGCTGGATTCTGCCCCAGACCCGCTTGGAGAACATTGCCCAGGATAACTTCGTCAACTTCGCCGACCGGCAACTGCAACCGTCGCAGAGCTTCTTTGACGGCTATCACCCCCAGTTCCACCGCAGCAACATCGCATAGCGACCGGCCAAAACTGCCCACCGGAGTCCGCACCGCACCGACGATGACCGCCCTTCGCATCTACCCCCTCCCATCAATGACATACTAATGAATCGGGTGAAGCCTGACCTGACTGAGCTGATTTCGAAATGAAGAATTGACCGGATTGACCGGGCTGTTTCCCTGCTGGGTCCCCCTGCTTATAGGAAATCACTGTGATCTTGTCAAACTCATTTGCTTTCCTCAGCCCATGCGGTCAGAGCCCGGCGCCACCGGATACCCTGACGGAGACGGTGGCCTGGGCGGGAACCGTATGGAAACACAAGGGCCTGACGCGATCGAGCGACGAAGAGTCGGAGCAGGAGTGGTCGCTCGCCCCAAACTCGGCGGTCGCCCTTTTCTAGCTTCGCCAGTAGTCAGCCCAGTAGTCTTGTGACGGGAAATCGCGCTTACAAAAGCCACAAACAAAAA
>JAPXSS010000208.1:0-395 GCA_033812955.1 Syntrophobacteraceae bacterium | reverse complement strand
CCGGCACTTCGGTCTTGGGGTCGCACCCACATCGGGGGCATGCTTCGGGGTATCTGGCTTCGTCCCACTCCTCACCGCACTTGCATTTGAAGTACTCCCGGTAACCCACACTGCGGGTCTCCTGGAAACCCTGTTCTCTTCGGCAATGGGCGCATTTGACCGGGGGATAGGCTCTTGCGTATGGCTCTTCTACACCCCAGCGATGGCCGCAACGAGAGCAAACGAAGACCATTCCCTTTTCGCCGTCCTCAACCGTCATACCCTCGTCTTCTTCGGCATGTCCACACTTGGGGCATCTTTCAATATCATGGAATATCTGCCCACATTTAGGACAGAGCACACAGGGCTCACCATCCAGAACGGTGATGTGATATTCCAGGTCGAACAAGCAAGAA
>JAPXSS010000207.1:0-3441 GCA_033812955.1 Syntrophobacteraceae bacterium | reverse complement strand
GGCGAATGCTTTTCCTGCTGCCAGCGAGCCGGGGGTATACATCAGGCTATGGGCTGGTTCGGTCATTTTTGTCGGTCTCTTAGCCATTGCCTTACCTCCGCTTCCTGGCACGTTTGATCGGTGCTGCCTTGCCGCCGACAGACCTCAATGCTTTTTCTATTCTGTCGCTCGAAAAATCCCGGTACATCGGATCGAGGACAAGCGGTGAGTCGAGCGCCACGAGTCCTTGGGCGACGGCAAACTGAAAGAGCCCCTGGTGACCCGGTTTAAGAACCACATAGGGATTGTCCTGCATGGCCTCCAACCGAATGACCTCTACCTGAAGCAATGCCCCTATCGACTTGTTCGTCATCCACCGCTCGGTCAGGCCGTGTTCGCCCAGCAGTTCTTCTGCATCCTGGAAGCCCAACCCAAGTCGCCGACGCCACGGCTCGTCGAGATCCACGTATTCATTCTCGTTGGATAGGGCGACGGTAAATTCGCCTTCCTTGATTCGGGAATCCCTGCTGGTCGGAGAAAAATCGAAAACATAGAGCGTTTCGTGTTGGTACTGTGGATTCGCGAACTTGATCTCATCGATGATCGGATCAGCCTCTGCTTGAGGCTTCAAGGTCAACCCGCGTATCGAGAAAAACCTCGCCTCCCGTTCATCGACAGGCAGTGAGCGAGTGTTCCGGTTCTCCATTTCCTGGCACGCGACATTGAGCTTCTCAAAAGCGATCAGGCTTCTTGCCGCCTCCGGAACGCTTGCCTGGGAGGAACGTGCGGCAGAGAAGCCGCTCTTTTTCAGTACCAACCGGTCTTTGTAGTTTTCACGCAGTCGCCGGACGATGTGCTGCAAAGCTTGCAGGTGAACCTTCGTGGCCCGCTTAATGCCATCGTAGAGTTCGTCCCGGGTGTAGCGTCTCCACTTGGATGGGTCAGTAGGATGAAGTTTATTGAAATGGCGAACGAAAATTTTGTCCTGCCACAGCTCATAGGCCCGTTCGAATGGGATCTGATCGCTCATTGGGGTAGCGAACCCAAAAGGCAGATCGAATTTATACGGGGTGCCATCCTCTCGAACATTTGGGAAGAAACTATTCGCTGCATCAAACAGGGAGTAATCGTGGGCAACCGGCAGTCCAACCAGCATTCGAAGAACTTCCTTGACGATGGTCCCTGGCTGAGACTTGAAAGCATCCGGATCGGGCAACAGACTGTCCGGCGGGAAGAATCGGGTAAGTACCTCGATCAGTTCGATCACGTCAGGGTTCTGCATATGACGCTCGAACATGCGCTTGAGCTGACGCACCTCCAGCATGTCCCAGAAGAAGATGTGGGAAGAGAGGCGGTCACGAGCGGGTAGACCGGTGTTGACAGTCGACACCTCCTCTAACCACTCAGAGACCACGGTCGCAAATTCCTTTAGCCTCTCGCGTTCCGTTTCCGGGTTCATCGCATCGACACGGTCGACGATGAAAATCTTTTCGTCCGTCACCGGAGGATCGCCGGGTTTGCGGCCGTGCGGGAAATAAAGCCGCGCCGCGCCCAAGGCAAAGGAGATACCAGAGCCCGGGTCGAAATGAATCGTGATAAAGATGCTTTGGTCAGTCCAGGCAGGGATCATGGCGCTGCGCCGCCCGTCGACCGGCAAAGGTGCCCCCTCGGTCAGGGAACGGGCGCGAGTTGCCAGCGCTGGCCCATCCGCCCGCAACTGGTGGCTGGAGTCGATAACGGATTGCCACCGCTCATCGGCGGTAGTCACGGCTTCGGTCAGTTCCGCTGTAGTGGTGATGCCATTTGAACGGAGCAGTTCCGCCTGCCCTTGATTGAGCCAGGCCAGCCGGGAAAGATGATCGCATTCGGATGCCTTCTCTCGGCAGTAGCGAACGTAGTCGCAAAGCTGGCACTTGGGACCGACATGCCAACTGGCATCCTCCATGTCGGTCTGCAGAACCCGGAGAAGACGATCCTCGAAAAACTGCTTCACGTGGACTTCATAGACTTCATAGGGAACCCGAATCAGCGTCTCGCTGAGGGCCTCGGAAACTGGATCTGCGGCTCCCTTGGCCTGATAAAGCTGGACCAGGTTCCTGAACGCATTGATGTCGTGGCTTCCTGGCCAGATGGTGCCTTCCGCCGAAACTGCATATCTGCCGCTCAGCCCCTCTTGCTGGATGGCTGTGGCCAATGCCAAAGCGTAGTAGGTCACTTCCGTGAAGTGCCGCAGGGATGGCTCCGCAGCCATTTTCACATCAATGATATGGATTTCGTATTCAGGAACAGTCCCATTGCCGATCAGCGGCGCACCAGTACCACCTGGACGTATCCAAAGGATGTCCGGGCGCACTCGTACCTGGTCGAGACCGAAATCGTCGTATGCCTTTTGAAGGCCGGGAGTAATGTTTGTGGGAACCGTGAATTCCGCCTCGATAATTGCTTGGGGTGGTTCCTGTTGCCGGAGGATGTCAAAAAGGTTCTGGATCTTCTTGAAGGGCTTCCGTCCCAGAAGATCATCGACCTTATCCTCGAGAAGGAACACAACTTTCCCATCATCCGAGGTGTCGATCAGATCCTGATATTTGTCGGCTTCCCAACGCCGCCCGGCTGCTTTGATAAGTTCAATACCAGGGCGCTTGTAGGTTTCGGCCGAGACCCCAAGTGAGTCCCTTTCAGCATCACTGGCCAGACGAAACCGGAGAAACCGGTCACAATCGAATTTGAATGTTAGGGCAAGCGTTCCTTTATCGAGTTTCGCCATCACAACTCTCCCGGGGTTGGTATGTTCTTCAATGCATCCGACATCGGTCGTGTGCTGGTATCCGCCTCGCCTAAGAAACCTCTACTGACGACCAACGCCCGAGCCAAATTAGTGAAATCAGGAATTTTGAAGCCGATCCGTTTATGGGCGGACAAGGCCTCAAAGTGAGATTCCGCCTCCAAGACAGCGTCTTTGAAGACGGGTTCGCTGATGACCGGAACGCCCCTCTTGATGACGCCTTTCTTCTTGCGACAGACCAGCACCGCGTCCCACTTGATGGTGCCATCGTAAGTGTGAAGGCCTCCTTGGCCTTCGCCACGCATGGGCAGCACCTTGGTTACCGAGAGTCCCGAATGAAGCAGAGCCGTGCCGAGAGCATCCCATGCCGATGCAAGTTTATGGTGGTAGGTGAACACGCAGATCCCGTTCGGCTTGAGCACGCGGTTGCATTCCATGAAAATCTGCTGAAGCCGTTCCTGGTATCCCTTGATGGCCTCGTCGGACCGTCGCGTGATGGCGAGGTTCTGCAGTATCGGAGCCGAAGTGACGTTGTCGTCATACGGGGGCGGTGCGATTCCCAAAGCCTGATGCCAGGCCAAATAGAAGTCCGAGAGTTCCGAGTAGCTCAGATTGTCGAAATACGGCGGATCAGTCAGCACGAGATCCACTGAGCCGTCCGGTAGTAAATGGAGTTCCTC
>JAPXSS010000206.1:0-3451 GCA_033812955.1 Syntrophobacteraceae bacterium | reverse complement strand
GCCCCCACCTGCCTTATTAGCCCATGCGCCGCCCCCACCTGCCTTATTAGCCCATGCGCCGCCACCACCCGCGTGATTGACCCAGCCGGCCGCCTCCGCTTCACGGTCCGTGCCCAGCAGCACGCCTCCCGCAACGGCTGCCCCGGCAACAACCATTGACCATTTTCCCAGGCCAAGAAGAAACCGCCGCCGGTCAACTCCCGCATCTGCCTTTTCAGCCTTTTCCTCACCCTGCCTTGCTTTGAGATCCTGGTCCATGTTCAACCTCTATTCTCTCAATGTATGAGTACTTCTTCCATGATAATCGGGCACAAGTCGAATTTTCAGCCTCTCATTTGGACACTTCGGGCCCCTTGGCTTCAGCGCCCAAACGCGAAAAGTGCATGCTCACAATCCGCCATTTGCCTTTCACCTTCTCAAGCGTGCCGGAAATGTTGAAAGAACGCTCCTTTTTCTCACTTTGCGCGCTCCCCTCAATGCTTGTGGAAACGGCAAACCAAGCCACGTTGCCTCGTGAACCGAACGTCACGACGTCGGACTTGAAATTCAGGGTATTGGGCTCA
Organism: Syntrophobacteraceae bacterium; assembly: GCA_033812955.1. Classification (GTDB taxonomy): domain Bacteria; phylum Desulfobacterota; class Syntrophobacteria; order Syntrophobacterales; family Syntrophobacteraceae; genus JADGQM01. Next base: position 2,888 of record JAPXSS010000206.1, on the reverse strand, counting down.
AACTTTGTGAAGAACTGATTATAGGCTCCCCCGATCGCGTCTTCGCCCACGTAATACTCACCCGGCCCCGTACCCATCAGGACTGTATTCTGACCCGCGGCATAGGTCGCCATCACTCCCTTGAGATCGTGCGAGTCAAGCGCCTTGTTATGCCGTTCGATCACCGCCTGGACACCTGCATGGGGGCTGGAGGCTTTCTGTTTGGCCAGCCCGGGAGACGTTAACGCGAAAAAAGCGATAAACGCAAAGATTATACTCCGTTTGAGGACCATAGCTTTCCTTTCCCTTGATTTTGGATAATCATTAATAAAGCAGTCCTGCTCACTTATGCCGCGGCAGCATCCTTCCTCTGCCAAGAGCAAAAAACAATCGCCCTGGGGAAGGGCCTTCAAACCAAAACGGTCACTGCCTCCCTCATGTCTTACAAGACCGGACTTGCACTATCGCCAGATCAGTTCGCCGCTCATCCGGCGACGTTGGAAACCGGCACGCCGGTTCTCCGCATCATGCGGTTCAATACATTGGAATCTCGATCATTATTCGAATATAGAGAAAAACTGACTCATGCTACCATACGATCAGCTTCGACCGCAACGGATAGTTGCTCGGATTGCTCAGGGATCACCGGCACGGCACCTCTTGCCGCCCGGCGCCACGGACCCTATCGGCTCATGAATCGGACGGAAATGTCAGGACCAGGCCGGATTGGCCAGCCGCAGGAGAAGATTCCCGAGGACCTCGCGGCGGTAATCGGCCTCCGCCCTCACATCACCAATGGGGCTCGCGGCCTTGCGGGCAAAGAAGGCGGCGCAACGCAGCGCATCGGCCGTGAGCTTGTTGCCGATCAACGCTTCCTCGGCTTCCGGGCACGTCAGGACTACCGGCGCAACGCTTCCCCAAGCAAACGCGGCCTTGCGGACAACCCCATCGTCAGCCACTTGCAGCAGCGCGGCAATGCTGCTTATGGAACAAGCCAGAGCGTTGCGCTGGCCGACCTTCTCGAAATGCTGGACATTGTATTCGTCCGGGACCTTCACCCGCACTGCCGCCACAATCTCCCCAGGTAGAAGAAGGGTTTGACCGGGTCCAACGATGAAATCCCTGATGCGCATCCGTCGCTCACCGGCGCGGCTCAGCAGCTGGAGTTCCGCATCCAGCACATACAAGGGCGGGAGGGTGTCCCCGGCGGGCGAGGCGGTACAGATATTCCCTCCAATCGTCCCCATGTTGCGAATCGGCGGGGACCCCAGTCCCTCCACAGCCCGCGCAAGAACGGAAAAGTACCGCTGCACGGCTGGATTGCTCATGATCCGCGCATGGGCGGTGCACGCCCCGATCCGCAGGACGCAATCCTCCTCGAACTCGATTCCCTTCAAAGCCGCAATGCGATCGATGCACGCGACAGGAGCACGCACCACCAACCCGCTGCGCATCCTAACCAGGAGATCCGTCCCGCCCGCGCACACCAATGCCTCGGGATGCGATTCGAAAACACGCCACAGTTCGTCGAAAGATTCCGGCAGGAAGACATCGTTCATGAAGCTGATCCTCTATCGACGGCATGAGTGACATGCCGGAAACGCAATGCTAAAAGCGTTTCAGATCTTGAAGGAAAGCCGATTCGGCAGGAAGGCCGTCTCGCCTTCCGAGGTTCCCGAATGCGAGCACTTTTCAGCCTTTGTGTACACTGATTTGCCTTGGACGGGAACATTTTTTCAATACCCCGGGGGCACCCAAAACGAGAGCCTCGGCACTAACTTTCATGGCCAGCGTCAACATAGGCCAACTCCGATCAAATCATCGGAGCATGCGGTTCTCAAAAGCAAATCGTACTGATCGAGAGCCAGGCGAATAGCCGGCAGGCCGCGAAGGCCATCGGATCTCAGATGTATCATGGACTAATAAAAAACCCCCTCACCGCTATTACGGAGAGGGGGTTTTATGTTAAGGGATGAGGCGGCGGCGTCCTACTCTCCCACGCAGTTTGCCCACGCAGTACCATCGGCGCAGAGGAGCTTAACGACCGTGTTCGGGATGGGTACGGGTGTGGCCTCCTCGCCATTACCACCGCCCCAAGCTTGGCTTGCTCGGGACGCGAATAGGGGTCCTACTCTCAGCGTTTTCCTGCTCTGGTCTTAACCCGTTGTCCTCAAGAGATAAGGATGGTCAAGCCGCACGGCCTATTAGTACCGGTTAGCTCAAGACATTACTGCCCTTACACACCCGGCCTATCAACCTCGTAGTCTACGAGGGGCCTTCAGGGGGATTGCTCCCCGGGAATTCTCATCTTGGGGTGGGTTTCCCGCTTAGATGCTTTCAGCGGTTATCCCTTCCGGACGTAGCTACCCAGCGCTGCCCCTGGCGGGACAACTGGTACACCAGAGGTCCGTCCATCCCGGTCCTCTCGTACTAGGGACAGATCCCCTCAAAATTCCTCCGCCCACGGTAGATAGGGACCAAACTGTCTCACGACGTTTTAAACCCAGCTCACGTACCGCTTTAATCGGCGAACAGCCGAACCCTTGGGACCTGCTCCAGCCCCAGGATGCGATGAGCCGACATCGAGGTGCCAAACCTCCCCGTCGATGTGAACTCTTGGGGGAGATCAGCCTGTTATCCCCGGCGTACCTTTTATCCGTTGAGCGATGGCCCTTCCATTCAGAACCACCGGATCACTAAGACCGACTTTCGTCCCTGATCGACATGTCTGTCTCACAGTCAGGCTCCCTTCTGCCTTTACACTCTACGGCTGGTTTCCAATCAGCCTGAGGGAACCTTCGCGCGCCTCCGTTACATTTTGGGAGGCGACCGCCCCAGTCAAACTACCCACCAGGCACTGTCCCCAGAAAGGATTACTTCCTCGGGTTAGAACTCTAAACGCATAAGGG
>JAPXSS010000205.1:0-3469 GCA_033812955.1 Syntrophobacteraceae bacterium | reverse complement strand
GGTCCGGGGTGTCGATGAAGTCTTCCAGTGGCGGTGTATCAGGCGTGCGCACCACCGCCCTGACCGGGACATTGTTCTCGATCAGAACGCTCACCAGGGTGAGCGTGCGGGCGCTGCGCAGGTAGCTTCTCACCGGTCGCCAGTTTCCCGACTCATCCATGCGGGCCACGACCGCCTGATCCATCGGTTTTGCGCTGTAGCTGACATCGCCCTGGTATACGAGCAGGTTGAATGTGCTGCCGGGTTTCGGTTTGGACACGCCCGCCATGGTGAGGAAGCTCTTATACGGCTTTCCGTCGACAATGATTTCCTACACACGGGACTTCCGCTCCTGGAATGCGGCCCGGAGCTTGGCCTGATCGGCCGATTTCAACGCCTGGACAACAACCCCGGCAATGCATTCTGCTGCATGGTTGTTGACCTTGTTTATCGATGCCGGGCTCCACTCCACAAGATCTCCGACGCGATACTCTCTCGGCAGGTCAGACGGACCGGGAATCGGCAGGAGGCCCAAGGGCCAGTAGCTGGTCCAGGCGATCACGTCGATCTCGAATGTTTCCTCTTTTTCACAAAGAGTTTCCCCCAGGGAATCCAGCACACCGACGCGAACGGTAAAATCATGCCTGTCGGTGTGAGGGATCGGTACTACCCCAAACAAGGTGACGATCATCAAGAGTACTTTGCTACCATCTGAGAGTGAGCTGTCGGACCTCTTGAAAGCGATGTGGACCGGCAGGCCTGCCCTGTCGTCCGTGAACATACTCGGGTCAAGGGCCCTGCCCCTCTCGTTGATGAGCCGCGGCGACGGTTGTACGCCCAGTCTTTCATAGGTGAAGCTCGACATGGCGAATCTGACGGAGCCGAACTCCAAGTCCTTGTCATCGGGAGGCTTCAGGGTGCTGGTATAGCGCGCCGCGCTGCAGCCGCTCAGAACCAGGGCTGCCAGGACCACCGCCAAACCTTTTGCCAATGCCGGGCGCTTTCTCATGACGGTCGACTCCTCCTTATGATGTGCCCATCATACCATTCAGTCCGGGCTCGAGATCCTCTGCCGAGCAAAGAGATGCCGGTCCCGGCCTTAATTTGTATCGGCTGTTGGCAGTTCGATGATTATGAGTTTTTCTCTCTTCACGAGTGAAGGTCTTTCAAACGGTGTCACCGCAGTTCTGAAGCTTCCGGCCTCCGGGCCGGGCCCGCACGAAGATCACCATGCCCGCGCTCCCCGCAGCCCGGTCGGTGGCCGAGCAGATGTGCATGATCCGACAGGTACGAAACACGTATTCAAATTGAAGGGAGTATTTCGCCGATGCTTTTGTTTCCCGGCTTGTCATCCTGCCCCTTCGTGTTGATCTCCGAAACCACCCTGGCAAAAGTCTCCTTGTCGGACAGGACGAGCAATATGTCACCGCCTGCCAAGGATGTCGCCCCGCCGGGGAGAATATACTCATTGCCTCTTACAATGAGCACGATCAGGCATTCCTGGGGGATCCCCAGCTCGACGAGCTTTTTCCCGACCACCTTTGACCCGGCCGGAATGACCAGTTCATTGAGCTCGCCCTTGAATCCGCTGTCCGGGTTGAACTCGATGGGATAGATGCGTTGCTCCTGCAAGGGCGCATCCACCCCGAGCCATCGTGCCGCGAGCTGGATGGTGGTTCCCTGCAGGAGTACGGAGGTCAGCACTACAAAGAAGATCACGTTGAAGATCTGCTCCGCCTCCGAGATTCCGGCCATAAGCGGGAACGTGGCCAGAATGATGGGCACCGAGCCGCGTAGCCCTACCCACGAGACGAGAACCCTTTCCCCTGTGGTAAACCGGCTGGGCAGCAGGCAGAGAAAGACCGCTAAAGGTCTGGCAACGAACATCAGGAAGGCGGTGATCAACAGGCTCGCGCCCATGACCGGAATGAGACGGGAGGGAAAAACGAGCAGCCCCAGGGCGAGGAACATGGTGATTTGCATGAGCCATGCAATACCGTCATGGAAATGCAGCAGGCTCCGTTTATGAATGAGATTGCTGTTGCCAGTGATGATTCCGGCGAGGTAGACAGCGAGGAACCCGTTGCCGCCCAGCATGTCGGCAAAGCCGTAGGTGAAGAGGGCCAGGGCCAGCGTAAGGACCGGATAGAGCCCGTCATATCCGAGCTTCAGACGGTTCACGAGATAGGGGATGCATTTGCCCATCACATAGCCGGCTGCCAGTCCCAGCGATATCTGAAGAAAAAAGAGCCCGACGCTTTCCGAAAGCGAGGCATCGGGCTGTGTGAGCACCTGGATCATGCCGATAGTCAGGAGGACCGCCATGGGATCGTTGCTGGCTGATTCGAACTCCAGGAGAGGCTTGAGCAGGCCCTTCAGGCTGATGCCTCTGGATCTCAGGACGGAGAACACGGCTGCAGCGTCCGTTGACGATACTATGGAGCCGAGGAGCAGGCCTTCCTTCAGGGAGAACCCGAGTATCACGGCGGAAAACACGCCCACGACGAGGGCGGTTATGATGACGCCGAAGGTGGAAAGCAAGAATCCCCAGGCAAATACGGGGCGTACGCGCTTCCATTTCGTGCTGAACCCGCTCGAGAAAATGATGAGCGCAAGCGCGATCACCCCGATAAACTGGGCAATGGCAGGGTTGTCGAAATCGATGCCCCCGATTCCCTCCGATCCTGCGAGCATGCCGAGGATCAGGAAGACCAGGAGTGCGGGTATGCCGAAGCGATCGGATATCTTGCTGGCCGCTATGCTCAGGATAAGCAGAATGGATATGATGATGACAGCGGTTTCCATCTCACTTCGATCTTACTCGAATCACCCGGTTTTGTGAAGGGTTTTACCCTGACCCGCTGGTGCCGGATCATCCCCTCTTCAGGTTCGCCCCCTGCCGCAGAAGCTCATCCTGCACGTCCTGTGCAGCCACTTCCCGGGGGGTGGTGGCGCCGCGGGATGCCAGTGCGGCACACACGCCGGCCGCCTGGCCGGTAGCCATGCAGATGGGCATCACCCGGTAGGAAGAATGCGCTTCGTGGGTGCCCGAGATGCACCTCCCGGCCACCAGGAGGTTGTCGACTCCTCGGGGGAGCAGGGAGCGCAGGGGGATATCGTATGATGCATCGGGCGGGAGGTACACCAGCACCGTGCCTTTGCCTTCCGGGTTGTGCACGTCGACGGGATAGGTGCCCCGGGCGATGACGTCATCGAATTTTCTGGCGCCCAGGACATCTTCGGCGGTGATCCGGTATTCACCTGTGATTCTCCGGCTTTCCCGGACGCCTATGGTGACTCCGCTCTGGACTATATACGCATTCTCGAAGCCGGGCACATACTTCTTCATGAATGCCGCGATCTTCCGGTTCTGTCTCCTGCTTTCCATCTCGGCGCTGGTGAGGTCCCAGACATCGGTGCCCAGAACCTTGATGACCCGGGAGCAGTTGAAGCTCAGCTCGTTTTCGTGCGGCGTCCCGAAGATGAGGAT
>JAPXSS010000204.1:0-3475 GCA_033812955.1 Syntrophobacteraceae bacterium | reverse complement strand
CCATGTACCAGAGGGTATGAGTGAAGGTGTCCGGGCCCCAGCGAAACTTGTCGGCGTCGTAGAGGCAATCGCTGATGAGCTGCCACCAGGGCGGATCGCAGGGGAGGGGCGCGGTGAACGCTTCATGGTTGCTGATGGCGTGGCAGATGCCCTGCACTTCTCTCGCCCCCAGAGGAAAGCGGCGGAGAATCCTGGCGGCTTTCAGCGCACCGGCCGCAGCGTGCTGTTCTTCATTGCGGCAAATGTCGTGCAGCAGGCCGCCAATCAGTCCCAGTTGCATCAATCGCTCCCGTTTCATGAGCTGGATCTGGTCAGCTTCAAGTTCCACTGCGATCAGGGTGGCGGTATCGAGGCTCACCCTGGTACTGTGATAGAGCCCGTGGCCCAGATCCTCTTGTAGACAGGGTTCGAGCAATCGTCGCAGTCGCACCAGCACCGGACTCGTGAAAAAGAGCTTGCGGGCCAGGGCTTGAGGCGCCTTGAAACGGATGTAGAATTCCGGAGGCGGGTGCTTTGAGGCAATCCGTTCAGCTTCACGCTGCAGCCGCATGAGCAACTCATTCATAACCTTCGCCTGTTCCTTGAAAGGGTCGGTCCACGATGGCGATACCATCGCTTTCCCTTGTTCAGGCGCTATTGCACCAGGCAGGCGACGGATTGGTCCTGCAACAGCTTCTCTTCCATCTGGATGATCCGCCTGACCAGAATTTCAAGCATGCTTACACCGACCTCGGGAGATTGCACGATCAGCTTCTGGAAAGTCTTCTGACCGCCCGACAGCCGATCCCCTTTACTGCCGACTTGAAACTCCAGCCCTATTTCCCGCACATTGTCGATGAGCCCGACTTCTTCCAGGAGGTCGACGACTACCCGCCGCAGCCGCTCATTCACCTCTGCCTGGTCGGTCCTGAGATACCCAAAGATAACATTTTCCAGGACACTGTGGGCATATAGATATTCACCGGGGGGTAAAAAATGATAGCTTTCGGGTGCTCTCTGGCACTGTGACTCAGGCGATCCACCAACTCCCGTTAAAAGAGGTTTCCTGGAAATCATGCGGTATCATTCCGGATTTAGAAGGGGATGTCGCCCCTGTTTCGAGGTGGCTACCATAGTGTTTCCCATTGCCACGGGAAAGTCAACGGTCGATTCCGCCTGGATCATCCCGGGTGGAATTCGGAGACTCTTCCGGAGTGAAACGCAAGACTTGGCGCGGAGTTGTCTTGACAGACTGAATTCAGTGGCTATTTAAGAAACTCCAGCACAACGATATGGAACATTCGCGGATGTGTTCCCTAACAATTTGAACTCAGGAGGATTTGCATGAAAAGTTTGAAGGGTACCCAGACTGAAAAAAACCTGCTGACGGCTTTCGCCGGCGAATCCCAGGCGAGAAATCGGTACAATTACTTTGCGAGCCGGGCCCGCAAGGACGGTTTTGTGCAAGTGGCATTGATTTTTGAGGAAACGGCCAACCAGGAGAAGGAGCACGCCAAGCGCTTGTTCAAGCTGCTGGAAGGAGGCGAGGTCGAGGTTAAGGCCAGTTTTCCGGCCGGTATCATTGCCGGTACGCTGCAGAATCTCAAGGACGCTGCGGCTGGTGAGAACCACGAATGGACCGTAATGTATCCCGACTTTGCCCACGTGGCAAGGAGCGAAGGGTTCGATGAGATAGCCGCCATTTTTGAGGCCATCGCGGTGGCTGAGAAGCAGCATGAGAAGTGCTATCTGGATCTTGCCGCCAACATCGAGAATGATCGGGTCTTCAAGCGGAGCAAGGAAGTGGTGTGGCGGTGTCTGAATTGCGGGTTCCTCCATAAAGGCAAGGATGCTCCTGCCGAATGTCCCGCCTGCGCTCATCCTCAGGCCTATTATGAAATCCTAGCCGAGAATTGGTAGAAATTGGTCGAGTGTGCCCACGAGGAGAGACGATGCAGCCGGTTGAGTTGAAGAAAGGGATCTACAATGTTGGCGTGGTGGATTGGAATATCCGGGATTTCCACGGTTATTCCACGATGAAGGGGTCGACCTACAATGCCTACCTGGTGGTGGATGACAAGATCACCTTATTTGATACGGTGAAGAAGCCTTTTGTCAAGGATCTGATCTGCAACCTGTCGCGGCTTGTGGACCCCCGGAAAATCGATTACCTGGTAATGAATCATATGGAGATGGATCACTCCGGAGCAGCGCCCGAGATCATTGATCTGATTCAACCGGAGAAGCTCATCTGTTCGGCCATGGGAAAGAAAACCCTGATCGACCACTTTCACCGGGAAGACTGGCCGTTCCAGGTTGTGAAAACGGGTGATACGATCAGCCTCGGAACCAGGACGGTCCAGTTCATCGAAACCCGGATGCTCCACTGGCCCGACAGCATGTTATCGTACCTCAAAGAGGACCGTTTGCTCATTTCGAGTGATGCCTTCGGGCAACACTGGGCGACCAGTCAGCGTTTCGATGATGAAGTGAACATGGCTGAGTTGCTGTATCATGCGGCTAAGTATTATGCGAACATTCTCCTCCCGTATTCACCACTCGTGCAGAAACTGCTCACCAATGTGCAGAATATGGGGCTCGAATTTGACATGATCGCACCGGATCATGGGCTCATCTGGCGCAGCCATCCGGACCGAATCATCGAGGCCTACGACACCTGGAGCAGGCAGAAAGCTGCTGACAAGGCAGTAATCATCTATGATACCATGTGGCAGGCTACGGAAAAGATGGCCTTTGCCATTGCCGACGGTCTTGCCCAGGAGGGCGTGGACGTCAAGGTGTTCAACCTGAAAATCAGCCACCGCAGTGATGTCATTACGGAAATCCTGGACTCCAAAGCCATCATCCTGGGTTGCTCCACCCTGAACAACGGTATCCTGCCAACAATGGCGGACATGCTCTGCTACATGAAGGGATTGCGGCCGGCGGACAAGCTCGGCTTTGCGTTTGGTTCCTACGGATGGAGCGGAGAAGCGGTAAGGGTGATGACCGAGGCCCTCGAGGAGATGAAAGTAAAGATCGTGGATGGCGGCATCCGGGTAAAGTTCGCCCCCTCTCATGATGACCTCAAGCGCTGTGCCGAACTTGCCAGAAAGGTCGCGCTGGAAATCAAGGGCAAGGCATAACGATCCGCTGGGTTCCCCCAGGCCCGCTGCGGTGGGCGCGGGGGAACCGGTCCTGACCACTTCCCGGTGGCGTGGCTGTCACTTGGGTCCGGGGCCGAAGCGAAAGAAACTACCGGGAAACCTGCACCATCCTATCGACTTCCGATCTGGCCTGCTCTAGAAACTCCGTTTCCGTTGCCTGAGCTTTCTCGTTCGGGACGGTTTCGCTGACCTTTCCGTCCACATACTCCTTCCAGGCATCAAAATTCTGCCATGAGGAAACCTTTAGCCCGCTTTCTTCGCAGACGTCGCAATAGAGCTTGTGAGCCTGTTCAGATCGTTCCTGCTGCTCTTTGGTCATCACCTCCGCT
>JAPXSS010000203.1:0-3499 GCA_033812955.1 Syntrophobacteraceae bacterium | reverse complement strand
GACCTTTCCGGATGGACACGAACTAGGTGCTGGGGCCAAGCTGGTAGTCAGGTCTGTTTCTGGTCCCGCCAAGGCCCTGCTGAATCGTAAGGTCTCGATCTCCTACACGGTGAAGAACAAAGGTAAGGCAGCTTCGGGTGCTTACAAAGTGCGTTTGTACCTCTCCTCGGATAACGAGACGATCCCTGCGGATGCCCGTCTTCTGGCTACCGTTAATTTTGCCACCGGACTGGCTCCGGGGGAGATCAGGAAGACGACCTCAAAAGTACGGATTCCCATCAATGCCTTATCCGGGAGCTACTACTTCGCTGCTAAAGCGGGAGGCGGCAGCAGGGTTTCAGCCAAGGAGGTTGCCATCGTCCGTTTTGCAGTGAGTACTGACGGAAAGGTGGTTGACCACAAGACCGCCCTGACATGGCAGCAGGCTGATGATGGAATAACAAGAAACTGGCAAGAAGCCACAGAATACTGTCGGGCTTTGGTTCTCGGGGACAAAGCAGACTGGCGGCTACCAAGCATCGCGGAATTAGAAACGATTATCGACTACTCTCGATATGACCCCGCCATCGATCCGGTTTTCGAGTGCGGCCTGGAAAGCTACTGGTCGAGCAGCACCGTTCTCAGCAATCTATCCGGCGCGTGGCACGTGGTCTTCGCCCATGGGAACGTCCTCGCGGCCACCAAGAACAATAACTACTATGCCCGATGCGTTCGCGGGACCCCTTGGTGATCTGACAAGCCAACCGATAACAGCACAACCACTTTTTCGCGGAGGCCTACCGGCATGGCACCGTCCTGAGCGCGCCATGGTCCTGGGCTAAGGAAAAAAATCCTTGACAAAACCACCCGGGCAACAGTAGTCTGCCGCTAGCATGGTCCTAAACTGGATACTACTTTTGGACCCTATGTGCTGTCAGGGGCGGAACCACAAGCTTTCTAGCCTCGCATATGCAGGGAGGGGCAGCATTTGTATGTTGGTGACCGAGTGATGTGTCTGTCGATAAGTGGAAGTCTAAAGAGGGCATTCATAGGGACTTTTGAGGAGGGATGGAGTCATGATGAAAAAAGGTAGTTATCTATCGAAGAACACAAATCTTTTTTGCGCGATGTGCCTGCTGCTGGTTGGGCTGATCTGCCTGCCGACAAGTCAAGCCTTTGGAATAACGGTCGTTATTGATGACTTTACGGTGGGGCAGGGGGATTCCACCACTCCCGCGCTGGTCAGAACCACCGTAGGAATATCCCCTCCTCCTCCCGCGACTGTCAACGACATGGGTGGAACGCACATCATTGGAGCATACCGCCATTTGTGGCTCGAACAAACAGCGAATACTTCTACTGATCAAACTAAGTCGTTTGTCAATGCAAACGAGTGGAGCACGGAAAATGGCTCTCACGCTACCGGCTGGGGCAGGGTGATATGGAACGGCAGCTCAGATCCGAATGACTACAGTCTGGCGATTAATATGTCGACCCTTACGCACATCCACTTCAGTTCTGTGTATAGCGATATTGCCACAACCTTTCGCATCCGTCTTTTCAACAGTGCTACTAACTACGCTCAAGGAACCGTGACTACTGTAGGAGGGGTTAGCCAAAATAATGTCTATATCGAGCCTAGCGCTTTCACGACATACGGTTCATTCTCATGGTCGAACAATATTACCAGGATTGAGTTACTTTACGATCCGAGACTGAATATAGATACCAAGGTTGGTGCCGTTAACTATGAATATGGACTTCCCAACATCGACTGCGTTACCAAAAGATGTACCTTGAACTCGGATTACTCGGGCCTGAACGCAGCAATTATCTTGCCCTCTGCTCAGTCATTTCCGGTCACTCTGTATTGTGAATTTGTGGTTGCCAATACCGGGGATGGGAACGACACGGTATACATAGAGGATACTCTGCCGCTGAATATGAGGTTGTTGTCCACCACTCCGACCGTTCGATCTCCGGCGGGCTTCTCTCTGAGCAATGCGAGCGGAACCGGTCCGGGTCCCGTCACCATAAATTGGACCAGTACCACTCAGCTCAAACAATCAACCTCTCCCCTGGTTTTTCGTCACAGCGTGGAAGTGACCGAGTTTGAAGGGGTTAGGGTCAACACCTTCCGAGCGAGGGCTACACGTGACACCACGTGGGGGACTGGCTGTCCCTTCACCCTCACGCATACCGTGCAGAGGGTGCCCAGCTTGAACGAATGGGGTATGATCATCCTCTCACTGCTCCTTGCTGCCTCAGCCGTCTGGTTGATAAGGAGAAAAATGACAGCCTAGGCAAGTCGGTTATAGCCGGAAATTGCAACAAAAAAGGCGCTCCCTGGAGCGCCTTTTTTGTTGCCGTGAGCTCGGAGTGGGATCAATTTGGCCCTCCCCCTCACCGGATTCCTTCCCCTCTCGCGTCAGTCGGGAAGCCACGGCGAGAAGCTTTTTGACTCATCGCGGATTGACGTGAAAGCTGGCAGAACTTTCAAGCCTTCATTCCGGACTTGATCCGAAATCCAGCTTTCCTAAAGCAGCTAGCAGTAATGGATTCCGGTTGGAAGAATGCCGGAATGACGGCTGTCGAATCCTGATGAGGTTGGTAATTTATCACGCTAATCCGCGATGAGCTGGCTTTTTTCGGTGTGTGTCCGATCCTTATTTCGCGCCGCAGCAGCTCTTGTACTTCTTGCCACTACCGCAGGGGCAGGGATCGTTACGGCCAGTTTTGGCGCGGCGCGACTCGGCTTTCGGGGACTGAGCGGCCGTGGCGCGCTGTTGTTGCCGGGTGCGGAGCAGGTAAAAGGAGGCGAGGGCGAGGCCGATGGCAAGAATGGAGAGTGCCGCCCGCCCGCCGGTATGGAGGAAGGCGGCCCAATAGGACCCGAGGCTCCTGCCTGCATTGGGGTCCTGGAACAGGTTCGCCTGCACGGTTTCCATGATGCGTACGCCCAGCAAGATGGGGATGTCCACCATTTCCACAACGAGGAGGAAGGGGAGGACCAGCAAGAAGACCTTGAACCGGTCCCGCCAGGCCAGGCCGGGCCAGGCAAAGAGCACGGACAGGATGATGATCGGATGCAGGTACTGGTTGATGGCAATGGTCCTGGCCGTGTAGGGATGGCCGATGGTGTGCAGGACCTTCCGATCCGGCAGCACCAGGTTTTCGGTAAGCCTTGCTTCGAGGGCGATCATGGCTTGGCCCCCATAGGTTTCGGTAGTGAAGCCGGTGACCTTGAAGGGGGGAAAGAAGGTGTTGATTTCCCATCGAAATATTCCCTGGAAGAGCTTGAAATAAAGCGGACCGACCTGGGAAAAAGCCAGGACGAGCACCACATAGGAGGCCAGGAACACCAGGATGGCTTTGCCCAGGGGATTAATTCTCATGACGCCCGGTACTTCTGAAGATCCACAGGACGAAAAAGACCGACACGACCACGATAGTGATACTCTGGCCCACGAACAGGTGGGCAAAATAGAAACCGCTCACCGCATACCGCATCATATAGTAG
>JAPXSS010000202.1:0-3574 GCA_033812955.1 Syntrophobacteraceae bacterium | reverse complement strand
CCCTTATCCAGCACTCGAACATCGGCTACTACAAGACCGGCCTTACCAAGAGCTTCCTGAATCGCGCTCCACACGCTATTGCGCGAGTTATGGAATTCGACAGTCATCCATCGCCCAGGTTTCAAGCATCCGTGCATGGCGCTGAAACAGATTTGCATCAGGGATAAGTACTCAGGTAAGCCCTTACCTTGTATCCCACTGATAATTGCTTCCTGATCGGTGTTCGTGTGAACACGCAACCATGATTCCCATAAAAAACTCAGCTCGGAATAGGGCAGATTGTCTCCGAAGGGTGGATCAACAAAAATGTAGTCAATGGAATTTGGAGGTAGTTGCTTTGAGATGAACGAGGTAGATTGCGTTGAGATTGCTACAGCGCCCGACACTAACGTTTGCGCCTTTGCAGCGACGAACTTCTTTATCTTGTTGCGGTAGGCCGTAAAAGGATTCGACTCGCATATCTGGCTTCCGACATATAGAGTTCCGCTCATTGGGTTGTAAGGGAACGAAACGCCCGGACGGTAGCGATTCATCTTGCTGATATTGATCAATTGGCTTGTGAACAGAAGGCGTAGAAGCCTGGGGACCCCCGAATTTTCAAATCTATTCTCGAGTTCTGACAGTGCCCATAAAGTGCGCTCAAAATAGAAATGATGAGCATGTGTAATGCCCTCATGATAGCCACGCTGGAGATCTCCCCATTCGGAAGTACGGAACATCAATTCTGGAATGGGCACGAAGTGAGGTGGGATATCTTTTTCGATTGTGCGCAAGGTCTCAAGATCGGTTGCATCAGGGCTTTTTTGATATGATCGCCTCCCGACGTGATATTCAATCAAGACTGGTACTCTCTTTGACCTCTTAATATTCCTACCCAACCATTTGTCGTAGTGGGTTTCGATTCTCCTTTGAAGTCCACGCTTTGTCAGCTCGGTTGAGCAGTGAGGACAGGGGAATACCGACGACACCTTTCCAGATTCTTCATCTACGGCAGAATCGAAAAATACGACATCATTTGAACACTGAGGGCAGATAAAGACGTCGGACCAGACGGTGAAGTTGATAATTCCTTTGGTCCTTCCGTCCGAGTGAACCGTCTCCCACATCCATTTAAGTTCAGTCTCGACTTCCTTGATTATCCTTGTGGCTTCTCTTTCGAACAGCCCAATGTCGATGGGGAGGTTGTAGTTGTTTGCGATGAAGGTAGCTGCGGGTGAAAGATCGCAAAGAATTGCCTTTCGCTCGCCCCACTTTGGCATAGAGGCTTCTGCATTTTCAGCCTCCACTATTGAGCGAAAATCACTTGGCGGTGAACCACAGGCCTGGGCAGCGACACCTGTCATGCCGGTCCCACAGAATCCGTCGAGGACCACATCCCCCGGCTCTGTGTAGTGCAGGATGTACCGCATGATGGCTTTGTGCGGGACCTTGGTGTGGTAGGAGTGAGCATTGTAGATCGGGTCGTTCTTGCCCTCACTCACATCTGTGGCAAACGGCTCGCGGCTGTATGGCTTGCTCGGATCGTAGGGCTTGCCGAAGTGCTTGATGAAGTCGGCGATGAACGGGTTCGGGCAGGCGGTGTAGTACGGCGGGTCGGAGAGCGCCAGGATGTCCTCGTCCGAGCCGATGGGGAAGCCCTCGATCTTCCGAAACTCTGGGTCCTTTAACTTCTCGCGCAGGAGACCGAGGAAATGCTTCCGCCGCTCCTCGTCGTTCGGGAACGTCATGCCGAGACATTCCACCGGACCGGCCGGCGCAGCTTTCGGCTCAAGATTGAAAAGGTCACCCATCGGTTTCATTCCTCAAGTTCCGCCCGCGATAACAGGCGCTGGTGTTCTGGACCGTCCGAGCGTCTCCGCATCCGATCAGTGTTCCTTGTCCTTCGGCGGATTGGGGTCCTTGCCCGGCGCGATGGTATCCTTGCTGCGAATCTTGCCGTCCACGCCCTTGGTGGTCAGTTCTCCGCCGCCCTGATTCTTCAACATCCCCTTTGCCGTCTGCTCCGCTTCCTTCTGCGTCTTGTGCAGGCTGGATGCCTTGTCGGCGTCGTTGCGTTTGTTTTCCCACGTCCCATCGGGGCGACGCGAAACGGTCCGATCTCTGCCTTTACTCATCGTCGTTCTCCTTTCTGTACAAGTTTTTCTGATGGCATTGCCGTCACTCCAACACGATCCGCACCTTGCCGGGCTCCTTGCCCTTGGTCAGCCCGTCCAGGTATTCCTCGAACCGCTTCCGCATCTCCGCCGGGGTGGCCGGTGAGCCGCCCGAGAGCAGAGCATCACGCAGGTCCGCGATCTTGACCGAAACCTTGGTGAGCCCGGAGAGCACCTCCTGCAAGGCGTGGATGAAGTCCTGGTCCAGGTCGTCCGGCAGGGTCCGCTTCTTGATGAAGCCGTCCACCAGCTTGCGCGGCTCGGGCTTGAGCAAGCTCAGGTTCCCCTTGGTGGTCGGGTCTTCGAGGTTGGCGAGCAGCGTCTGGGTCCAGTTCTCGACCAGCTTGTCGAGCTCGCCGTCCAGGGCGTCCAGCATCGTCGCCGCGGGAGCCGCAGGCGGTTCCGCGCCCGGTTTGAAGTTGCAGTGCGGGCAGACCGGCGATGCTTCCAGTTCCTGCTCGGTGAGCGCAAAGCAACTCCTCAGGCCAGCCAAGCGGTTCTGGAAGTCCGACAGGTGCTGGCGCGGCATCAGGTCGATGGTGGAGAGCTTCTGCAGGTCCTTGAGCCGCTCGTCACCCATGAGCTGGGCCTTGCGCTTGTCCTCGTTCACGCCGAGACGCGCTTTGGCATGCATGGAAAGGTAGGCCTTCTTGAGGTCGCCGAGCTTGCGCTGGGTCTGCTGGCGGAATGCCGCAGCGCTCCGCTTGGCCGGGTCGCCGATCTGGGCGAGGACCTCGTCCCGCGCAGCCTTCATCTTGTCGATCCACTCATGGCCGGTGGGCAGGACTGCCTCGGCGGTGGAGAGGTACGAGGCCGTGGACCCGAGGTCCACCACCAGTTCCTCAAGCGATTTGATTTCGGCCAGGGATTCGAGCCCACTCCGATAGGCCGTCACTTCCGAGGCGTCGTAGCGGAAATTCTTGAGCTTGCCGGTCGTGGTGTAGGCTTGCAGGGATTCGAGGAATGTCTTGGTCTCGTCCAGTTTCGCGCGGAGCTTCTTGATCTCATCCTCGGCCAGCAGGCTGCGGCCCCAGAAGAACAATCCGGTCTGCATGCTCTGCTGCACCAGCACCAGCCGCTCGACGGCGTTGGTGACCGCCTTCTGCAGCTCCTGAACCGGCTCGTCCTTGCCCTGAGTGACCAGTTGCGCCATGCCCGGCGTTAGCCCAAGCAGTTCGAAAAGCGCCTTGAGCGCCGGAAGGTTCCAGTCCTTGGGCCGTTCGATGTGTTTGAACTGGGCAAGTTCATCGATGCCGGTTCCGGCCAGTTGCGCCAGACCCGTGGCATCGAACTTCTTGCCCGGAATGGAGAGGACCACCTCGCCGGCATAGACCAGCGCGGCCAGCACCACCACGGCCCATTCGGGTTCGAGGCGTAGCGATTGCGGCGCGAGGTATTCCACGCCGAGAACGTCCTGGATC
>JAPXSS010000201.1:0-3604 GCA_033812955.1 Syntrophobacteraceae bacterium | reverse complement strand
AAGGATGTTCTGACCCCCGAGATTAACGAGTGACCCCCCCCACAAAAGCGACATCGGAAGCCCCATAAAGGTTGAAGAGCTCACCCATGGTATCGACGATGATGACGTCGGTCCCGTATTCGAACCTGCTCTTCAGGCAGCACACGAGACCACTCTGTTTTGCCAGTTCGGAAAGGAGCCCGACCTGATCGGGATGCCTCGGCACCAGGATCGACATGAGGCTGGGGATCTCGGCCGCAGCATGACGGACGGCTTCCATGACAAAGGGCTCCTCCCCTTCCCTGATACTGCCGGCTATGAATACCGGGCGCTTCTGTATCCCGTATCTATCCCTCATCTCGGAACGCCTGCCGAGGTCAACTTCCTGGATACTGTCCAGCTTCAGATTCCCGAGGGTCTTGACATTGCCGACACCAAGCCGGGCGAATCTCCCGCTGTCTTTCTCTGCCATGGCAAGGACACTGACGTTGCCCAGTATCTTCCGTGCCACGCCCCGGACAAGGGAGTATCTCCGGAAGGAACGCTCGGTCATGCGGGCATTCACGACCACAACGGGAACCCCATGCTTGTGCGCCGACAGGATCATGTTGGGCCAGAGCTCGGTCTCGACAATGAGCAGGGCACTGGGCGAGAGCTTTCTGAAATACCTTCCCATGACCCATGCGGAATCAAAAGGAAGAGGAAAGATATGATCCAGCTCTGGAATGGAAGATGCCATCTGTCTCCCGATGGCGGTCATGGAGCTCAGAAAGACCGCACGATCAGGATATATTTTTTTCAGGGCCTTTATCAATCCGGATACTGCCTTCACCTCCCCCATGGATGCCGCATGGATCCAGATGACCGGCCTGCCCTTCGATACAGGGGGAAGGATCAGCCCCAGCCTCGACAATATCGTGCCTCTGAAGTTGGGGTGTCGGAACAGGGCAAGGCCGGCCGGCCACATGAGCACACCAATGAGGAAACGGTAGACCAAGATCAGGATTCGCGCCACGACTCCAGAACCCTTTCCCTGTCTTGCGGTGTATTGATCTCGATATAGTCCCCAGATGCCATAACCACCCTGATGGGGATTCCGTTCTCCAGAGCGCGGAGCTGTTCGAGGGACTCGGTGGCCTCAAGGAGTGAGGGTTCAAGCACAGTGAACCGCTCGAGGGTTTCTCTGCTGAAGCCGTAGATGCCTATGTGCTTGAGGATCTGAATGCTGGTGTCGGTTCGCCTGTAGGGTATGGTCGAGCGGGAGAAGTAGAGGGCAAAGCCGGAAAGGTTGCAGACGACCTTCACGTAGTTCGGATCGTCGATTTCATGGGGCAGCGCCGGCGTCGCCACCGTTACCATGGCGTCTCCCTTCCTGAGCATGCTCGCTATGCCTGCCAGGGCAGCCTTGTCGAGCACTATCTGGTCTCCCTGGACATTGATGACGGCGTCGGCATCGAGGCCTTTTACGGCCTGGGCCACCCGGTCGGTCCCGGACCTGCATTCCGGACTCGTCATCACGACCGGGGCGCCGAAGGCTGCCGCTGCATCGAAGATCCTCTGATCATCCGTTGCGATGAGCACCTCATCGACTGCCTGGCATACCTTTACCTGCTCGTAGATCCTCCGGATCATGGGTTTCCCGGCGATATCCACCAGGGGCTTCCCGGGAAAGCGCGTCGATTCGTAACGAGCAGGGATGATTGCAATGACCTTCATCTCAGCCCATGCCTCCAGATTCTTCCAGCTGATCGAGAGCTTTCAGATGGGCCTCGTATGCGGCATTGTCGTAAATGACCATGCGCACGAGCTCCAAACCCGTATCTCCGGACAGGTAATCACTGAAGGCCTTCACGGCGACATCGGCCGCCTCACTCAAGGGGTACCCGAAGATCCCCGTGCTCAGCGCCGGGAAGGAGACGGATTTTATCCCGTTTGCATCGGCCACCTTGAGGGAATTGACATAACAGGACATGAGCAGGGCAGGGTCTTCTTTTGAGCCGCTGTAGACCGGGCCTACCGTATGGATGACGAACCTGTTCGGGAGGTTGTAGCCCTTCGAGACCTTTGCCTCGCCCGTGGCACAGCCCCCGATGGTCGAGCTCTCCTCCCAGAGGAGAGGCCCTGCCGCGCGGTGTATGGCCCCTGCAACCCCGCCGCCGGGAGCGAGCCTGGAGTTCGCCGCATTCACGACCGCTTCGGTGTCCTGGGCAGTGATGTCACCCACCACAAACTGCACTTCCTATTGAATTGATAAGAACTTGCTTTTAGTTGTAGTATAAGGAACGTTCTCTTGTGTGTCAAGAATATTTTGCCACAAGATGTGGTGTGCGGCGCCAATAACCGCGCTGAAGGCGCATTCCGCCCCCCGTATTTTGTTTTGAAGAAAATTTTTCACCTTTTGGTTTTGTTGCCTGCAAACAGACATTTTCCACAGAATTCAGGCAGACCTCGCCGTCACGTCGTGTTTTTGAATGCGTCGTGACGTCAGGATTGAATGTAATCATCCCATGAGTCAGGGTCAGCGTAACAGTCGGCGTGTTGATGTGGAGGATGCTCGTAAGAATCGGAGGTTGTGGATTCGGATAATGTGGCGGCACAGATTTTCGGTCTGTCTGCCGTGCGGGCCCAGGCAGGCGGCCTTGATCTGAAAAGCCAAAGCCCCAAATGCGAGAACGACGCCCGGATTATGTAACGCGCCAAATTCTCCATCGACGTTTCATCTTTCGGTGATATCCGGTTGCCGCAGAAGATGTTGAAGCCGGAATGTTTCCATGCGGAAAGCATCCGCACCATTTCTGCGGTGATCTTGCCTTTTTTCAGGAGCATCTTGAATACTTTGTGCCGGAAAATGGCTTCCAGCTTTTTCATTTCCAGCGGAGGGGCGACGCGAAACATGCCTTTGTTTCCGTAAAAGCAGCCGTCCGTCAGGAGAATGTGGCAGTGGGGATTGAATCTTAAAAAATCACCGAAGGTCTGGACGGCAATGACCGCACCGGGCAGGGGTTCCTTTTCCGGCACGGCCTGCTGGATAAAAACCTTCAGGGATTCCCAGGCGCAGCGGCTGAGCCCGGCAAGAAGCTTTCTGTCATACAAGAAGTAACGGCGCAGAATCTTCGGGATGCTGAAAATGAAATGACGATGCGGCGCCTTTTTGAGGACATCCATGCAGAGCCATTCGCCAAACTCCACGACGCGCTTCTGATGACAGGACGGGTAGAAGTGTCTTCTTTTACAAGAAAACGCCAGCAGGTATTCATGCCCGCAGTCTTTGCATCGGACACGGGCAAAGCCATGATGCAAATCTCCGCAATCAAGATAACGATAAATCACCTGCTCGACATAAGGCCGCCAGAAGCCGTACTGTTTGGAGAAGTGTTCGTCGTAGGACTGGACGAAGGTTTCAAAATAATCCTCCACGCAGTGGTAATAATCCGAATCTTGCGGGCGGTGGGGCTGGTATGAGGCTGCCGGTAATGCCATGTGACCTTTGCACAACTCGAAAGATTATTGAATTTCATTGCCCAAACTTACTTTAGATTCCTGTTGTAACTCTGTGGTTAATCGGTTGCGACATGCGAGAAGGACCCGGCGTCGATCTCATATTAAATCTGCATGACATCGCACT
>JAPXSS010000200.1:2854-3653 GCA_033812955.1 Syntrophobacteraceae bacterium | reverse complement strand
CGGGCAAAACTATTCCCCTCCGTGTCTCTGTGGTTGGATTTATGATGCATAGAAAAAATCAGGCTACCAAAAAAGTCACTCTGTCAAGCAGAATTTCATGCAATTGCCCTGTGCGCAGATCCGCCGTACCTTGACACCCTGGCCGGAATCCCATATAGAGTAACGCCTGACACTTCAATCCAGCGCTGAGGACGCCTCACACGGCGTCGCGACGGGAACAAGTCATGGCAGAACGATCGCGATCAGGAAATTTTCGCAATATTGGCATCATAGCTCACATCGATGCCGGTAAGACCACGGTGACCGAGCGCATCCTCTACTACTCCGGCAGGTCGCACCGCATGGGGGAGGTTCATGATGGCACTGCCGTGATGGATTGGATGGAACAGGAGCAGGAGCGAGGCATCACCATCACTTCGGCGGTGACCACCTGCCATTGGCGCGACCATGAACTGCATCTCATTGATACCCCCGGCCATGTTGATTTTACCATTGAAGTAGAACGCTCGCTACGGGTTCTCGACGGCGCGATTGCTGTGTTCTGCGCGGTGGGGGGAGTAGAACCTCAATCGGAAACCGTCTGGCATCAGGCCGACCGGTACCTCGTTCCCAAGATTGCCTTCGTCAATAAAATGGATCGCACTGGGGCGGATTATGAAAATGTGCTCCGGCAGATAGCAGACAAGTTTCAGATCCAACCCCTCCTCCTCCACCTCCCGCTCGGCCGGGAATCCGATTTTCGCGGGGTTGTGGACCTGCTGCATCAGCAGCAGATTGTTTGGCTGGATGAGACGCTGGG
>JAPXSS010000200.1:0-2844 GCA_033812955.1 Syntrophobacteraceae bacterium | reverse complement strand
GGAGATCGATCCCAAGCTCATGCCCGCTGTCGCGGAAGCACGGGAACAACTGGTGGCCAGGCTGGCGGAATCAGATGAAGAACTCATGGAACGCTATCTCGAAGGCGAAGAAATCACCGCTGCCTACCTCATTCCGATCATCCGCCGGCTCACTCTGCAACTCAAGGTGGTCCCGGTCCTTTGCGGATCGGCTCTGCGCAACAAGGGCATCCAACTCTTGCTGGATGCTATCGTCGATTTTCTGCCTTCTCCCCAGGACATCCCGCCGGTCACCGGGATCAATCCTCAGACGAAGGAACAGGAACAGCGTCTCAGCAGTGAACAGGAGCCGTTTGCGGCGCTCGCTTTCAAGATCTTCATGGACCAGGGTAGAAAACTGACCTACGCCAGGATTTACTCGGGAACGCTCAAGGTCGGCGATGAGGTGCTGAATGTGTCTCGGGGAGGAATCGAGAAGGTTTCCCGCATTTTTCAGATGCATGCCAACAAGCGGGATCGGCTGGAGCGGTCGGGTGCGGGAAATATCGTCGCCCTGATGGGTTTGAAAGCGGCCTCAACAGGAGATTCACTCTGTTCCCCCAAGCAGCCGATCCTTCTTGAAGCGATCGACGCCTATGAACCCGTCATGGCTATCGCAGTCGAAGCCCGCACTCGGGCCGACCAGGAAAAGCTGCTTGATTCCCTCGCCAAACTTTCCGAAGAAGACCCCACCTTTCGTTTCAGTGAGAATCCCGATACCGGCCAGACAATCATCAGCGGCATGGGGGAATTGCACCTGGAGATAGTGCTGGGTCGGTTGGAACGGGATTATCATGTCGGTGTCAATGCGGGAAGACCCCAGGTCGTCTACCGCGAAACCGTTTCCCGAGAAGCCTCGGCACAGGGCGTGTTTGACCGTGAAATCGCTGGTGCCCGGCACTATGCCATGGTCGAAGTGCACCTGATCCCCCAGCCGCGCAGTGTGGGCAATGCCATCGTGAACCGGATCAGCGATGGATCGATCCCGGAGCTGTTCTTACCCGCCATCGAGGAAGGGATTCGGGACGGCCTGAATGGCGGACCGCTCATGGGTTATCCGGTAGTGGACGTGGAAACGGTGGTGTTGAGGGGCAGCCATCACGAGTCTTTTTCAACCGACCTGGCCTTTCGGGTAGCTGCCTCCATGGCCTTCAAGCAGGCCTTCGAACAGGCCACGCCGCTCCTCCTCGAACCTTACATGGCCGTCGAAGTACTGGTCCCCGATGAATCCCTCGGGGAGGTCCTGGGAGACATCAACCTTCGCCGGGGCCGGATAGAAAGTATCAGTGCCCGCAAGGCCATCCAGGTAGTTAGTGGGGTTGTGCCTCTTTCCAGGATGTTCGGCTATGCCACCACCCTGCGATCGGCAACGCAGGGTCGAGCAACCTTCAGCATGCACTTTTCCCACTACAACACGGCCGCGGAAGCCTGATCGGCGAACGGATGAGGTCACCTCAAATATTCCTGTTGCCATCTTGTCAATCTTGCTATATGGTCTCCTGGTTTAGGGTCAATGCAGGCGGCCCGGCAATACAGTACCATCCAGGAGAGTGTCATCTTGCTCGAATCGAAACGGGTTCAGGTGTCATGCTTTTCTGAGCAAAGGGGTTGAGACCTTGATTAAGGCTACTTGCGAAAGGTAGGTGAAAACTGAATGCCGGAGGCCGAAACCAAAGAAAGTATTGAGAAAAAAATACGCAAGCTCCGTAAAGACTTTCAAAAGAACGTCCAACCTGTCCTGCGTCGCCACAACTATTACCTGTCCAAGGGGGAACGCCGTCGCATCAAGAAGAAAAAGGCTATCAAGCGAATCCAACGGCGCGAACGCCGCATGATGCGGTCTGCCTAACTGCCTCGCAGGAAGCAGGGACGGGTGGTTTGAGCCGGCTGCGCGATGAAGCCGCAACCCACCGCAACCAATTGCCATAGATGTTGGTCTGCCTGCGCAATCCATTTGCTTCTTGGCTGAAAAGCCCTGAGCGTCACGAATGACTCTCAGGGCTTTAACTTTCCACGAAGTGAGCAGCAATCACCTAACGTTGCCTTAGCGCATTGCGGGCGATCACCAGGCGCATGATTTCGTTGGTGCCTTCATAGATCTGGGTGATCTTGGCATCACGCATATGGCGTTCCGCCGGGTATTCCCTACAGTAACCATACCCGCCGAAGATCTGCACCCCTTCCAGACTGGCCAACATGGCGACATCGGAAGCCATGAGCTTGGCCATGGCTGCTTCCTTCTCGTAGTGCCGACCATTCTGTTCCAGCCAGGCCGCGCGTAACGTCAGGAGTTCTGCGGCATCGAGCTGCGTGGCCATGTCGGCAAGTTTCCACTGAATCGCCTGAAATGAGGAAATCGGCTTACCGAACTGCTCGCGGGTCTTGCTGTATTCCAGCGCATCCTCGAGTGCCGCACGTCCGATTCCCAGGGCCTGGGAAGCAATCCCGATTCGTCCCCCATCGAGGGTGGTCAGCATCTGGCGGAATCCTTCTCCCGGTTTTCCCAACAGGTTTCCCTTGGGAATGCGGGCATCCTCAAAAACCAACTCCGCCGTTCCCGACGCATTGATCCCAAGCTTTTCTTCGACCACTCCGACCTTGAACCCGGGGGTCTCGGCGAGGTCCACAACAAAGGAACTGATGCCCTTGTAGCCTGCTGTCTTGTCCGTCACGGCAGCCAGCACGCAGTACCTGGCCACGTTGCCGTTGGTGATGAACCGCTTGACGCCATTGATCACCCACTCGTCGCCATCCAGGACGGCAATGGTTTTCATGCTGGCGGGGTCAGATCCGGCCCCGGCCTCGGTCAATCCGTAGCACCCCAGA
>JAPXSS010000199.1:0-3694 GCA_033812955.1 Syntrophobacteraceae bacterium | reverse complement strand
GCATTAGCCGTGTCCAGGGCGTTGGCCCCGGCAGCCTGCCGTATGGCCAGGCCGGAGGCAGGTTTGCCGTTGTAGGCACCCTCAATGTCGTAGGTCTCGGTCCCCAGTTCGGTGTGGGCAACGTCTTTGACCCGCACAACGGAACCGTCAGGATTCGTGCGGATGGGGATGGCGGCAAACTCATCGGGGGTTTTGAGCAGGCTCTGCACGATGATGGAAGCATTCATGCGCTGGCCTTCCACCGCCGGCGCCCCGCCGAACTGCCCGGCGGAAATCTCGACATTGTAGGCTTTGAGAGCCACAATAACGTCTTCAATCGTTAAGTTGAAGCCGGTGAGCTTGTCCGGGTCGATCCAGATCCGCATGGCATACTGGGAGCCGAAGTTTTCCACCTCGCCCACCCCCGGCACCCGCGCCAGGACTTTCTCGAGGTTGGATTGGGCATAGTCTCTCAGATCATTCCCGTCCATGCTGCCGTCTTCGGAGATCAGGCTCACGATCATCAGCCAGTTCTGGGTCGATTTGCTGACCTTCACGCCCGATTGCTGAACCACCTCAGGCAGGCTCGCCATGGCGAGCTGCAGTTTGTTCTGGACCTGTGCCCAGGCAAGGTCCGGGTCAGTCCCGGGAGTAAAGGTCAGCTCGATCCGGGAAGCGCCCGCGGAATCACTGGTAGCCTTCAGATACAGCATCTTGTCGAAGCCGGTCATCTTCTGTTCAATGATCTGGGTGACACTGTTTTCGACCGTCTCCGCCGAGGCGCCGGGATAGAATGAGTCGATGGCGATGGAAGGGGGGGCGATGGGGGGGTATTGCGCCACGGGCAAGTTGTAGATCGCCAGTCCGCCCGCCACCATCATGATGATGGCGATCACCCAGGCGAAGACCGGACGATCCAGAAAGAATCTCGAGAGCATCACAGGCCTCCGTCAGTTGGATTTCGCAGCCGGTTGAGACGCGGTGTCGGGTGCTGCAGCTTCTTTCCGACCCGCATCGCTGGAGACGACCTTCACGGAACTGCCGGGCCGCGCTTTCTGCATTCCTTCGAGAATCACCCGCTCGCCAGCCGCAAGACCCGATGCCACCAGCCATTGATCGCCAATGGCCCGATCGAGCCTGAGTGGCCGCTGCTGAACCTTCCCTTCGCCGTCCACGACCAGCACCGAGGGATTCCCCTTGGGATCACGCGACACGGTCTGCTGGGGAATGAGAATGGCCTGCTCGTTAATGCCCTCCCGCACCACTGCGCGTACGAACATCCCCGGCAGCAGCACGCCGTCGGGATTGGGAAAGACAATCCGCAGGATGACCGACCCCGTGGTGGGGTCCACGGTGATGTCGCGAAACTGGAGCGTTCCTTCCAGGGGGTAGACTTCATCGTCCTGTAGGATGAGTTTGACTTTCTGCTGGTTCCTGCCGTTCTGGTCAAGTTGGCCTTCCTCCAAACGGCGCCTCAAGCGCAGCAGTTCGGAGGTGGATTGAGGGACATCGGCATAGATGGGGTCCAATTGTTGAATGGTGGCCAGGGCGACAAGCTGATGCGCCGTCACTAAAGCCCCGTCCGTCACGCTGGAGCGGCCGATGCGTCCGGAAATGGGCGCTGTGACCCTGGTATAACCCAGACTGATGCGGGCGGTCTCCACCGCAGCCTTCCAGAGTTCAACCTCTGCCTCGGCCTGTTTCAGGGCGGCGGCTGCGTCGTCGTAGTCCTGCTGACTCACCGCTTTGTCGGCCAGCAGCTCCTTGTAGCGCTGCATCCTCAATTGAATGGCCGGTCGATTGGCTTCAGCCTTGCCAAGTGCGGCCCTGGCATTGTCAAGGGTCGCCTGAAAGGGGGCGGGATCGATTTGATAGAGGATCTGGCCGCCCTTGACATCGGAGCCTTCCTTGAACAGGCGTTTCTGGATGAGGCCGCTGACCTGCGGCCGGATTTCCGCGACCAGATAGGCGGCGGTGCGCCCCGGCAATTCCGTGGTCAGCTCAACCCGCTGCGGCTGCACTGTCACCACGGCGACTTCGGGGACCGGGGGCGGAGCGGCTTGTTTTCGCTCTTCGCAGCCGCCCAGGAAAAGGCTGCCTGCCAGTGATATCAAAACCACAATAAGCTTCACGGGAAAAGCGGTGAGTCTACAAATAGGTGAATCGGCCCAGCGACAGGCAATGCTCACCTTGTGTTGTGGCCCTGGGGGATCATGGCGATTAGGCGGGTTATTGACAGTTCCATTTTGCTGCATCCGAGACCTCCAGATTATCCAATTGAGACTACCATGAAAATCAACCATGCCCTGCTTCCATGCCGGTTACCCAGCTCGAGCTGGGTAACCGGCGCGGCAACTGACATCTTCACCGTAATGCGCCACCAGGGTAGCTTTCCGGTTGCTGAGGGATCCATTTGCATAAATCCGATCCGGATTACCCATCCAACAATCCCTTGAAGAGAATACTCAAAACCGTATCCGGATCTTCCGGGTAGGGATGACGCTCGGGCTCTTCAAGCCAGAGGAAGAGGAAGGCGTTGCTGATGCTGTCGAGCGCAACGGCCAGGTGGTGGGGGTTGCCAATCCTCTTGAAGCGCTTCTTCTTCATGCCGCTCTCGAAGATCGCAGCCAGAGTCTGCATGAATTTGCTGCGACGCTGGCGGATCTCGGTATTGAATCCAGCCATGACGTTGTAGCGCGCACCATGGGTCTCGGCGAAATAGAGTCTGATCATCGGGACGTTGGCACGAAAAACCTCACCCTTGGCCTGAACGTAATTCCTCAGCTTTTCAACCTCATCGTCCGATTGTTCAATGGCCCTGCTGATCGCCTCATGGAACTTGAAGAACTTCTCCAGGATAAGCGCCTGGTATAGCTCTTCCTTATTGGTGAAAAACTTGTACAGCGTACCGATGGCAAACTCGGACTTCTCGGCGATCGTGTGCATTGATACGTTGTGGTATCCTCTCTCAGAGAAAAGCTCAAGGGCAGCGGCCAGGATCTCGCGGCGCTGCGCAAGTTTCTCTCGTTCCCGCCGTGAGAGCTTCTTATGTTCCATGGCGTTATCTCCCGACCTGCAATCTTCGTTCACTTTGTGAACAGGCGTCACATTTAATAATAGTCCATCACGTTGTCAAGAGGCGTGCGAAGAAATTTTCGTGAGGTACCGGAAGGCTCCGTGGGAAGCCCATCCTCTTTGACTCATCTTCTACAGTAATGGTCTCGGTGCTGATCATCCCCCTGTCGGCCACCAGGCAGAAACGGGCAACCTGAAAACGCTTCTGAATCCTCTGTGCTATCGGAATGAGCGTCTTCACGTCCGTGGTGCTGCCTGGCCACATCTCGCAGCAGATTGGCCGGCCGTGATGGTCGAGAACAGCCCCGACCACCATCTGGTTGAGGTCCGGCCGATGGTCCTTGCTATAGCCTTTCTTGCCCAGGGTCTCTCCTCCTTCCCCCTCAAAGTAAAGCGAGGTGGTATCAAAGAAGACCAGATCAAGCCCCTGGAACAGATGCCTTTGGCCATGGAAGAGGTGTTCTTCGAGAACGTCCTTGGTGCAGCGAGGGGAGAATGGGGTGGCATCGGCTTGATCGACCACTTCTTCCCCCAGAAAGGCCATGGCCCGATAGAGCTGATGGAGCGACAGGCCCTCGGTACCCCGGATCACGTAGTCCCTGCGCCACTTCTCGCAGTACCTGTCCGAACCGCTGACCAT
>JAPXSS010000198.1:0-3721 GCA_033812955.1 Syntrophobacteraceae bacterium | reverse complement strand
CGATAACACAAGATCATGATCGTGCAAAATGGAATGGACAAAACTGTCCTGTCAGGTGAGCGAGATGGCCAGGCGAGTCCACCTTAAAGAAGCGCAAATTCTGTCTAGACAAATGGGTACACCATAAGCTGAACGGGATGCTCAAAACCCGGAACCGCTTCATTCGCAAAACCTTCAGCCGGTACCTCTCCAGTGAGATCGTGGAAAGCTTGCTGGAGACTTCCTACAGGCCTCAAGCTGGGTGGAGAAAAGCGCATTCTAACCATCCTCATGGCAGATCTCAGGGGCTACACCTCGGAGACGCCATTCTGGCAGTTTTCGATGCCCCTGTTTAGCGGGAAGAAGACGCTCGTCG
Organism: Syntrophobacteraceae bacterium; assembly: GCA_033812955.1. Taxonomy (GTDB): domain Bacteria; phylum Desulfobacterota; class Syntrophobacteria; order Syntrophobacterales; family Syntrophobacteraceae; genus JADGQM01. The sequence goes on along the minus strand of JAPXSS010000198.1, from coordinate 3,366 downwards.
TGCCGTGGCCTGCGCCATTGAAATGCAGCGGACAATGGCCGGCGTAAACCGGCATTGCCGCCAGACCGGGCTCCCCGAGACAGCCATGGGCATCGGGATCAACACCGGTGAGGTGGTAGTGGGAAATATCGGGAGAAGACAACGAACCAAGTATGGAGTTGGCGGCTTGAACGTGAACCTCGCCTCTCGTATCGAATCCTGCACCACGGGCGGACAGATTCTCATTTCAGTGACCACGCTGGAAGCATGTGGACCCACCCTGAGAATAGACAGTCCAGCGGAAGTCATGCCAAAGGGAGTTGGTCAACCGATATTGACCTACGAGGTGGGTGGGATAGGGGGCGAATATGGCCTTTATCTGCCTCCGAAGCAATATCTCCCCCTGGCAGGTGGCTCGAAGCCTCATCCAGCGCAGTTTTCCGCCACCTGACAGGCTCTTTCCTTTCCCTCTTGCATCACCCCACCGGCAAGGAGGTTGCCCAACCTCTTCATGAATCCAGGTCTGAGGACCGCAGAGCTTCGCCCAAGGCCGTCTCACTCAGCACCGGAATCTGCATCCGGTTGGCCTCCCCCAGCAGGACTTCATCGCGAAGGTTCCCATCATCCAACACCCCGTCTTCACACACCAGGAGGTTCGCAAAAGGGACCAGAGAGAGCAGGGGAACGCCAAAACCATGAGGTGTTTCGGTATTGAAAAAATAGAGGTGGGAAACCTCGATGCGGCTCAGTTTCTACAGGATCGACGGGACTTTGCCGGTAGAACTGAAAACCATGACACACAGGCCTTTAACCTCCTTGTACGGCAGGACAGCGCTCCGTTCCTGCTTCGCTGACGCCGCAGGCGCGGAACGCTGTGCCCACCCTCAGAATTGCTGCCCGAAAGCCATCAGAAAACGTAGACCATGGAGAGTATCGGCGAAATAGCAGCGTCGTTATTCTTACCAGCGATGTCGATATTCACTCCTGCGGCCACGGAAAAGTTGTCGGTGGCCATGTATTCAATGCCCGGCACGACGGACACCAGTGATTGCCGGGGCACATTGGTGCTGGGGCCGAAGAGACGCCCCCCGCCCCAGTAGCTGGTCAGCTCCAGAAGGGCGATCCATTTCTCCGTGATGGGATATTCCGCGGCCAGGTTGAAGGTCACAAAATCGCCCGGATACTGGCGCCCTTCATCGTCCGTATAGGAGGTTTGCAGGGAGTACCACAGATTGGCGTAGACGATGAACGGGCTGATGTACTTGGAAAGGTTAAAGCCGGGCGTGAAGACGAAGGCGCCGCCGCCGATGGCATCGGTGCCGAGGTCATGGGGATTTAGATCCTTGAATTTCCCCGTGGGAAAGTCGGTGGCGAATAAGGCCGTGACGGTCGGAAGACACGTGGTTTCCTCCACCAGCCGAAATTTCAGAGTCAGGTTGAGATCGCCCAGGCCGCCTGCGTTGGCGGAACTCTCCCCCGCGGGGCCCGTGTCCTCGACACTCCTGGCCGAGTTGTAGGCATAGGGGATGACCAGAAAGGCCTCCATATTATCCATGGGGCCGTAGGCCAGTTTCCAATCCATGCTAAAAGCCCGGTAATTGCCTCCGGCCGATCCCCGGTGCCAGTCATCCCCAAACCTGTCGTTGACGAAACTGTAAGCAAAGGTTGGTTGAACCACGAACTGGCCTTTCTCGACGGGAATCGCGGTGTCGGTAACAAGGGGACCGAAGGTGGCCGGGATCTCCTCGTCTATCGCCGCCTTGGCGGCAGGCTCGAAACCCTCGCCACTGCCGCCGATGACGGCGCCCTGGCCGGGAGCCGCCGCGAGGATCGCTTTCGCTCCCCCCGCCCCGGAAGTCTCTTCCACCGCCCAAGCCGGGTTCGGAACGGCAAAGGCCAAAAGAAAAAGTACCATCACACAATGACCAACTCTTCTCATAGCAACTCCCTCCTGTTCGCCATATTAGATTGTATATGCTCTTCAGATGGCCTTCACACCAAAGCCCAGGAGCGACCCGATCTGGTACACGGCGGTGGCCGCTCCAAAAGCGAGCATCGTGTTGAAGCCAAGGAAAAAGAGCCCCCATTTCCAGCTCCCCGCTTCCTTCACAATGCAGACTACGGTGACAAAGCAGGGGGCGTAGAAGATATTGAAGACAATGAGTGAAAACGCCACCAGCGGATTCCAGCAGGGGTCCGCCGCCAGATGGTCGCTGAGGAAGTGCTTTCTTCGGGATCCACCTCACCCAGGGAAAAGGCCGTACCGAAAGTGGAAACGATCACCTCTTTGGCGGCAAAGCCACCCACCAGTGCCACATTGGTCCGCCAATCAAAGCCGCACAGGCTTCCCAGCGGTTCGAGGGCCACGCCCATCCGCCCGGCCAGCGAATGCCTCAAAGCGGCCTGAGCCTCCTCCGCATCCACTTCCCGCAAACCCTGCCGCAACTCGCGGACCCCTTCCGGCTTGCCTTTCACCGGCGCCGCCTCGGCCAGTGCCTGACGTCTTCCGGGAATTCGGCGACGAGGCATCCCCGCTGCTGTTCGAATACCTGCCGGGATGCTTCAGGGAGTTCAGGAAAGGTCATCATTGCCCACAGCAGGATCGAAATGGTCAGGATCACCGTGCGGGGCTTCCGGAGATACATCCAGGTATGCTCCCAGGTGTGGATGAGCAGGCTGCGGAAGGTGGGCAGGCGATAGGGCGGCAGCTCGAGAAGAAAAGGGGTGGCTGGGCCTTTGAAGAGGGTCAAACACAGCAGCTTCGCGGTCAACAGCGCTCCGCCCCAGGAGAGGAGGGTGATGAGGAGCATCATCCAGGCCTGGCCGTCGAGGAAGAACGCGGCAACCAGCAGGGCAAATACCGACAGCTTGGCGCCGCAGTTCATGAAAGGAACGGTGAGGATGGTGGCCATCCGCTCCCTCGAGCTTCTCAGGGTGCGGGAAGCCATGACCCCCGGCACCTTTCGATAGCTATGAGCTTTTCCTGCGATTTATCGTTAAAGGCCCTCGGGGGGCCCGGCTTCGACCGCGGGTAAGGCAACTCTGACCTTCCGATCACACCATCAGACTGTTTCACAAGACACCCAAGGGCCTATACGTACATAGTTTATTGGAAGATCGAAAACCAAGTCAAGCTGATTCTCGGAAAGCCGGCTGGCTTCCCAATCACTATTCGACGGTCACACTCTTCGCCAGGTTACTCGGTTGGTCGACATCGGTTCCGCGTACCGCAATATGGTAGGCCAGCAATTGCAGAGGAATGGCAAACAGGATCGGCGCCAACCACTCCGAAGACGGGGGTAGCACCAATTGTTGTTCTTCACTGCCCAGTCCGGGGTCGGTCTGTGATGCAACAAGCGCCAGCACCTGTCCTCCTCTGGCTTTGAC
>JAPXSS010000197.1:0-3785 GCA_033812955.1 Syntrophobacteraceae bacterium | reverse complement strand
CGGTTCTCCTTGGCAAGGGTGAGCGACTCACCATCCCCTTACCAGGAGAATCGAATTCTGTCCAGCGTTACCCAATGAATCTATTTGTTGATTCCTACCAACACTCCTGATTTGCACACGTAAAGGGGGTAAATCAGTGGGTTTGTTTCTCACCGCGACTACAATCGAGGCGGATGGTACTGCGGATTGTGCCAGGGCATGAGGCCTGAAGTGGTAGTGCCGCCGTCTCGGTGCAGAACCAATTCACGAACTGGCACTCGCACCAGTTCCTCCTTGCCGTACCGGTCCGTGAGCAGATGGATCTGTTGATTGCTCGAACCCAGCAGATTTTTCCCAAGTCTCTTGTCTTTGTCGTAGCGGCCCGCGATGAGCACATCAATGCGTCCAAGGATGCTCGGACCGGTGGGCAGGGTCTTGATTTCCTCACGACTAAAGCCGCTGAACAAAAGCATGCTCAGGGGTGAATTATCCAGCAACTGCAGCAGATCGAGGAGCGCCTCCGATTGCTGCAAAGGTTCTCCGCCCGAGATTGAGATGCCTTCGATACGGTTGCCCAAGGCAAGGATGTCACCCGCGAGTTGTGCGGTATCGTAGGCATAGCCTCCCATGGGGTCGTGAGTCGTCGGATTGAAGCAGCCAGTGCAGCCCAACGTGCAGCCTTGGAACCAGACCACCGCCCGCAACCCTGGCCCATTGGCGCGGCTAAATGGTTCAAAGGCGTGCAACCGAATGTTCATGGCTCAGCCCTCCGTGAGGCTCTCTGCGGCAAGAAAGACCGGCTCATCGCGGATTAACGTGAGAGAAGCCATCTTGTCATTCCAAGGCCAAGGGCCGAGGAATCTCGATTCTTGCGGCAATTCAACTAGATTCCTCGCTACGCTCGGAATGACAGCAAGGACATGACAGGCCTTTTCCACGCAAATCCGCGATGAGCCGCAAGACCTTCCGAAGTATGGCAGAAAGTCCTTCTGCTCCCGGCTCATTTCAGCCCCGTCGGCAAGGCGCTGGCGGGCTTGGCATTGCGACTGGCCCAGGCTGTGAGCATGGCAATCTCCCGCGCCCGAGAACGTGAAAGAGGATGGATTTCCTTGCAGGCCGCCAGCAGATCGGCGGTTTCCAATTCCCGTTTGGCCTCGAACGCACGGAACAGCCCGCCGATAACCGCCTGTTCGATTTCGGCTCCGGAAAAGCCTTGGGTCGCGGCAACCAATTCCTTCGGATCAAACAGCCCAGGATCTCGCCGGCGGCGGTTCAAATGGATGCGGAAAACTGCCTCCCGCTCTTCCGGTCCCGGCAGGCCGACAAAGAAAATGTCGTCAAACCGCCCCTGCCGAAGAAATTCGGGCGGTATACCGCTGAGGTCATTGGCCGTGGCCACCACGAAGACCGGGCTTCGCTTATCCTGAAGCCAGTTGAGGAAGGTCCCGAACACCCGCGCCGCAACCCCTCCTCCCCCCTGGCCCCTCACTCCGGAGAACCCTTTCTCGACTTCGTCGATCCAGAGGATGCACGGGCTGACAGCCTCAGCCGTCTGGATGGCCATGCGCAGGTTACCCTCCGACTGGCCCACGTAGGAGCCGAAAATCCGCCCTACATCGAGCCTCACCAGGGGCACCCCCCAGGATCCGGCCAGAGCCCGCGCCGAAAGGCTCTTGCCGCAACCGGGCACCCCTACCAGCAAGACCCCCTTGGGCATGGGCAACCCGGCGTACCGGGCCGTACTGGCAAAGGCCGGCGCCCGACTGTTGAACCATGTAAGAAGGTTGTCCAGCCCTCCGACGGCATCGAACGACTCCGGTGTTTCATAGTATTCAAGAATGCCCGACTTTCGGATCACCTGGGTCTTCGACTCCGATACCTTCCTGACTGCCGCTTTGGTTAGGCCACCAAGTCTCGCCGCCGCGTTGCGGAACGCCAGTTCTGCCTCATTTGCCGTGAGTCCGCTGGCCGCCCGCAGCAGATTCATACGATCCTCAGAGGCCAATTCCGCCGGTTTGCCCGCCGCTTGCATCTCACTGACCACCCCACTCAGCACCTGCTCCAACTGCTGGCGATCGGGCAACTGGAAAACCGACAGCGCCACTTCTTTCTGGAGTTCGTCCGGCACCTGGTAGAACGGCGACAGGAAAAGCACGGATTTCCGTGTAGTGCGCACGGCCCGAGCGGCGTCGCGGATCAGGCGGGTGATGACCGGCGAGTAATGACGGTGCAAATCGAGGAATACGTAGATGGAGTCCTCGGGGTTTTCGATGACATGAACCAGTGCGGCGGTCGGATCTTCCATGGTATCCGGGTTCACCAGTTGACCCTCGTCGTTGCGAAGGCCCCGGGAGGCGCTCCAGATATACAGCCGCCGCCGTCGCTTGCGTTCCTCGCTCAGCCTCGCGGCAATGTTGCGAAGCGAAGCCAGCACCCGATCTTCCTCGAAGGATAGAACGCAAACCAGGGGGAAACTGGCGCGGATGAGCACTTCGAGGCGGCTTTCGTCGTCTTCCACCAGACGAGTCTGCCGGGCCACGGCTTCCAGGTCGTTGGAGAGCTCCTCGGCAGATTGATAGCGGGCTTCGGGGTCGCCGGCGAGCATCTTGCGGAGCAAACGGACGACCCGCGGATCGATCCCTTTCTCGAAGAGCGGTTTTTCATCGTAGCGGGCGGCCAGGATCTTCTGGATCACCTGGCCGACTTCACCGGTAAACGGGCGCTTGCCGGTGAGCAGTTCATAGAAGGTCACCCCCAGCCCCCACAGGTCGGCATTGGTGCCTGCGGCCCCCTGCATCTGTTCGGGAGCCATGTACTCGATGGTGCCGATGTTGGTGCTCGCCTTCTGGCCGGTGCGCTCCAGGATGCGGGCAATCCCGAAATCGAGCAGCTTTGGAGTATTGCTGGGACCAATGAGCACGTTCTCCGGCTTGACGTCGCGGTGGAGCACGTGAGCCGCATGCGCATAAGCCAGGGCCTCGCTCAGCAGGCCAACGCAGCGCAAGGCCTCATCCTGGGGCAGGGAGCCGCGCCGCTTCAGCACCGCGCGCAACGACTCGCCTTCGATGTACTCCATCACCAGAAAGGAAGTCCCTTCAACCTGTTCAACGGCGTACACCCTCAATACGTTCGGGTGAATGAGGCGACTCAAGGCGGCGAATTCCTTCACCAGCAACCCGATTCCCTCTTCGTCCTGAACATGAGGGAAGCCGATAGCAACAACGGGAGCCGCTTCTTCGGCATCCGCATTACGGGCTTTGTAGACGCTCTTGAACGCCCCGGCTCCCAGGTAGGATTCCAGCACGTAAGGCCCGAAATGCTGGCCGATCTTGTAGGGTCCGCCCTGTGACGGCATCATGGTCTCAGGTCCTCACCAACATCGGCATCATACTCCATATCAGCAACGTCATAAGTTTGTCTCCACGCAACACCAATGGACACCATACTCATCCCCAACCTCCCAGTGTCATCCTGAGCATAGCGAAGGATCTCGAAACGAACCCCATCCGATCATCACGCCCAGATCACCTGCCCCTACACGTCGAAAATCCGCTTCGGCTTCTTCGGCGCCGGGGGCGGTTCGGCGAGGGCCACATCCTGAACCTTTTCCGCCCCTCCCTCTTCAGGCCCCCCGGATGCCTGGCGCCATTTTTCCTTGGCTTCATGCCGGAGCCCCGCATGATTGTGATAATCGAAAAATCACCCACGTAAGGGCAAAATGATCAGAGAAAAGTCCCCCACCGAATAGACGACTTCCGGTAACACGAACACGATTGTGCAAGGTGGTTAACGTGTTGCTGGGGGGG
>JAPXSS010000196.1:0-3853 GCA_033812955.1 Syntrophobacteraceae bacterium | reverse complement strand
TTCCTCCTGGTGATGTAGTTTCTGAGCGGCTAACTCGAAACTTACAACAGTTGGAAAACGCCTTCAATTCTTCACTTTGGTTGCGGCTTTGCCGCGCTGTGGAACGAATACCGGATCCAAAGACCCTGGTCGCATGGTTGAAGCATTGTGCCACGTTTGGTTTGGCTGAGGAGGGAGTTGTTCTTTTCGAAGAGGGAGGGCTCAGAGCGCAGTTTCGCCAGCTCCCGGAAGATGACCGTTATGATGCGGAAGACTATTGCTCCCGGTGCCGACGCAAAGCGGGTAAGGCTCAGGCCGCAGAGGATGAAGAACTGGAACAGGATGGGGAAATCGACACCGAGGCCACGGAGGAAGATCAAGAATGAGCCAGTTGCACCTTTCAGCCTTCGCCAATCGCAAACCTCTTTCGGCAATCCTGACTGTTCCCGAACGCGTGGAGAGTGTCTACTCGCTCACGCAGCATGTGTGGGCCGGGGCTAGTGACGACGAACGTCAGCAATCCAAGAAAGAGAATAAGGTTCGTCTGGAAACCCTTGACGAGTTCTTTATCGACCCGGTCAGGAGCTATCTCAACCGGATCTTCGAAAAAATCGCTCTCGGAGAGGGCCAGGGGTTCTGGGTGCAGGCTGAGTTCGGCGTTGGTAAATCACATCTGCTTGCAGCAACGTCTGCGCTCGCGGTGGGAGGCCCTGATGCCTGGGAACGGGCAGCGTTTCGCGAGAACCAGGAGAAGAAGGCCGGACCTGGTGCCCGAGTCGACAACCTCTGGCGAGGCAAAATCGAACAGAGACGCCTTTTCCCCATTGTTTTCAGCTTGGAAGGGTGTGGCGGAGGCCATGAACGAAAACTTGAGGATTTCATTCTGGATGAGGCACAGAACACCTTTGCCCTGCGGGAAGATAAGCCGCTGGCGGTTTATCCCGAAGAACATCTCGCGAGGCTCTTCCTGCGAGAACATCAGAAGGCTCTGGAGAACGATCTGCGGTCATTCCTAGCAGACAAACGCCTCATGAGAGGCTTGGGTCGCTTCGAGTTCGATGAATTGATTGACGCCCTCAAGCGCCCGGAAGCGCAGCGCGACGCGGGCCGCGTGCTCATGGCCTTCTACCGGCATAAGAAATTCAAACCGGATGTTCCAACCGAGCGGGGAGAAAGGATGTCACGAGCGGTGCGCGACATTCTTGATGCCGGTTACACGGGTGTTTTCATAGCCATCGACGAGATGTCCGAATATCTTCGACGGTCTCAGTTCACATCCGATGATGAAGACTGCCTGCTTGCCTTGTCGAGTGCCCTTGCCAAAGCCCAGGGACTGCCAATCTGGACTCTTGTGGCTGCGCAATCGGAACACACGAACCCCAGGAAAATCATCGGCCCGGACCGCTTGAGAGAAGAATTGCTCGAGCACAAGGCCGAGCGATTCCGGGATATCGTGATTCAACGAACGCGCACCGTCAAGGACACCAAACAGGTTGATATCTACTACAATGGTTACCGGAACCTCTTGCCGTGGGTCAAGACCGCGGTCAAGGAAGAATTTGAAGCAGCTTTTCCTTTTCCCCCCGATGCGCTTGCGGTCATGCGCAGTATTTCGATGAAGCTTACTGGTACTCGTTCCACCATAAGTTTTCTCCACAAAGCCTTGAAAAACGCTGTAGAGAACCGATCCTCTGATCTTGTGCCTCTCTGGCGGATTTTCGACGATCTGATGTCCTATAATGAAACTCCATCTACCTCTTCCTCTGGCGCCATCAGTATCCGCAGCAAGTTTAGGGGGCAAGTTGCGGCATTGGAAGCAGCGCAGGCAACTCTCAAGCGAATCACGGACGGCCAACTGGCGAGACCGCAGAATCGGACGCGCGCAGAGCGGATACTGAATACGCTGTTTCTCCATAATTTAGCCGGCGTTGCCGGGTTGACCAAGGAACAGATCCTGGATGCCGTATGCGATCTCAAGCCGGGTGAAGATGAGTTGGAAGCGCAGCTTGGCCATTACGAGACCATCCTCGAAGAGATGCGGACCAAATTGCGTAACCAGATTCGCCTGCGTCAGAGTCGCTATGAGTTTGTCCCCAAAGAAACAGGGCAATATGACGATCTGGTCTATCAGGCCGCCGAACGTCTCAAGGCAGACCCTCTACTGCTGTGGCAGAAAATTGACCGACTCATGTCTTTTGCCGAGCCGGAAGCGCCGTCACCATTCCGCACAGCAGTTCCCGAAGAGGATGGACGCCTGAATCAATTCAAAGTGGACCGATGGAAAGGCCAGGAACGCAGCGGCAGGGTGACGGCAGCCGATCTGGGAAAGCCTAATGTTGGGCCTTTTGAGGTGGACACCCACGGCAATGAAGATGATTTTTTGGTGATCCTCGCCCGAAGACCGATGGCCGACAAAGCTGTTGATCAGCTTCTCAAGGGGGATAAACTGGCTGACCCCCGGATTGTGGTATGGGCTCCGGCTGTCCTTCAAGAGGATGAAAAGGCAGACCTTGCCAGCGTTTTGGCCTATCTTCTGGTCTCTGAGGAGCAAAAGGATTCGGCCTTCGAGAAGGACGCGATCAGGGATTTCAGGAAGGAAGTACACCGTGCCTACACGGTCATGGTCGGCCTTTATGCACGGGGGGTCGCCAAGACAAGCCGCACCACCCTTACCATTACACCGGTAGGCGGTGTTGAAGGGGCTCTCGAAAGCATGGCCAAAGAGGCCATGGATAGCTGCTACAAGTCAAGAAGTATTGATTTCGGTAACCGTAAGTTTGACACACAGGGAGCCGTTAAGCTGATCAATGGTCTCATCAAACGCGGCAGGGCAGTCAGTGAAGGGGATCAGCTCTGGAGTGCCGTAGAAAACTTCGCCGAACCTCTGGGGCTCGTCCGGCAAGGCGTGTTAGACCGCCTTGATCCAGGCGGATCAGCATTTTATAGGGAAATTAGGGCCAAGGTTGAAAAGCACGGTGGCGCTGGCATTGAGGTGCGAACGGTATACAACTGGTTCACCGGATATGACCCGAACGATGGCCAGGAATCACCCGGGCTCACTCGACGAATGGTCGATATTTATCTACTGTGCCTGGCTCAACAGGGCGTGATCAGGATCAGCCGCAAGAAGCACGGGAACTGGATCGACCGTTCCACCATCGGCGCCATCGACTTCAAACCGGAAGATTTGAGAAACCTGCTTCGCATTGAATTGCCACGGCCACTGGAACACTGGCAACTGTTCTATCCCTTCATAGAAGTTCTGACAGGAGCGCCTGAAGGGAGCCTTGGCCCCCGCTATGACAAGGCAACCGCAGATGAAGCTCTGATGGCACTGTGGGAAAACCACTGGCTGGCCCACGCTGACATTGAGCGTATTGACAGTGACATTAGAGGATTATTCACGACCTTGGGGATGGCTGACCGCAATCCTTTCGATGAGCTTCTTCTTTATTGGATGGATTTCGCCGAGGAGCCTCGCCCCAAGGTCTTTGAAGAGCGGGAAGTGTTTGATGCCCTCTGCCGGGCCGTTCTTGCTGCGGCTCAAGTGAAAGAGATAGGTGAGATCACTGCTGATCACACGGTTACCTTCAAGAGTAATCATCGCCGCCTGAAAGAGCTCCAGGATTCATTCGCCAAGACGAGTCTTCTCCTAATCCGAGCTGCTAAGCTTGCCCGAGCGCCCCTTCCCGAGGATCCCAACTTCAGAGAGATTGAGCAGGCACAAAAAGAGGTGATGAAGCAACTCGAGAGCGCCGCAGTGATTGTGATAATCGAAAAATCACCCACGTAAGGGCAAAATGATCAGAGAAAAGTCCCCCACCGAATAGACGACTTCCGGTAACACGAACACGATTGTGCAAGGTGGTTAACG
>JAPXSS010000195.1:0-3925 GCA_033812955.1 Syntrophobacteraceae bacterium | reverse complement strand
GCTCACCGCCGATGACGCCGCCGTGTTCGATCAGGCGGGCATCGACAGCCCGGACGTGACCGACCTCAAGCACTGCCTGAAATACTTCCGCGACCAGAGCCGTATCCCGGACAACCGGCTGGATAACATCACCCGCTTCCACTCCCAGATCGCCAAGGCGATCACCGGCAACGCCAAACCCAAGAGCGCCGCGCTGGTGTTCCGTGACTGGCAGGTGGAAGAGAAGCTGGGCGGCACCGACCGCTACACCGAATATCGCGCCAAGCACAACCTGTTGGGCAAGAGCGGCGGTATGGTCCGTCTGCGGGTCTATCAGGCCGATCCTTACCAGGACGAAGCTGCCCGCAAGGAAGAGTTCAAGAAGATCAGCAATGCCTATCGCGCTGTGGCGCACATGCCGACTCATGCCAACGTGCTGGCAGTGAAGGATCTGTTTGTCACCGACGATGAAGAGAAGGTGGTGCTGGTTACCGAGGACCTGCCCGGCCAGGCCTTGCGCCTGCACATCAACAAGGCCTCCCTGGCGCTGACCTTTGACCAGAAGCTCCAGGTGATGCGCGACGTGCTGTCGGCCTTGGACCATGCGCACCGGCATGAGGTGATCCACCGCAATCTCACCCCGGACGCCATTCTGGTGACCAAGGGCGGCCAAGTCCGAGTGACGGGTTTCGATTTTGCTCGGGTGGGCAAGAAAAGAAGCGTAGAAAGCACCATCGCCGGGCAAATCGTTGAAGATCTTGACCCGATGTACCGCGCGCCTGAATTGGTGAAATCTGAAAAAGAATCATTTCCACAAGAGGCCACGATAGCATCCGACCTGTTCTCCGCCGGTCTAATATTCTACGAGCTACTTTCTGGGGAGCTTCCTTTCGATGGCATCGACCAGATGATGGAAGCCGACGGCAAGTTCCCGGTGAAGCCGTCAGAACACAAGCCGGACCTGCCCAAGGGGATCGACGAGTGGCTGCAGAAGTTTTGCGAGTTCGACCCTGAGGAAAGGCACACGAGCGCTGCCATCGCCCGCAAAGCCTTGGATGACCTGATTCTACCCGAGGCTAAGAATGACGCCGCTTCGGATGTGAGCGGCCCGGCCGTGGTTGTGCCTCCGCTTCCCGATGATCTGATGAACCTGCCGCAGGATTTCATCCTGGCGGATCGCTTCCGTATTCAGAAGAAGCTGGGCAGCGGTGGTTTTGGTGTTGCGTACAAAGTGTTCGATTCCCTGGGTGACGTGGTGCGAGTCATCAAGCTGGTGACCAAGGACCGCCGCAGCGTGTACGAGCGCCTGCGCCGCGAATACAAGACCCTGACCAATCTGCCCGACCATCCGCATGTGGTGAAGGTGATCTGGGCGGACCGCATGGCCGACGCCAAACAGACGCCGTACATCGTCTTTGAGTATGTGGAAGGTTTGGATGTCTCCGATCTGATCGATGCCGAGGCGCTGTCGCTGGATGATGCCGTGCGCATCGCGCGCGAGGCCGCCGAGGGGCTGGCCCATCTCCACAAGCATGGCGTTTTCCATCAGGACGTCAAGCCCTCCAACCTGCTGTGGACCGATAAGGGCGTCCGCATCATCGATTTCAACGTCGCGGTCTCCGAAAACGACGAGGTTCAAGGCGGTGGCGGCACACGCCGTTACCTGCCGCCGGATTACGATTACTCCTCCGAGCCGGATGTTTCGGACCGGGTGGATCGCGATCTCTATGCACTCGGAATGACCTTCTATGAGTGTTTGACCGGGAAGTACCCCTTCGACGACCCCACGCCGCCGATCAAGACCCAACCGAAAGATCCCCGGCAGTTCAATGGTTGTGCCGACCTGAGTTCGTCGCTGGTGAGTGTGCTGACGAAGATGATCGCGCCGGAGCGCAAAGAGCGCTTCGCATCGGCACAAGAGTTCTTGACTGCTCTGTCCGAGGTCAAGCGACTGCGCGCAGGTAGCACCACCGGCGAGATTGGTGCCGCACCCAAGGTGGTCTCCAAGCTGGGCTTTGAGCCGACCAGGCCCAACACCAATCCCTTTGTCACCCATCTGCTAACCCTCTACAGCCAGAGTCAGGTGACCAACGCCGGTACCCGTGGCCTCGACGAAATTGGCAAGGCCACCTATGTGCCGACCTATCTGGATGAGAAGCTTAAGCCCGCGCTACTCAAGGGCGAGTTCCGCCTGGTCATCATCAGCGGTAACGCCGGTGACGGTAAGACGGCCTTCATTCAGCAGTTCGAGGCCTTTGCCGAGAGCAAGGGCGCACAGATACAGCGCGGCGCGAATGGGGCTGTGTTCCAGCTCAAGGGCCATATCTACCAGAGCAATTATGACGGCAGCCAGGATGAAGGCGACGAGCGCAATGATGCCGTGCTGCAGAAGTTCTTCGCTCCCTTCGCGGGAAAGGATGCCTCCAGCTGGCCCGAGAATCAGACCCGCCTGATCGCAATCAACGAGGGGCGGCTGGTCGATTTCTTCCTGGAGCATGAAGAGGAGTTCCCACTGCTCGCCAAGCAGATCCAGCAGGGTTTGGCCGGGGCCGCTCCGGAGGGTGGTATCGCGGTCATCAACCTCAACCTGCGCTCGGTGGTCGCCGAGCCCGAGGAAGGTCAGCCCTCGATTCTGGAGCGGCTGATTGCCCGCATGACGCAGCAGGAATACTGGCAGGCCTGTGAGAAGTGCGATCTCAAGGGCAAATGCTACGCCTATCACAACGCCCGGACCTTCCAGGACCCCGTTGCCGGACCCAAGGTGATCGAGCGTTTGAAGATGCTTTACACCATTACCCACCTGCGCGGGCGACTACACATCACCATGCGCGACCTACGCTCGGCGCTGGCCTTCATGCTGGTGGGCACGCAGGACTGCGACGGCATACACCAGCTCTATCAGAACGGCGGCGAAGAGGCCCAGAATCGCATTCTTGACGGTTTCTATTTCAACTCGTGGCTTGGCGGGGCGAACGGCTCCAATGACCGGCTGATTGCCTTGCTGCGTGAGATTGACGTCGCCGAAGTCAGCAACCCGGATTTGGACCGAAAACTAGGGTTTCTCGCTCCAATAGCACACAAACCATCACGCTTCAATTTTGATGAGCGTGCAGACTACGATGAAATGTTGATTGAGACCTTGTTCCGCAATCTGCCTCGCGATTACTCGTCAAAAAACCGTGCCCGATTGATCGCCAAGCACCGGAATTACCTCTCGCACATGCGCCGTCGCCATTTCTTTGAACGACGGGACATCGGCTGGAAGGAGATGCTGCCTTACAGAAGTATCGATCCCTTCTTGGATGCAATTGAGCAGCCGGGCGCGAAAAGTGCCGATGAGGTAACCGCCATTCTCCGTGCCATCAACCGGGGCGAAGGCTTGAGCGATCCGGTGCGGCTGAACAACCAGTTGGCGTTGCGTGTTCGCCAGGTGGATAAAGGCACCATCCGCAGTTACCGTCTCTTCGATGGCGATCATTTCACGCTCCGCACCGAGCAGGAAACAACGGTTCATCCTTTCGTCGAGTGTCTGTCTCAGGCGCTGGTGCTGCTTTACGATTCCGGCGACGGCCACAAGGCCAGCCTGCGCATCAATCTCGACATCTATGAAATGCTGATGCGGCTCAATAACGGCTACCGCCCCAGCATCGAGGAGCAGGAAGGTTTCTACCTGAGTCTGGCGGTGTTCAAAAACGTTCTATCCGCTGCTCCCTATCAGGAGGTGCTCCTCACTGAAAGCGGCTTCGAATTCTTCCAGATCCGGCGCGACGACAAAGGCATCCTGCATCTGGGAAAGGTAAGCAGGAGGGCTGAAGCATGAGCATCAAAGGCAGAGACAAGGAGTTCCGCACTCCCAAGACCACCTACGTCGATTTCAAGCACATCGAGATGGATCGTGTGCTGACCATGCTCTTCCCCCGGTTGAAATATGACGGTTATGCCAGCC
>JAPXSS010000194.1:0-3947 GCA_033812955.1 Syntrophobacteraceae bacterium | reverse complement strand
GGTAATAGTCAAGGGTTTCGAGGATGGTTCGGGGGCTGTCAAAATGTTCCTCCGGTTCCGCTTTCTTGGCGACTTGTGGACCCAAACCGATGAAACGCAGCAGGTGGGCGCGCAGAGAAAACTCCTCCGAACTCACCAGTGGGATGCCTCGCCCTACCAGAATCCCAAAAACAAACATCCAGGTGAGCGCCATGAACAGGCATAAACCGTAGAAAAACAGTCCCCTGCGGCCCACTTCAAACTGGTAGCGCTTTGGTTTCCCTGCGGTTTCGGCCTGTTCTCTGCTGGTTTCGTGGTTGGTCTTGCGGGTCATCCGGGCACAACCCCATCCTTCGAAAGAGTTCACATCTTTTCGGGGGCACTCACTCCCAGCAGCTCCATAGCGTTATGGATAACAATCCGGACCGCGTCGGCCATGGCCAGGCGTGCCTGGGTCAACGCGACATCCTCGCTGAGGATGCGATTATGGTTGTAGTAGCTGTGAAACAGCGAAACCAGTTCGTGTAGATAATAGGGAATGAAATGGGGTTCAAGGGTTGTCGCGCACTTTGCCAGCACCTGTGGGTATTCATCCAGCAGTCTGATGATGGCAAGTTCTTCCGGAAGAGTCAGCCGGTCGAGGGAGGATGGGTCACTGCCATCAGGCCGCAGGTATGGGACATCCCGTTCCCTGGCCACTTCAAAGATGCTGCAGAGGCGGGCGTGGGCGTACTGCACGTAAAAAACAGGATTGTCGTTGCTCTTACTCTTGGCCACCTCGAGGTCGAAATCGAGCTGGCTGTCGGAGCGACGGGTGAGGAAAAGGAAGCGGGCGGCATCCTTGCCCACTTCGTCCAGGACTTCCCGAAGGGTGACGAATTCTCCGGCGCGGGTGGACATGGCAACGGGCATTCCTCCACGCAGCAGGTTGACCAGCTGGACCAGGATAATCCTCAGGTCGTCTCGGTTGCGCCCGAGGGCCTGCACCCCGGCGAGCATCCGATCCACGTATCCGTGATGATCGGCGCCCCAGATATCAATGACGGTGTCGAAACCCCGCCGGAACTTGTCTCGGTGATAGGCCAGATCGGCGGCAAAATAGGTGCTGACTCCATTGGAGCGGATCACCACCCGATCCTTCTCATCGCCAAAGGCGGAGCTGCGAAACCAGCGGGCCGCTTCCCTGTCGTAGACAAAACCACCAGCCGCCATGGCATCGATGGTCTGGTGGATCGCATCAGCATGGTGGAGACTCTGTTCGCTGAACCAGTGATCGAACTGCACCCCGAAGACGTTGAGGTCATCCTTAATGCCGTCCAGAATACGGCTGCTCGCAAACCCGGTGAAGAGTGGCAGCACTTCCTCCAGCGGGGTCTGCCGATAGCGGTTCCCGTACTGTTCGTGGAACTCCCGTGCCAACTCGCGCAGATACTCACCCCGGTAATGGTCTTCGGGAAAAACAATGGTTTCGCCGAGCAGTTCCTGGTAGCGGTAATAGAGGCTCCGGCCCAGCGTATCCATCTGATTACCGGCATCGTTGATGTAGTATTCGCGGGTCACGTGGAAGCCACAGGCGGCCAGAATGTTGGCGAGGACATCACCGGTGGCCGCGCCACGGCCGTGCCCTATGTGCAGGGGACCGGTAGGATTGGCACTGACGAATTCCACCTGGATCCGGCGTCCTTTGCCGAGATCCTGCCGCCCGTAGGCGACCGGATTCTGAAGGAGGTGCAGGAGCGCCTCATGCCAGGCTGTTGGCTGGATGAAGAAGTTGATGAAGCCAGGCCCGGCTATTTCCACCCGGTGGATGATCTGGTTGGAATCCTTAAGATTGTTCAGGATCTGGGAGGCAATCTCCCGCGGGCTGCGACGCAATTGGCGTGTCAGCGCAAACGCGACATTGGTGGCAAAATCGCCGTGCTGCGCCAGACCGGGAATCTCCAGGTCGACGGCGACAGCCTCCGGCGATCCTCCCATAACCGCCGGGGACAGAGGCAAGACAGCGTCAGCGAGCATTTCCGTGAGCCGGTCCCGAATCCAGGTCATAACGGGTCATGTCTCCTCAGGTTGCGGTTGCGTATGTCCGCTTATATCCCAACGGCGCCCGCTCGCGCAAGCTTATGTTTTCAGAATTGCTGGGTTACTCGTCGTTGTCAGCGATCGGATGCCAGTGGATGAGTCCCTAGGCAAGCCGGTCAAAATATGTTAGGCGAATCCCGACAGAATGGGAAGAGGATCTTTGGAAGAACGTGAGACGGAGGAATGGAACAATATGCCGGGAGGGTACTTTCTGACGGTGCTGGGTTTGATCTGTTTTCTGGAAGGTCTGCCCTATCTTGCTTTTCCCAGTCAGGTCAAGGCCTGGCTGGAGAAGGTCATTGCCATGCCGTGCGGGCAATTGCGTCTTATGGGTGGAGTGATGATGGTCGCTGGCCTGCTGCTGGTCTACTGGGGGCGCCGGCATGGAGGGTGAGAGCGAGCTGTCGTACGACCTTACGGCTTATGACTACCATCTGCCGGGCCGTCTGATTGCGCAGGAACCGCTTGCGGAGAGACATGCGAGTCGGATGATGGTCCTTCATCGTGGCAGGCAGGCGCTGGAACACCGGACCTTCCGCGACCTCCCCGGCTATCTCCGGACAGGGGATGTGCTGGTGGTCAACGATACGCGAGTGGTTCCAGCTCGCCTGTCGGGCCGGAAAGCGACGGGTGGCCGAATCGAACTGTTGGTGCTCGAACCTTTCCGTGCTGCCGCGCAGAATAATGGGAACGGCTTTGCCTGTCTGGTGAAAGCGGCGAAACCTCCCAAACCCGGATCGGTGATTACCTTGCAGGGTGGTTTGCTGGCAGAACTTCTCACCCCGATGGAAGGGGGCATGGTGCGGGTCCGTTTTCTCTCCCCGGAGCCCCTGCCAGCCATTCTCGAGCAGGCGGGAGAAGTGCCGCTGCCGCCCTATATCTACCGCGAGGCCGCCGATACCAGGCGGCAGGAGGACACCCCTCGCTATCAGACGGTCTACGCTCGAGAACCGGGCTCCATTGCTGCGCCCACAGCGGGGCTTCATTTCACGGATGAGCTGTTCGAGGTACTGCGGCGGCGGGGCGTCGAGCTCGTCGCAGTGACCCTGCACGTGGGGTACGGCACCTTTGCGCCCATGCGGGTAGACGACATCCGGGAACACCGGATGCATCCCGAATACGCAGAAATCTCCCTCGCCTCGGCGGAACGGGTTGCCCGTGCCCACCACGAAGGGCGCCGCGTGGTGGCGGTCGGCACCACCTCGGCGCGGATCCTCGAATGGGTGGCCCGAGAACGGGGAACCGTCACCAGCTTTGCCGGCTACTGTGCTCTCTTCATCTACCCAGGATTCCGGTTTAAGGTCGTCGATGCCCTCATCACCAATTTCCATCTGCCGAAGTCAACCCTGCTGCTGCTCGTTGCCGCTTTCGCCGGGCGAAAATGCATCCTCGAATCCTACCGTGAGGCGGTCACCCGGAACTACCGCTTTTTCAGCTACGGTGATGCCATGCTGATCCTGTAAGCGCGGCGGCTGCCCGAAGACGGGTGTCCCATGAGAAAGAAGGATGGTTTAAGTGGTTTTTGACATTCTCACACATGATCCCGATTGTGCGGCGCGGCGCGGGCGTCTGGTAACGGCGCACGGTACGGTTGAGACCCCGGTTTTCATGCCCGTAGGAACCCAGGCCACGGTCAAGAGCCTCACCCCGGACGAATTACAGAGCCTGGGAGCGCAGATCCTGTTGGGGAACAGCTACCACCTCCACATGCGGCCGGGAGCCGACCGGATCGGGCGACTCGGCGGGTTGCACGCCTTCATGCAATGGCCCCGGGCGATCCTCACCGACAGCGGCGGCTTCCAGGTGTTCAGCCTGGCCCGAATCAACCGGATCGAAGAAGCAGGGGTAACCTTTCAATCGCATATCGACGGCTCACGGCATCTCATCAG
>JAPXSS010000193.1:0-3962 GCA_033812955.1 Syntrophobacteraceae bacterium | reverse complement strand
GCATAGAGATAATTTTCAACGGTAATGACGGACTTCACCGGATCCACTACCCGGAAGTAGATCACGGCACTCACCTTCACCGATACGTTGTCGCGCGTGATCACATCCTGAGGGGGGACATCGGTCGCGATAAGACGAAGGCTCACCCGCTGCATGCGGTCAACATAAGGGATGAGAATGATCAACCCCGGTCCCTTGGCACGAATCACCCGCCCCAGCCGAAAGATCACCCCGCGCTCGTATTCATTGAGAATACGGATTGCATTGGCCAGGAAGAGAACCGCCAGGATGACCACCACTGTGATGCCATAGATCGGCATGCCTTCCTCCTCATTGCTTTCACCTGCCCCCGGGGGAGGCAAAAATGAAATAATTCACTACTCTCTATCATCGATTTTCTCGACTTTCAACCTTAAATTCTCGACCGCCACGACTTGCACCTTTTCTCCGATATGCAGGTCTTGATCCGACACCGCATTCCAGAGTTCTCCGTGAACGAAAATCTTTCCTGACGGCTGCAGATCCTGCTTCACTTCGCCGATCATGCCGATCAGTCCTTCCGCACCCGTTTGGGGTTTGCTCACCTGGGCGCGAAAAGCCAGGGTTGCCACCGTCACGAAAAAGGCGGAAATAGCCCCCACTGTCGGGATGAACACCGACCAGGCCAGCCGTATCGTGTAACCGGGGACCCGGAAGAGCATGAGCGAGCCCAGTACCAGGGCAAGGATCCCGGCAAAGCTGAGCATCCCGTGCGAGCTGACCTTGATTTCGAGGATGAAGAAGAGCACGGCGAGGAGAATGAGAAGAATCCCGGCATAGTTGACCGGCAGGGTCTGGAGAGCATAAAGGGCAAGAATCAGGGCGATGCCTCCAATCACGCCGGGAAAGATGGCGCCCGGTTGTGAAAGTTCAAAATAAAGCCCGGCAAGGCCGATCATCAATAAAATATAGGCAATATTGGGATTGCTGATGCTCCGCAGAACCTGGTGCTGCCACCCCGGGAGGATGGTCCGCTGTTCGGCACCGGCCGTACGCAGGGTTTGGGTAGTTCCTTTGCGCATGGTTTCCCAGCCGTCCAGTTTCTTGAGCAGGGCCGGAAGATCGTCCGCGACGAGATCGATCACGTTGAGGGCGTAGGCTTCTTCGGCCGTGATCGAGACGCTTTTGCGGATGGAATCTTCCAGCCAGTCCCCGTTCCTGCCGCGCTGGCCGGCAATGCTGCGAACAAATGCCACGGTATCGTTGGTTATCTTCTCATCCATGGTGGACGGGACCTCACCACCGCCGATGGAAACGGGATGAGCGGCGCCGATATTGGTGCCGGGCGCCATTGCCGCAATGTCGGCAGCGACCGTCACGAACACCCCGGCCGAGGCCGCCTGGGCACCGCTGGGAGAGACGTAGACGACCACGGGTACCTCGGAGTTCAAAATGGCCTGAACAATTCCCCGGGTTGAGGTCATCAAGCCTCCGGGAGTGTCGAGATGAATAATCAGACACTCGGCACCTTGCTCTTCCGAGCGCTCGATGGCATATCTCAGAAAATCTTCAACCCCGGGATTGATGGTATCCTGGACCTGGACCAGGTTAAGGTGCAACGCATCGGCACCGACCACCCCGCCCACCCCGCCAAGGAGGAGCATTACCGCCATCAGAATGCTCCATGAGGACCGCATATGCCTTTGTGAGAGCTTAGGACTCATGGTCGTGGACCTCCTTGTCAGCGTGGAGGATTCTTTGAATCACCAGCAAATCCTGCCAGCTTGAAGCCTTCTGGGCCGGGTTTCGCAGGAGATAGGCGGGATGATAAGTGCAGACCAGATTAGTGCCGCGCCAGTCGAGCGGCCGGCCACGGAGGCTGGAAATGGCTTTGGTGGTGGCCAGAAGCGTCTGGGCGGCACATGCCCCCAGGGCACAGATGACTCGCGGCGCAATGGTCTCCAATTGACGGAACAGGAAGGGCGAACAGGTCTGAATTTCACCCGGTTCCGGGGTCCTGTTTCCGGGAGGGCGGCATTTGACCACGTTGCAGATGTAGACTTCTTCCCGCTGTAGTCCCAGGGCCCGGGTCATGTTGTCCAGCAGTTTGCCGGCGCGTCCGACAAAAGGTCTTCCCTGCCGGTCCTCATCCAATCCCGGCCCTTCCCCGACAAACACCAGTCGGGCCTGCGCGGCGCCATCTCCAAAAACAAGGTTGCTGCGGCTGCGATGCAGCCCACAACGGCGGCAGTCCCCCAGTTCTCTCCTGATTTCCAGGAGGCGCCATGAGGCATCCCCTCGGTCGGATCTGGCATCGATCTCGGTCGTGGTGTCTATTGTTTGCTGCCCTTGCGCCACAGGCCAATCACTGATGCCGGCCAACTGCAGGCTGGTCAGGGACCATCGCAGGGTCTTCAGAACGGCCCCCATTTGAGCCCCTGCCCGATCATTGGGTTCCATTATCGCGCAACCCTGTCCAGTAAAGCTTGGACACGATCCAGCAACAGTTCGGCCACCTGCTCTTTGGTCAGTGACGGCAATTCGGTGACGTTCCCCTGGCGATCGATGATTTTCACCTGATTGGTGTCCCAGCCAAAGCCTGACCCGGTTTGGGTGAGGTCGTTGGCGACAATAAGATCCAGATTCTTCTGAATGAGCTTCTCCCTGGCGTTGGCAATCAGATTCTCGGTTTCCGCCGCAAAACCAATGAGGACAGGACGCTCGGACGCTCCTCGACAATAGCCGAGATGCCCTAGAATATCAGGATTCTTGACCAGAGCAACTTTTTCTTCGGCCTTAAGCTTCTTGACCTTCTGGGGCGCAGGCTGGAGGGGTCGATAGTCGCCCACCGCCGCCGCCATGATCACTGCATCCATCTGCTGGGCAAGCGGTACAATGAGGTCGTGCATCTCCTGAGCAGTTCGGACCTTGGCCAGATGAATCCCGGACGGCGCGGAAAGGGAGCTGGGGCCTGATACGAGATGGACCTCGGCGGCCCGACGATGGGCAATCGCAGCCAGCGCGTAGCCCATCTTGCCACTCGACGGATTACTGATGAAGCGTACCGGATCAAAAGGTTCCCAAGTCGGCCCGGCACTAACCAGTATGCGTCGTCCCGCAAGGCTGGGGGGAGTTAACAGACGATGTGCGGTCTCCAGGATCACCGGCGGGCTCACCAGACGTCCGGCCCCTTCCTCTCCGCAGGCGAGGTCGCCCACTTCCGGTTCGAGGATGACGTAATCGAGTCGCCGCAGGGACTGGAGATTCCTCTGGGTGATGGGGTGTTGGTACATCCGGGCATTCATCGACGGGCAGATCAGGACCGGGGCAGTGGTAGCGAGCAGGATGGTGGTGAGATAATCGTCGGCGATGCCGGCTGCCATCTTGCCAATGAGATTAGCGGTGGCGGGCGCCAGGATGACGAGGTCGGGTGCTCTTGCCAGGCGTATGTGGCCAATCCGGGATTCTCGCTCCAGGTTGAACAGGTCGGTCCCGACCGGGTTGCCGGACAGCGTCTGGAGGGTGAGGGGGGTAATGAAGCGTTGCGCATTGGAGCTCATTACCACATGGACCTCGATCCCTCCTTTGACCAGCAGCCGAACCACCTCAGCCGCTTTGTAGGCGGCAATCCCACCGCTGATGCCCAGGAGTACGGTTTTCCCCTCTAACATCATGCCGTCACCTCAACTGCTCGCCGGGGTCACAAAGATCTCCACATAGGTGTAGACCATTCCTTCATACAGGCGAATGACACAGGTCTTGTCAGGTTTTTCGAAAATGAGCACGGAGCGTTGATAGCGAAAATATCCCTTTGGTTTCCAGTTCTCTCGAGGCATGGCCATCTGGAAGAAGCTGATGAGCGAATTGAGGTCAACCCTGCCGCGCAGTGTGAGGATGCCGGCCTTGACCGTTCCGGATTGGACGGTGTAGGAATCCTTTGACTGCAGTTCGAGTTCCTGGGGAGTCGGGATATCGGGAAAATC
>JAPXSS010000192.1:0-4034 GCA_033812955.1 Syntrophobacteraceae bacterium | reverse complement strand
GTGATGTTTCGTGTGTTTCCGGCAAGGGTGCACGGGGCCGAAATTTTTTCAGTAGCGGGCGAATTTTTTCAATCCGGGCACAGGTGCTCCCGGCTGCAAGGACCCCCAGGATTGGATCAATGCAGCAAGGACAAACGGGGGCTGGTTAGCGTGCCGTGATCAGGGGTCTGAGGCGGGGGGATCGTTTCTTATGGCGGCAACCTGGCAAGAGTGTGCAGATAGTTCCATGGCATCCACTCAGCTGGGGCCTTCAGGATTTCCCGGGCATGGCGTAAGAGCGCCGTGAGATAGGCGAACGGATTGGCGCCGTTGAGTTTGCAGGTGGCAATGAGGCTCATGAAGAGATCCCCCACCCATGCTCCCCGAAGGGACTTGAAGAACAGAGAATTTTTCCGATGCAGGATGCACTGTTTGAGGACCCTTTCGCAAATGTTGTTATCCAGGGGGGCGTTGGGGACTCTCAGAAAGAGCGTCAGAGCGGGCCAGTGGTTGAGCATGTACAGCATGGCTTTGCCCATGCTGGAGTTGGGTTCAACAGAGTTTTCCGCCAGTTGTTTTTCCAACCATTCTTTGAGGTCTTGCATGAGGGGGGCGCTGTGTTCCTGGTG
The DNA here is from genome assembly GCA_033812955.1 of Syntrophobacteraceae bacterium. Taxonomy (GTDB): domain Bacteria; phylum Desulfobacterota; class Syntrophobacteria; order Syntrophobacterales; family Syntrophobacteraceae; genus JADGQM01. The sequence continues at coordinate 3,426 of JAPXSS010000192.1, read as the reverse complement.
GAAGGCGAGTCGCTGGTCGGCTGTGAGCCTGTTTGCCTTGGCCAGATCATCGACATGATAAACGCGAGCGAGAATGTCGATGACATACTCGGCCTGTTCGGGAAAGGCGGGGATCGTGTCGACGAAGTTGCGCCGGCCATGAGTCAGGCAGTTTGCAAGGATGGTTTTGAAAGTTCCCGGCAGATTCCTGCTCAGCGCATCGCACATCTGGATGGGCGGTGGCAGCTGAGCAATCCTTCGGGAGAGGAGGTCCTCGAGGTTTTCCCCGGCGTGGTTAGAGCCGGTGAAAAAGCAGGCGATGGTTTGCTCTTCCGTTCGGGCGACGATGGCGGTGGTGAACATCCCCTTTCTCTTGGAGTCCTCAAGCTGTTGCTGCTTCATGAGGGAGAGGACCTTGATGGAGGTGTCGTCGTTGTGGAGGACTTGAGCCTGTGCCGCCGAGCGGAGCAGCTCTTCATAGACGGGAGCAATCGTGGTGGCGGCCGAATCCACGATTTCCCACTGGGTCGAGGCGGGCAGGGGCACGCCAAAGCTTTCCTGCAGCTTTTCGAGACGGTTGAAGGGCAGGCCCGTCCCATATTTCATGAGGGGCACCAAGGCGCCAACGGTGGGATCATATTTGGGAGCGGTTGCTTCAGGCGGTGGCGGAGCGGTGAAGACCTGCCCGCAGAGGTTGCAGCGAAGTTTTTCGAGCTCAAAGGCATGGGCCTGGACGAGAGGGGCGGCAAGCAGGCGGAGGAGAAAGCCCGGTCGACTCATTTTGTAGACTTTCCCTTTGAGGCATTCCGGGCAACGATCGCCATGGTTTAGGGTGGGATGAGAAATAGCGTTGCGGATGGCCCCTGGATAGCTTTCGGCGCCATTTCTGCCGTGCCCTTTGCGAGGTGACCGAGGACTGGGGTCTTGCTGCGCGGCTTTTTTGAGAACACGCTTTGAGGTTTCGGAGGTGGCGCCGAAAATGAGCTTGAGCAGTCTGACGATGACGTCGGATTTCCTCCTGACCAGCGTACTCAGAAATAGAATCGCCTCGACAAGGTTATTGAGCAAAGCAAAATCGGCCGGTAAGAGCAAGGGTTGAACCCGTTGCAGAAAGTCTTGAATTTGGGTCTGATCGAGTTCGATATGAGGCGCGTTCATCGGCATAGGACTTGGCGAAAGGTCCGGGTAAGGGGATAGACCCAAATGTCTTTGAGAGAACGATTGACCTTGTGAGTGAGGTCATCTTTACCACGGCCGGTAGTCTGCCCCAGGTGGATCCAGTTGGCTGCCCGGTAGCAGGTTCCCCGGAAGCGCTCGGTATCGACGAAGGTTTCCAGGAATACGACGGGGTGTCCATATAGGCTTTGCCAGTCACGGGCGAGGGTGCGGGCCATTCGTCCCAGGAGGTGTGAAGCCAGATGCGGGACGCGTACCCAGGGGAGGATCAGGAAGCGGCTGTTGTAGGCAATGAGGTGGAGGTTTTTGCGGCGCCCTTCAGGCGACCAGCCGATGAAACGATCCCTGGGGCCGAGGTGGCGAGGAGAAGATGACCAGGAAAAGCAGGCGATGGGTCGCTCGCCCATCAGGACCAGGTGCTTGAGATGTTCTCCCACCGGTTGACGGTAACCAAGGTAATGGTATTGTTCGACAAGAGCATTGAAGAGTCTCTCTTCGGGAAGTCTTCGCACCTGCACCATGACAAGTTTGGGCATCCGGGAGATTTTGAGCTCGATAGGGCTTTGATCGCAGCAGGGGGGATCAGGTCTTTTGCGCTCGATCAGGGGGTTGATGGGAAAACAGCGCTTTGGCGGAAGTTGGATGTGGCCGGCCCGCTCCAGTTGCAGCAAGAGCGACCGGCATATCATATCGCGCAGCTCACCGTTGGCCTGGACCCAATTCCATGCCTGGCAGAGCCTCTTGGAGAGCTGCCTGCGGCTATCAGCCGGATACTCCGCGATAAGGCTCCGGATGAGGACCAAGTCCTCGTCGGTCACGATTCGGTTTCGGTACTTGAGCTTTGCGTCCACACCCTGACCCATAGCACAGCAAGAGGCGGAACGCAAGCTGCGAGTGATCTATCTGGGTAATTTTTTGAAGAACGGCACCTCCCTTGCCGGTAGCTTGAAGTTCCAGATGAGGGCCTGCAGTTCGTGGGCGTCCAAACGGGAGCGTTCGGGCCAGTGGTGAAAGCGGCCGGTGGAGAGACGCTTGTGGGCGATCCAGAAGCCCTGCCCGTCGTAGGTCAGGATCCTGAGGGCCGTCCTTTGCCGACTGCAAAAGACAAAAAGCGCACCATCAAAGGGGTCCTGCCCGAACACCTGGCGGCAGATCCGACAGAGGCCGTCAATTCCCTTGCGGAAGTCAACCGGCTCCACACAGAGGAATATGCGCATCTGAGGAATGATCTGAATCATCATCGTTGCCCGAGAAAACAATTGATGAGAGGTGCCAGTTGCGGCTGAATTCGGTCAAAGTTATGGATCTTCAGCTCGAAGCCGTTAGGGGATCGCAGCTCCAAAACACAGGGGGCCGTCGGCAAGAGCTGCCGCATGGGGATCTCGATAAACTCGGCCGCATACTCCTCGGGGGGACGCTTTGCGATGCGGCGCTTCAGTTCGGTGTAGTTGAGTCTCAGGGCCCGTGCAACGTGGTGGGTGGAATAGAGGGGTGCAAGGTCCACGGCGGCTTGCCACAACTCCTCGGGAATGCGGCTGCGCGGCTTGCGGGTGGTGCGCCACCGGGAAAACTTCGCGGTTACTTCCTGCAGACGGGATTGCGTCTCCAAAGGGTACTCGGTTCTCATCGGCTGTCCTCCGCTCTCTTGGAATGGTCTGCCGATCATACCCCCAAGCCTCCGCCCGTTTCATGCACCCTTGCCGGAAACACACAGTCATTCAGGCCGAGAGGGACGGACCATGCAGCGAGTGAAGCGCAGATACGGGCAATGGGGGCGCTCATTGAGCAGGTTCTTTGATTCATCGGGCCGGAGGGATGAGGTTGACATGCCCTGCCTGTCAACCAACATTGAAATTCTTGGCTGCTGATCTATAATGATTACGCCGAGCACACTGGACAGCAGGAGGCCGCTCCTGACATTCCAGTTCGACCGGTAATCAGGGTATAAGGCTTCAACAAGGCTTATTTACTGAGCCGGATTGGGTATTTTTGACCACGGACTTCGCGCCCCTCTGAACACAACGAGGCCAAAGATTGATCTCATGAGCATCTCCCGAGAATCTGAACGCGACGCGGCCCATCCATCGTCTTCGATTGTCGTTACCGGAAGCTCCCTGGCGCCCCTGGAGGAGGCGCCTCCGGAGGAATCCTGGTTCGCCCTGTATGTCCAGGTCAACCACGAACGGGAAGTGACCAAGCGTCTGGAACAAAAGGAAATCAACGCCTTCCTGCCGCTCATGGAACGTTGGAGTAAGCGGCGGGACCGGCGCA
>JAPXSS010000191.1:0-4038 GCA_033812955.1 Syntrophobacteraceae bacterium | reverse complement strand
ACCCGCAAGATTCTGATTATTACCGCTGCGTCGAGGACCACTTCGAGACCTTTGTCCGGATCTATGACGATCGTTTCTTCCGGCAGTACGGATTCTGGCGGCCTTATCTGGAAAGGGTCATATACCGCGGAGGCCCCCAATACTCCTGGGACGATTACATCCAGGCATGACGCTTTGAAAAATTGAGGCGTGCAGCAGAGGCCTGTCCGAAAAGCGCCTCAAAATGCCTACCTGACGGGCAATTCGTCCGGAAACAGAGCCGATGGCGCCAGAAGGACCTCCGCCAATCAACATACACTGCCCGACCACATAACCAACCCCTGATTTCCGGTGAAAATTACCCCCTTAACACGAGAAAATGGCTTTCCTATACTCCAAACCGTCAAAAGTAAGTTCTTATCAATAATTCAATCAATGGAATTGACCGATCGCCCGGTAGGCGGACAGGAAGGCCTCCTGCACCACGTCGCAGGCTTCGTCGTAATCGCCGATCATCCTGAATGCGACGTTGAGCATTTTCTTCTGGTGGCTCCGGACCAGGACTGCGAACGCTTCGGTATCGCCGTTCCGGCAGCGCGCGACAAAACCGGCGTCATCATCGGCGATGTTCCGGTTGTGCGCATCCGCTGGAGCAGCGTTGTCCGCCAAGGGGTCACCTCCCGTCATTGCCTGCGGGGCCGGGTAGTCACGGTATCCCGGCTCCGCAAGGCTAACATGTTGCCCAGCCCCGTGCAATGAGGAAAAACCTATCCAGCTGCGACCTGCCAGGACCTTACGCTGAGCGGGGGTGGAGGGGCATAACCGCCGTTGTCCCAGAAGCGGTTGGGCGGGCGGTGGTCCGGTGCGGCGCACTCGACGACCCCCAGCTTGCAGAGGGTCGAACGCCACGGCGATCACCCCCATGGCGCTCTCGTCACCAAATGCCGCGGCATAGGAGTCGGGTACGTCGGTGAAGAAGAAACGGTTGATGCGGTTCTGAGCGGTACGGCAGCCCGAATATTCTCCCGAACCGTAGGGATCGAGGATGTATATGTGCTCGCTGCTCCTGAGCCAGGATTTCGTCCCGCTGATGATGTTGCGGCCGTCCACCGCGATGACCAGTCCAACCCTGCGGTTGAGAAGGTTTTTCACCTCGATGCGATAGTGGTCCGCCTTGACGGCCTCCGCGCATGCCTTGTGCACCCCCTGGTGCATTTTCACCGGGTAGGTCGGCAACGTCCGGCCCTGATCGGTTACGATCCTCACCTCCACGGCGTCCCCGACGCCTCCTGACCATGCGCCTGTCGTGCACACCACGATGGCCATCATGACGATTGCGATGGTTTTGCTGTTTTCTTCGGGGAACGGCCGGGGTGGCGGTCTGCCAGGAGGCCTGCCAGGCCCAGCAGCGTGCAGGCAGCAGCCAGCGGCCACATCACGCCAAAGCCCCAGTGCTGACCCACCATTCCCAGCCCGATGGCGCCTATGGAAATGCCCGCATCGAACCCCGTGAAATAGGTGCCCGTGGCAAGGCCTCGCTGCTCCGGCCGAACCCGGTCGATGAGCAGCGCCATGGTGGCGGGTTGGGCCGTGCCGAACCCGAGTCCGAAGAGGGAGGCCGAGATCACGAACCAGGGCAGGCCCTGGACAAAAGGCAGCAGCACCAGGCCCGCGGCCATGACGATGGTGCCCGGGACGATGGCGGAGGCGCGGCCGCGCCGGTCGGCCAGCCGTCCGGCAAAGGTCCGGGAGATGAGCAGGGCAACGGCCTGAACCATGAAGAAGACGCCGGGGTTCGGGAGGCCGCGCGGCAGGGCGAAAATCGAGATAAAGGCGCTGAGCGCCCCGAAGGCCAGCCCCATGCAGAGCGCCATCCAGGCCACGGGCAGCGCGTCGACGGCCACGATGCCCGTTCGCGGGGACCAGGGCCGGCGTTTGATTTCCCAGGGCTGGCGATGCTCCTTCGCGAAGAGCGAGATGAAAAAGGCGATGAAGGCCAGCCCCCCGGCGAAGTAGAACAGGTGCCTGAAACCGGTCGTCCCGACGAGCAGAAAACCGACCACGGGCCCGATGATGAGGCCAACGGCCTGGGCCGCGGCGAAAAACCCCATGGCCTCGGCCCGCCGCGTGAGCGGGGCGATATCGGCCACATAGGCGTTGGCCGCCGTGGTGTAGCAGCACAGCCCAAAGCCGTTCACGATCCGCCCGACCACCAGGAACGGGATCGAGCCGGCCAGCAGGTAGAACACGCTCGCCAATCCATAGCAGGATGTGCCGATGAGAACCAGGGGCCGGCGGCGCCAGGTGTCGGTCAGCCAGCCCACAACAGGGCGGAAGAGGAGGGCCGTCAGGGCGAGAGCGCCGGTCACCAGGCCGGCATCGGCCTGGCTTCCCCCCAGGTTGATGACATAAACGGGCAGCGTGGCGACCAGCATCTGCATGCCGAAAGCGTTGGCGAAGTTGGCCAGCGTTGCATAGATGAAGTCCGCCGTAAAAAGGCGATTCTCAACCCGCCGGTTCGCGGTTGTCTCCCCGGTGCCGCTCCCGCGAACCGATCCGCTATCGCCGCGTCCCGGCTCTTTCTCTGTGTCCGTCATACCCAATGGCCACCCCTGTCGTTACCAGCCAAATACCGAACGGGTTTCTTCATGAGACCTCGCTTTGGCGGGGCTGGTATGGCAGGTCCGATTTTGCCTGTCAACGGATATCTTGAACACGGATATCATCTTGAGAAATAAGGGATGGCGTCTGTACCTCATCTCCGGTCGCCATCCCGCAGGAAATCCCTGATCACGGCGGCAAATATTTCCGGCCGTTCGATCTGGTGCAGATGGGAGGCCTGGGGAATGACGGCCATGCGGGCATGGGGGAAGCGTTGCTGAAAATCCTTCACCGTTTTGATGCCCGCTTCATCGCGATCACCGCAGGTCAGAAGGACGGGTTGCACGATTTCGGAAAGCCGCGGCGTCAGGTCGTAGTCCTTGAGCTTTCCGGTCATGGTGAATTCGCTCGGCCCCCACATGGTATGGTAAACATCGCGATTCAGCTTGGAGAATGCGCTCTGCAGGGAGTCGGGCCATGGGGACAGCATACAGACATGTCTCTCGTAATAGGCCATCATCGCCGCCTGGTACTCATCGCCGAAGTCGCCCGTCTCTTCGCCCGATTCGATCGCGGCCCGGATCTCCGGCGGCATCAGGGCGATGTTCCGACGCTGATCCGCGTCCCAGGCCGGGGATGAGAGATAGGGAGCGCACAACATGATTCCCTTGACCCCGACCGGCCGGAGCCCTCAAAAAAGGTGTTGGTCAGATCATAGAGGATGATTTTCTCTTCCAGATTGAACAGACTGCATTCCTTTGCGCACAGATGATCTTCAATCTGTTTCTTGTGACGAAGCAGCAAAACGGAAGACCATCGGGAAGGGGTGGATGCCTTCCTGGCCAAACGGTCCCCCGTATTCAAAGGCCGGTAGTGAAAAACATAAAAGTCACAGCGAAACAAGCTTGGTTGCGGGATGGAAAGACAGGCTTAACAAACGATATGACTTTGAAAAAGTACCAGCCGGAAAGGGCGGATTTGCTCATCAACACAAATAGTATAGTGGACATGCGATGGCAACCCATAGCGCCGATGGTTCGCCGGAATGTTTTTTGCGTTAATCTGCATACAAGAGAATGTTGGCATCCACGAGGATTTCGCTTTGTCCAGAACATCGTCGTCTATGGTAAGTGTTGTTCTCATGGTGTCATCATCGCATCATGTGGTGTGATGTCAAGGTATCATTTCGATGTAGGAGATGACATTACCTCTCACGCTTCAACTCCGGATAGAACATAAACGTCACGCTTCAGGCTGAGGCGGCCGCGGGCCGCCGATAGCCTGAAAGCGGTGGTTGGGCAGTTCAATTCTTATTTCTTAGATGTTTTGCTGGCTTCAATCTCGTCCAGAAACTCCAGGAGATTGTCTCGAACCACCACAAACGAAGGTCCGCCGCCAAACTCAACTCCGATTGCCGCTGCCTCAAGAACTTCTTCTCGAGTTGCACCAGAATCAACC
>JAPXSS010000190.1:0-4167 GCA_033812955.1 Syntrophobacteraceae bacterium | reverse complement strand
TGGGTTTCGCTTAAGTTATAACGGGCCAGCTCCATGACCACGCGGGCGGTCTCGTGGGGTTCCAGCGTCAGATCCCAGCCACGGGTCAGCAGGTTCGGCTGCCAGGCCTTCGCTGCGGCAATGGACTCGTTGATGCGCCGGGCAATGGCCTGTTGGCCCGCCTCGGTAAAAGGCTCGTCGGCCCTGATCCAGAATCTACGCTCGCCGGCGGGCAGGGTCTCATCATGGATCTTGGCCAGCATCAGCACGGCCAACTGCTTGAAGGAATCCTTGTGGTCGAGTCCCAGGTTTCGGTTCAGATATTGGCGGCAGCGCATCAGGGCATCTTCCAGACCTTCCGCCTCGGCGCTGACCTGAATGACACCACCGGTGCGGTCGAGATCGCTGGTGCGTTCGCCTGGCACCGGCCAGACACCCAGGGGCTTGGCGCGGACTTCGAAACGGGTGCGCTCAACCTGGAACAGGAACTCCTCCTGGCCGTTGGTCCACATGCCCAGCGTCGCGCCGGGGATCAGTTCCAGCAGCTCCTTGAGCTCGCGCAGGTCGGCGTCGGCCTCGGCAATGGAGCGGAGCTTGTCGCGCTTTTTCTGAGTCTTGCAGACGATGATCCGCTGCAGGTTGTCGTTGTTGTGCTCGGCACCGGGACGAAAAATGGCGATGTCGATGCGCTTGCGCCCCTGGCCAGGGATCTGCGGGTTGTAGTTGACCTCAAGATCGTTCCGGTCAAAGCCGTAGCTCTCGATGAGTTGGCGCAGAACCTTCTGTACCAGCAGCTTCTTGGGTGAGGCGCTCTCCTTGTTGCCGGTCAGGATGTCGATGAAAAAGTTATCCGGGCCGCTCTCTTCGGCAGCATCCTGCGGGACTTCAATGATATCGTCTTGATCGCTCATCTGTTCTGCTCCTTGAGAAATTCGCGGTACTTCTCGGCGATGACCGGCAGATCGTTGTCCTCGATTTTTTCACTGCGGGTTAGGGTCCGTTCCACAAAGCGCCCACCGATGCGGATGCGTTCGGTGTAGGTGCGCGGTTCGACGATTTCTTCGCCATCCGGCGTACGCTTGTAAAGCTTGTTACCACGACGGTCGAAGCCAACCTTGTCGGCCACGGCCATAAACACCGGATACTCTTCAGCTCCGCCCAATGCTTCACGATGTTTTTCTTCTTCGCTCTTGCGGCGCAGGAACAGCAGGCTGGTGAGAATGTTGACATTGGCCTCGGCGATAAAGGCCTCCACAGGCAGGTCGACGGAGGCGAGCACCTGGGTTTCACGCATGATCCACCAGCGGATGTATTCCGCCGCCGGGTTGCCGAGAACACCGTCGGGCAGGACGATGCCCATGCGGCCGGTACCGGGCTTGAGCCATTTGATGGAGCGCTCGATAAAGAGAATTTCTGGCGCAACGCTACTTTTGAGCTGTCCAGTGTTGCGGTACCCGCCTTCGCCGTCCGGTTCCCAGTTATGAGCCAGTTCGTATTGCTCCAAGATGTGTTTCTCAGTGATCGGGATGTCGGAGCCGAACGGCGGATTGGTGGCGATGATATCCACCGACCCCAGCGGGATCTCCTTCTTGGCGGCAGGCAGATCAGCCAAATGCCCCAGTGGGAATTCTAAGGAGTTGATGTTGTAAATGTGCCCCCGGCCGTCACCCGCCAGCACCATGTTCATCTGGGCGGCGCGGATCAGGAACGGGTCGAAGTCGGCCCCGAACACCTTGGCGGAGGCATATTCTTTTAATCGCCTGTGGACGTTCAGAAACTCGGTGGTGTTCTCGTTCCCGGCCTGAGTCTTCTGCTCTTCGCGGAATTTCTTCAGCATGTGTCCCAGGGTAGCGACCAGGAAACCGCCGGTCCCACAGGCCGGGTCCAACAGGGTTTCGTTCTCTTTGGGATCGAGCATTTCAATCACCAGCTTGACGACGCCCCTGGGGGTGAAATACTGACCGCGGTCGCCCCGCAGATTGACGCCTACCAGCTCTTGGTAGGCCACGCCCTTGGCATCGACATCCGTGCGGGTGAAATCGTACTTGGCCAACTCTGAAACGATAAAAGCAAGCGCCCGGTCGGAGAGGGTAATCTCCTCGTTGCCCCGGAAGATGTTGTTGTACTGCTTCTTGACCTCGGCGAAGAGCTCTTCGATACGGTCACGGATGGCCTTGCGGCCTTGCGTCTCGAACTGCTCCTTCGGGCCAGCCCAGAAGCGCCGTTTCCAGGCCTGGCGCTGCTTGCCGCGAAGATTCTCATCGTGCATCTTGCAGAAGATCAGATAGAGGAACTGCCAGAAAGCGGCATCCTTGGGCATGCCCTCGTTGCCATGGATGTAGTTGTGGCAGCGGCGGAAAGTGATCTTGAGCATCTCGTTATCAGCGATGCGGGTATGGGCATCGGAGATGACTTCCTTGGTGCCGACCGACTCTTCGGCCATCGGCCAGTCGCCGATAGGGTTACACTTGGTTTCGAAGCGTTTCTGTTCCTTCTCGACAAAGAAGAACTCCAAGCCGTTGGTCCACAGGCCATACTGGACCGCGTCGACCTCACGCATGATGGTCTCGATCTCATCGAGGTCCTTAGCGGCCTGCTCAAAATCGCGGATGCGCACGGCATTCTTGCCAACATTGGGCTCGGGACGGCAAATTACGGCGCGGCCCAGATTTTCGATAGTGTGTTCCTTGCCGTGATGAAATATGGCTACATCCACGCTCTTTCGGCCACCGATGAAAAAATCCAGTTCCATGTCGTCAGGTGAGAATCCATATTCGTGGATCAAAGCGCGAACGACCCGTTGCCGGACCAGCTCCTTCTTCGTTTCCTTGACCTGCTTGCCGGAAACGTAGTCGAGCGTGTATCCCGCCGGGATGGTGTTCTTGGCCTGCTTGTTCTTCTTTCTGCTCATATAAAAACTCCGTTCACCGAGGCTGGTGTCATTTCTGGTCGTCCTCGCCGAAATCCTGGATTGTGTGTTTCTGTTGCTCTATCCATGCGTCGATATCCTTTCGGGAAAATCGCCACTGGCCCCGGACCTTGAAAGCAGGCAGTTCCCCCGTCTGGGCCATGGAGTAGACCGTTTTCTCGCCGACCTTAAGTAGGGTGGCGACATCCTTTAGTTTCAGAACCTCTTCATTGCTCATGTCGCCTCTCCTGCAGGGGTGTTGGCCCTAAAAGGGCACAGTGCCAGAACAGGGGTAAGATACCTGCCTTCTGGGTGAAAATCAACCGGATTATACCAGAGCACACCAAAGATTGCCAGAGAAATTTTGTGTTGCAAAACACTAAACAGAGAGGTATATTAGAGCCTATGAAAAACTTTGGTGAAACCATCCGCGACCTTCGGGTCGCCCAAGACCTTGGGCTGCGCGAGACAGCGACAAAGGTGGGCATTTCCCCCGCCTACCTTAGCCGCATTGAGCGTGGTAAGGAGCGTCCGCCAAGGCCTGAGGTAATTAAGGAACTGGCCAAGGTGCTGGCCGCCGATCCCGACGTGCTGTTCCGTTTGTCCTCGTCCACGGACCCGGAAGTTGTCGACTACCTTCATGACCAACCCGAGGTCATGAATTTGCTTCGCTACATCAAGGAAGCCAGCTTTACCGAGGATGAGATCAAGAGCCTGATCAAGGCAGCCGAAAGCATCAAGGCCAACACCCATTAGCCCCGCCACTCCCGGTCAATTCGCTCCCCATTCGTAACCCGAGCCATCCTGTAAATCCATACTGCAATTGAAGCGTTCCGGCATCCAGCAGCCACCATTACCCGCTGGTACATGCTCTGCCAGCCGGACCGAAAGCCTTCCAGACGGTCGATGGGCGGCAGATAACGCTGCGGATCGGTGAAGGTCACCAGCTCTCCATGGATCAGATCCCAGTCTCCGGTCGGGCGGCCGAAGCGAGGCGTGCCGATCTCATGCTGCCTGAGAGCGTCGGTCAGTGGATCGGCGGTGCCCCGGGCCAGGATCATCCATTCCGGCACCTCGATGGCCGGGAATCCGGCTTTGAGATGGTAGAGCCTGCCCCAGACCACGGCCGGTTCGATGCTGCGGGCCTGGGCGCAGAAGCGTTGATGGTTCCAATAGCCCCGTTTCAGGGTGCCGTAAACGAAGAGCCGGAGGATGGTCTCGGGAGTGTCATCTGGGTATGTGTTCAGGTTCGCGGCGTCTCCAATGTTCATGCATTCACT
>JAPXSS010000189.1:0-4182 GCA_033812955.1 Syntrophobacteraceae bacterium | reverse complement strand
ATCTAGCTCTTACGTCAGGTCAGCAAATACAAAACACGGGGTTTCCGGATGGACACTATCTACAAAAGCATCGAGAGCGTTGGTGGGCGCAGCCCACCCTACGAAAATTTCCTGATGCATACGGGCGAGATGCCACAGCTAATGGTCACTCTGTCCGCTTGTCTGCCGACGGTACGGCTGCCGGTTCCACTGCGCCGGGCAGGCTTCCTCTCCGTCCGCTCGGCCCTGAGCCGGAGCACCACACCAGAGAAAATCCAGATCGTGCAGACCGTCATTGGGCACAGAATTGCCGTATCGCAACGACAAGATGATCCGATTGGCCCTCTCTTCCACCTCCGGCAGGGCTTCAACCAGGACCTTCAAATGTTTGAGGACTTTCCTGAGCTGGTGCCGGTGCGGAACAGGCAGGGCCGGATTTTCCAGGAATTTCAGGACATCTTCCAGCACCGGCAGATTGTCCGCATTGAGGTACTCGTAGGCCAGGCCGATCCATTGCAGGCACAAGTCGCGTGGCAGATGACTCACGTTTCGGGCCAGGTCCTGGTCGAGTCCGATCCGCAGGGCCGGCCCCAGGCGTCCGAGCAGGTCCTCAATTTCCTCCAGGTCTTCTTCCAAGCCCAAGCCAGCGCCGAGCAACTGCCGCCACTTGGGCCGGATCTTGTGCTTGAGCCATTGTTCTCCCTGGGTGGGAAGCAGAGCGGAGGTCTTCAGTTCCGCCATTTCTGCCAGAAGGGTGGTGGCTAGCGGCTCCCACTCGGAACCCTTCGCCAGCTCCGGCAGCCGCAGGTAAATCAGTTCCTGAAGGCGCTCCAGGATAGGACCCTTCCATTCAAGCTGCGGAAAAGCCTCGCGCAGCTGCGCTTCCCACTCATCCCGGAGGATCCCCATTTCGGCGTTGATGGCCGAAAAAATGAAACCGAATTTGATGAGGGTATTCCGTAATTCATGGGCAAGGATCTCGCAACTCTGGAGCCGCTGCTTGGCGAACTCCTGCTCGGAGCGGGAGAGGGTCTCCCGCAGGTGGAGGGAAAGCAGTTCCGTCCCCAGACTGTGCGAGAGTTCCTTGATGATCCGGGTGGCACGATCGCCCCGGCGAAGGGTGTGGGGCAGGAAATGGATCTTGATCACGGCCGCTACCACATAGTCCGAATCCTGCCAGATAGGACGCCCATGCCAGTCCAGGGGATACTCCGGGGCTCCGGCACCGTTCCCGAAAAGGTCCGCCTTCCCGACCAGCACCGGTTCCATGTGGTAGACATCCTCCAACTCGCCGCGCAATTGCTTGCGCACGCTACGGACATCCTGGGCCGGGTCGTCCGCCGTCCAGCTCTGCTGCCTTTCCACACACCATCCCATGGCCTCAAGCGGCCGGGGGGGCTGATCCCGATATTCACTCCAGCTTTTCCCCGGATCATTGTAGTCCGAAACCGACGGCAGCCCCCACTGGATTTGATCGGCTCCCCCCCCTCGAAGGCCCGAGGCAACCCGCACCACCTGCAGGTCCGTCATGGGACCGACCCGGTAGACGGTGCCTTTGGTTGCGTGATCGAAACACCAGAGAATGGTCGTGATCATCTTCTTACAGATATCTTCCAGCAATTCATGGATGAGGATCATCTTGCGTTTCGCTCCAGCTTGCCATGCGCCGCCCGGTTGCCAGCGAGCCGTTCCGGGCAGCCATCATCCCTGATAAGTTCGCCGTGTGCGCCCTTACTTTCTTTTCAACACAAAGATCTGCCTCACCGGCACGACCCCGATGACCTCACTGGCCTCGGACAGCGGCGCCGGATTCGACTCCAGGTCATCCCAGGATGAAAAGAGGGTCGCTTCACCCATCTTGCCGATCATCACCGGCTGGGTCTTTCTGCCCGGCTTTTTCCCTTCGAACACAACGTTCCCGGGCTCTTCAGGGCGAACCAGCCGGGATTCCACCAGGAAAGAATCCGTCACCTGAAAGAGCGTCGAAGTGGTGTATTCCTCCTGCTGAAAAGGCTTCAGCTTCCCCTCATCGAGCAGAAAGACCCGGCCGTCCAAATGCTCCCCCTCGCGCTTCTCACTCCCGGGCAGCTCGTTTGCCCCGTCCTCAACGAACGGCTCTTTGCGGTCAACCACACTCGCTTTTCGTTTCATGAGAAAACGCTCCCTGTATTTACCTGACTTGAGTAATGTTTCCAGGCGGTTCTCAAAAATACCCGGATTATCGTGGACCAGCTCGCAGCGCTCTTTGCAGAGCACGCATCGGAAGGTGGGGATTCGCCGTTCTTCGTTTTTGCACCAAACGAACTGCGCCATGGAGCAATCCGTCCCGCCTTTGTGGTTGTGCATCCCGCAACTGAATCTGACCCGCGTGGAGTCGGGCTCCATTAATTTACGGTCAGCCACGAAATGTCAAGCACTCTTCGCATGCTACGTTCCATGTCAAGGGAAAGGCTCAGAAGACCCGGCAAGTCGCTCCTGGTTCTCCCCACGCCTTTGCGGGAGAGCGTGCGGCCTCCCGGAGGCCCCGCAAGTCTGCAGTGGGCCTCATGAGTCCTCCATTGAAGGGGGATTAAGGGGATTCACACGTTACAGGCTGGAAATTAATGAAATAAGGGTTGATTGGATCACCTCTTTGAACGACAATGCCCGGAGGTTTTCGGTTTTTCATGGCTCAGCGGATAAGGGATTTTGGGAGGACCGTCCGGATGCATCCGTCTCTACCCCAGAGGAAAACTTGTAGCCTCCAATTCATCCTGCTGCTTTGGCTCCTCGCGGGGATTCTTTGTTCCTGCGCGCTTTTTGGCGGCCAGCGAAACGATGAGGAAGCGCTACGGTTGACCGCCGATCGTTTCAACCGGGCCCTGCGCTGGGAGGACTATCAGGCTGCCGCGGCCCGCGTCGCCCCTTCCCGCCGGGAAGCCTTCTGGGGACTGGTGGACCGAATGCAGGGTCAGGTCCGGGTCATGGACTACCAGGTCGTGGATGTCGTGCTGAACGGTAAGGACGGCTTAGGGACCGTAACCTTGCGCTATCGCTTCTTTTTGAAGCGGAAACCGCAGTTGCAGACCGCCATGGTGCACCAGAAATGGGCCTTTTCGGACCGAGATCAGACTTGGCAGCTGGTCAAGGACGATCTCGACCTGCTTCTGCCCTGAAACGGTAATACCATCGAGCATTGAGGCTTTCCCATCGTTATGGAATCTGATATACCCAGCCCCGTAGAGTTCGGGTGCCGAGGGCGGCACCGGGATCGTGACCATTCCGAAAGGGTTCTGGCGGGGTTTTCGGCGCTTTTCAACCATGGGCCGCAGACCAGCTGCAGGAGGAACGCCCTTTCCGGACAGATACCAGGATCAAGGAGGCTTCCCGTTTGAGTCCTTTTTATAAAAACCTTGCCCTGTGGCTGGTCATCAGCCTCATGGTGATTCTTTTATTCAATATGTTCCATCAGCCCCAGCAATCGAGTCTTGACGTTACTTACAGCCACTTTCTGGCGTCGGTTCAGAAGGGTGATATTTCCCAGGTGGTCGTTCAGGGCGAACGCATCTCGGGACACTACAACGATGGCAGAATGTTTCGTACTTATGCGCCGTCCGACCCTGACCTGATCCGCACCCTGCGAGAGCGTGGAGTTGAGATTCAGGCCAAGCCGGAAGACGAAACCCCCTGGTATATGAACATTCTCATCAGCTGGTTTCCCATGCTCCTCCTCATCGGGGTGTGGATCTTTTTCATGCGCCAGATGCAGGCCGGTGGAGGCAAGGCCATGAGCTTCGGCAAGAGCCGCGCCCGCCTGCTCAACGAAACTGCCCGGAAGGTGATGTTTGAGGATGTGGCGGGGGTGGATGAAGCCAAAGAAGAGCTCGCGGAGATTGTCGAGTTTCTCAAGGACCCCAAAAAATTCACCCGTCTCGGCGGGCGCATTCCCAAGGGAGTCCTGCTGGTGGGCGCCCCGGGGACTGGGAAGACCCTCCTTGCCAAAGCCATCGCCGGTGAAGCTGGGGTGCCTTTCTTTACCATCAGCGGCTCGGATTTCGTGGAGATGTTTGTGGGGGTCGGGGCTTCCCGGGTGCGGGATCTGTTCATGCAAGGCAAGAAGAACGCGCCGTGCATCATCTTCATCGACGAAATCGATGCCGTGGGGCGTCATCGGGGCGCCGGTCTCGGTGGGGGTCATGATGAACGGGAACAAACCCTCAATCA
>JAPXSS010000188.1:0-4305 GCA_033812955.1 Syntrophobacteraceae bacterium | reverse complement strand
ACCCTGAGCCGGACGATCCTCACTGCGGGCACCGTGCTGTTTGTGCTGGTCTGTCTCTTCGCTCTGGGCGGCACGGTCATCAACGATTTTGCCTTTGCCCTCCTGGTAGGGGTGGTTGTCGGGACCTACTCATCCATTTTTGTGGCCAGTCCCGTTGTCATCGTCTATGAGGAACTCACGAAAAAAAGGCGAAGGCTGCAGAAGGCTGCGGCTTAGAAACGAGCTTAAAATCGCGTTAGGGGGCATTAAGAAATAACCTAGTGCAAATACCTCTCGTTTCCGCTCGTTCCCAAGCGCCAGCTTGGGAACACAACCTGCCGCCTTGGTTGCGGGAGGTAAGCACAGCGGGACTCTATTCGGGAAACGAGTCGTAGATCGCATCCGCCGACTGCAGGAGGGAAACCGGGACCTCGATGCCCATCAACGCGGCGGCCTTGAGATTCAGGTGAATCCGAAAATCTTCCCGGGATGCCACCGGGATGGTCGAGGGTGCTTCCCCCTGTAGTAGACGCTCTGCCATGCGCGCCGTCTGCCGACCCATGCTGTAATAGTCGATGGCCAGGGAAACGACGGCTCCGCGCGGCACGGAGTCCACATCGGCGGCATATAGGGGGCGGCGGTTCCTGCCGCAGATCCTGGCCACGGTATCGATGGCGGAAACCACGGTATTATCCGTGGGGACATAAATGGCATCGCTGGCCGCCACCAGGTCAGCAACGGCTTCGGCTACCTGTTCCTTCTTCTTTACCGTCCTGGGGACCATTTCCAGACCACGCTTCCGGCACTCCTCCTGAACGAGCCGGACCAGACTGAGTGAATTGGCTTCACTGGCATTGTAGAGTACGCCCAGCTTCTTCAAGGTTGGCTGCAGGTCCTGAATGAGCACCATATGACGCTCGATGGGACACATATCGGTCATGCCCGTGATCCGGGGGCCCGGCTGATCGAGACCGGCCACGAGGCCGGCAGCGACCGGGTCGGTGACTGCGGAAAAAAGGATGATGGCATTCGGCAGGTGCTTGTGGCAGGCCTGCGCGGACGGAGTGCTGAGCGCCAGCACCAGGTCGGGATGTTCGCTCGCGATCCGCTTTGCGATTTCGACGTTGGTGGCGTCATCCCCGTTGGCAGCATGAATGTGATACCTGACCTGGAAGCCGTCGCTCTGCAGCGTCTCGCAGAAGCCTTTGAGCAGGGCATCCAGCGAAGGATGGGGCATGAACTGGCTGACCGAAATGGTTCGTTCACGGGGTTGGGCCGGCAACACCGGTGGGCACAATCCGGAACAAACCAGCCACGGAAGTATCAAGATGCCCACAAGCAGTGTGAAAGACGTTTCTCTCATACCTCACCTCCCTACAGGCTATGCAACACCGGTCAGCCCGTCATCGGCGACGGTTGCCCTCAGATGAGGAGAATGGAAGGCCCGGATAAGAGCTTGATAATTCATAATAAAATCCATAGAATCACCCGGCTTCCACTTCCGGGCCGTCGCCGTGGCATCGATAATCGTATAATCGGAATTCGAATTGATGAATTCCAACCCCGCCATCACTGGTGTCAGTCCTTTTGGGTAGGTGTCAAGAATGCCAAAGTCAAGGATGCAACGCAGCCGCCTTCCCTGGTCCGTGAACGTTTGCGCCTGTCCGAACGCATCCCTGCCCTGTCGCCCTGTCGGCATGGAAGGCTTTTCCCTGGCCTCGAGCACGGTCCCCCGGAGAAGGAATACGTCAGAGAAGAGGGCTTCATGCCTCTGGCCGAGAGCGGGGATGGTTCCCAGCAGAATCGCCTCACCCATCCGCACCTGATTGATTCTTGAAGGGAGCAGGCCCTTCTCGATCCAGGGAATGATGACGGAGCCGCCGATCGAGAGCGTCTTGATGCTGTGCCCCGTGCAGCGTTCCGTCTCCAGGGCAAGTTCCTCAAGCAGCCCCAGGTTCCGGGCGTCTGGAAGGGTACCCGAGCAACAGCCCAGGGTGCCGCCGAGCCCCCATAGCTCGATTAAGGGGCTTCTCATCTCCAGGATCGCCCGCACTGTCGGGACAACCTCTCCTGGTTCCACCCCCTCTCGCAAGTCCCCGATATCCGTCATCAAGATGATCCCATGGGATTGTGAAGTCCGCTCGGCAGCGGCTGCTGCAGCCTGAATCGTGAGAAGTTCGGAATGCAGGCTCGAACCGAAATGTTGGACGATTGCTTCAGTCTGCCCGGGGGAGGGAATCGAAATGAAACACGGCCGACGGGCAAACACGGGCGCTGCCTTTATAGCATCAGCGAGCCGCGAAAAGCCGACATTGCTGACTCCGCATTTCTGGAAAAGCCTGATGATGGGCAGAAACCCGTTGCATCCCTTGGCGACCGCCATCAGGTCGAGGCGGTGCCGCATACAGAGTGCTTGAATGACCTCAAGATTGTGTTGGAGCTTTGATAGATCGATAATCAATTCAGCCAAGGATAGGATTGCTCCTTTCTGTCTGCATTAGAAGATGGACTTGCACGGGCACTCTTCTTCAAAAGCTGCCGGTCTAGCAGCATCAAGGGTCACTCCTTTCTTATATCACAGAGTGGTGGTCTTGCAGGTGCTGGAAGGACGGTTGGGTGAGACGATTATCCTTTATCTTCGTGGGCCAATTGATTATGAAGCATTCAAGGCTTGCAGGGGTGATGCAGGAATTTGCCGCCATGCTCAAGGACAAGGGTATCAGGGTGTGCCGGGGCCAGGAAATGGCCGCATGGTGGAACAGTCACGGGCTGCCTGGCCATGGTTTCTTTAAGTGATACGGTTGTCCGGGGGGTTGGAATGAAGAGAATCACCAAGGGCTGTGTGATCCTGTCAGTCTTGTTGTTGCTGGGCCAAACGCTCGGAATTGCCGCTGACAAGGGGAATTTCAGTGTCACTCCAAAGCTGAAAAATGGCGCCAAATGGCGTCTTGGCTATTATCAGGGGGGTGATTACCCGGACTATCAGGCATCACTCACGGAAACCGTCAGGGCCCTGATGGACCTCGGATGGATCGAGAATGCGGAGATTCCGGCGCAGGAACCGAAGCGGACCCAGGATATCTGGAACTGGCTCGCCACCGAGGCGAAGAGCAACTACCTGGAGTTCGTCAAAGATGCCTGTTACTCGACTTCGTGGGACGAGACGACCGGAAAGCAGACCGCATCCGAGATCATGAAGCGGTTGCGCGAACAGAAGGATCTGGACCTGATGATTGCCGCCGGCACCTGGGCTGGGAAAGACCTCGCGAACGATGACCACGATATCAACACACTGGTGATTTCGACGAGCGAGCCGGTGGCTTCGGGGATCATCAAGAGCGTCGACGATTCAGGGTATGACCACCTTACGGCACGGGTGGATCCTTCCCGTTTCCAAAGGCAGGTTCGCATCTTCCACGATATTGTCGGATTCAAAAAACTGGGTGTGGCTTATGCGGATACCGATTCCGGCAGGAGCTATGCGGCCCTGGAAAAAGTCAAAGAAGTGGCGGCTGAGCGTAGCTTTGAAATCATCGAGTGCTACACAATGGATGACATCCCTGATTCGAAGGTGGCTGCAGAAAGTGTTGCGCAATGCTTCCGCGAGTTCTGCCAGAAGGCGGATGCCATCTATGTTACCAAGCAAAATGGGGTGAACCGGAATAGCATTCCGGAACTGGCGAAGATCGCCATTTCCTGCAAGGTCCCGACCTTTTCTCAATCCGGTTCCGACGAAGTCCAATGGGGGTTTCTGCTCAGCATCTCGCAGGCGAGCTTCAAATACGTGGGGCGCTACTACGCTGAGACGATCGCGAAAATCCTGAACGGTGCCAAGCCGCGGCAACTGGACCAGGTCTTCGAGGGCCCCCCCAAGATCGCCATCAACCTGAGAACCTCAGCCCTTATCGGTTTCGATCCCCCGGTGGACACCCTGGGAGCTGCTGATGAAATCTTCCAGGAGATCGTCAATCCATGACTTGAAGCAGCGCTCCCGTTGTCCTCCGGCAACCCCCGAGATGGTGGATCATCCTCATCAGTGAGTGCCCGGCTCCTCGCTTCGGTCGTGGTGGTATCATCGGATCACGACCTTTCCCTCGAACAGGGCGGAACAGGCATTCGCCAGCTCCCTCCGCCAGTTGGCCATCCGCAATTCAGGCGGAACAGCGTCGGGAACCGTCTCATACAGACCGGCCAGATGGGCTTCGGAGACTGTCAGCGAGCCCATTCTCGCAACGTCGTCGGGAGTCAGGCCGCCCCCTGCGATGATTTCCAGCGGTCCTGCGGGAATCAGGCCACCATCCGCGGTGCGGCTCATCACCGCTGCCA
>JAPXSS010000187.1:0-4322 GCA_033812955.1 Syntrophobacteraceae bacterium | reverse complement strand
CTTGCCGCAAGTCGGGGATTTGCCACCTGGTCCAGGCGTTTCTCAACGCCCTTTGATGACCGGACGACCTTGGCAGACCTTGACGACAACCTGCTCCGGGTGCTGATTCAGGGAGACCACGTCTCGTCACTGCTTCTGGATCAGCTCATTATAGGGGTTTTAAGGCTCGGGAAAAAGATCTGTTTCGATGACCTGGAAAGCCCTGTCAAACTGGTGGTTATGGATATCAGGCTGTTTTTACTGGACCAACTGCGCTTCGAGGTGATGAGACGGCTCGGCTGGGTTGAACCCACGCCGTTTGCCTCTATCCCCGCGGTGGATCTTATCGAGAATTTTACAGCACGGTATGCCCCCATGAGGAGCCAGACCCCTCATCTGCTCAGACAGCATCCGCGATACCGCGAATATCAGGAGGTATTCGAGCCCGACCGAGCGGTGTTCGTAAGGAGGCTCGTTCCGGAAGCTATCGAACAATTCGAGGAAGAACCGGAAGGAGCCTGAGGTAAAATCGAACCGCAGACTATAGAACCGCAGAATTCCTGTCGTTGCAGTGCTTCAAGACCAAACCGTAGAATATCAATCCAGGACCATCAAGTGATCAACTGAAAAAAGTGAGGTTTTCCAATGTCCATGTTCAAGGATGTTCCCCTCACGGGAAACATCTTCTCTTTGATCCATCAGCGGTTGGACATTCTGCGGATCGCTTTTCCACGGTTTGTTGTTCGCGATCTGCGCGGAGACACGCGATGCCCAAAGAATGCCTGCACCTGCTGGTCGCAGATCTGATCCTGCCGCACCTGACGGCCCGGTGCGACATGCCTCCGGCGACAAATAGTCAGCACTGGGCCTATCTTCTGGGCAGCATTTCGGCGGATGCACTCTTTTATGATTTTCCGTCCTTTCGCTATGCTCCCGCCGCAGCTGCTCTCCACCGTCTGGAAGGCCTGGCCGGGGTGGAATTCCTGCATTCCTTCATGACCGAACATGGCCCTGGATTGACCCCAGAGACTCGCTTGTGGCTCCTCGGGGTTGGGTCGCATTTGCTGCTTGACGGCTTTTGGCATCCGTTTATCGAGAAGGTGGGCGACCTTGCCTCCAGCCTTAGTGTTCATGGCCGGCACCGGTTATCTAACAGGCAGGTTCACCATTGGCTGGAAAGCAGCCTCGAGGGGTATTGGCTGAATCAGGCCGGGCCGATGGCAGGCTACGGGCAACTACTCAAGGACTTTGCTGAGCCCGGTCAGACCCGCGAAGCGTGTCTCCATTGTGTTCAGCAGCTCCTGAAGTTTCTGAAAGTGGGTGCCGTCCCTGATGTCAAGCGGATTGGCCGCTGTTTTTCGTGGCAGTCCCGCCTGCTCGATCAGTTCTCCCGACCGTTCTGGGCAAGGAGGCGCGAACTGTTGCTGCGATTTCGAGCCACCCGCTCGTGCGGAACGCTGATTGTTCCCATGGAAACTCGCCCGCAGTCTCTTGCCGCGCATTTGGCCCAGGCTGGCATCCATTGCCAGGAGTCGCTGGAAGAGCTGTTCTCAGAGCAACTGATGGCACGTTCGCTCAGGTTCGTGACGACCCATCTGTTTTCACTTGCAGGACGGCTCTTACAATCCCGACAGCGTCAATTCCTTCCAGCCGATAAAGGTCGGCGGGGGGACCGGAAAGACCATAGCGCTTGACTCCGAGGCGCACCAGCCGGCAAGGTCGGCCATGGTCCGCCAGTACCGCAGCGACCCTGGCCCCCAGACCGGTATCCACATGATGGTCTTCTACCGTTATGAGCAGCCCTGTTTCGGCAGCGCGGAGGATGGCTGCCTGATCGAGAGGGCGAAGTGACGCAAAATTCAGGAGTGCCAGTTTCAGCCGGTGTTGCTCAGCCAGGTCTTCCCGGGCCTGAAGCGCATGGGAAAGAGTCATGCCATAGCTCAGAATGGCCCCTTCATGCCCCTGCCTCACCCAGTCCGCACGACCGGGCACGAAGCGGTAGTCCCCGCCAAACCGTGGCGCGCCGCTCTCGTCGCAGATCACCTTCAACTTCGATCGCCCCATGCCCACGAAGAAATTTCCCGAATGAGCAGCCACATAGCGGATGATGCGATCCGTCTGATTGGGATCCGCCGGCATGAACAGGGAGAAACCATAGAGGTTCTGGAGCAGCCCAAGATAATCCAGACATTGATGGGTCTGCCCGTCTTCCCCCACATCCAGGCCCACATGCGTACACACCAGCTTCAACTGGGTCTGATTGATATCGTTTAGACGCTGCTGGTTATAGGTCTCGCCCACGCCAAAGACCCCAAAGGTACTGAAAAATACGACAAACCCCTCCCTGCTGGCGGCGCCTGCCAAGGTCGCCGCATGGTGTTCCTGGATGCCTGACTCGAAAAATGCCTCCTTCGAGCGCTTGTGAAAGCCATCCATCTTCACCGACCCTTCCAGGTCGCAACTGAAGCAAAGCACTCCGGGCACCTCGCCGTCGTTGTTTCGCGCGGCCAGATCTTCCAGCACCGCCCCATAGGCTGAACGATTGTCGGTGAGAACCTCAACCCCATAGGTACGGGGTTCCCCCACTTCGATCGCAGGAACCGGGTGCGCAGCACAGAAGCCCTCGTCAAAGGCAAGGAAAGTCTTACGCCGTTCCCGATAGAGGGGGATTGGATTATCCTGTCCCAATTCCTCCAGTGCCTTGGTGGCATCCACCTCGGGCAGGGCGGAACCGTGATATTTGGCCTTGTGTTCCATAAACGAAACCCCTTTGCCCATCACGGTTTCGGCCACAACGACCGTTGGATTCGATGGGTCGTCAACCTCCCTGAGGAAAATCCGCCGAAGAGCCTGGAAGAGCTGTCCGAAGTCATGCCCGTCCTTGACGGTGATCACATTCCACTGGGCTGCCACGTAGTCGGCCTCAATCGCCTGAGGCATCACCACGCTGGTATCACCACCGATCTGCAGGTGATTGCGATCAATCACGGCAAAGAGGTTATTCAGCCCATACTTAACCGCAAAGCGGCGCGCTTCGGCAATCTGTCCCTTTTGCTGCTCGCCATCACCCATGAGTACCACCGTGCGGCCGGCGATTTTCCTGAGTCGCTGTGCGAGGGCCATTCCCGTGCCGGCGGAAAGGCCTTGACCAAGGTTTCCCGTGTTCCACTCGACGCCCGGCACACAAGTTTCCACATGTCCCGCAAACGCTGATCCTGCCCGCCGAAACCCGAGAAAGAGGTCTTCCTCTTTGAGGTAGCCGAATTCACAGAGCACGCTGTAAACGCCCGGGCTGATATGGCCCATGCTAACCAGCAGCCGATCCCGCTCCGCCCAGCAAGGATTTCCGGGGTCATGGCGGAGGGTGGCGTAGAGCATCAGGAGCGTATGCAGGGAAGACATGGAGCCACCAGGATGGCCGCTTCCGGCCAGAGTGGTACTGACGATAATCCGTCGCACGCACCGGCGCCACATCGCCGTCAACGCCTGCTGCTGATCCTCCGTCAAAGAGGCTTGTTCGAAAGATATGTTCAACATGGCCGGGCTTGATCCTCCGTGATCGTTGCTGGAAACTCACCCGCAACCTGCGTTCGTCGGGCGTCAGTGGATGGTATCGCCTTGGGGGCCGGGCATCTTCTCGGGCATTTTCAGGATTTGCAGAACGGCACCGGCAAATTGCTGCACGGCCTGTTTGAAAGGCGTGTCATCATTGCCCTCCAGGACCGGTCGCCCCTGATCCCCTCCCTCCACCACCGCCGGATCGAACGGCAGGGCGCCGAGGAAGTTCAACCGCATCGCCTCTGCCGTCCTCTTACCGCCACCACAGCGAAAGATGGGGATAAAACCCTGGCAGTGAGGACAGTAAAGACCCGACATGTTTTCGACAAGACCCGCGATTTCCAGCTTCACCTTGTGGCAGAAGTTGATGGATTTTCTCACATCCGCCAGAGCAACCTCCTGCGGGGTCGTCACGATAATGGCTCTGGCGTCAGGAATCAGCTTGGCCACACTCAGAGGCTCATCACCGGTGCCCGGCGGACTGTCGATGACAAGGAAATCGAGTTCATCCCAACGGCAGTCCGCAAGGAACTGCTGGATCACGCCATGTTTCAGGGGACCGCGCCAGATCATGGCCGAATCCGGGTCTTCGAGCATCGATTCGATGGAAACGACTTTCAGGTTGGGATTGTAGGGTTGCGGGATGATCTGACGGTCAGGGGCGATATCGAGATTGCCCCGGAGTCCGAGCATTTTGGGGATACTGGGACCATGGAGATCCACGTCCAGCAGTCCAACGTGAAAGCCCTGCTTGGCCAGGATAAGGGCCAGATAGGCTGCCACAC
>JAPXSS010000186.1:0-4359 GCA_033812955.1 Syntrophobacteraceae bacterium | reverse complement strand
ATGTTTTTGTATAAAGGACTTCAAGGCGTTTTCCTCCTGGTGATGTAGTTTCTGAGCGGCTAACTCGAAACTTACAACAGTTGGAAAACGCCTTCAATTCTTCACTTTGGTTGCGGCTTTGCCGCGCATGTGGGACATGCCCGTGCTTTTGAGATACACAGCTTCCATCTTCCATTGAACTTTTGGGCTCGGATGATGGTATCGCTCACGGTCCAGGGTATCGATGATCTCCGGGCTGAACACGACTCGAATCATGGTGTGCTCCTTTCATTGGTGTTTCCCGGAAGGACGTTACACACCTCGATTCAAAAAGTCCAGGAATTACGTTCGCGGCATAATCATCGCCTACATCGAAGCTGAGCTCATCGACTCGGTCGTCATGGCCACTCACGGTCACAAAGGCCTCGACAAGATCTTCTTAGGCAGCTTTGCAGATCGGATGGTGAGGAACTCACCCGTTCCCGTCCTGACCATCAAGCCCTATCGAGGAACCTGAGATTCATCTTTTCCTGAGCTGAGCCTGAGGTGGCTTATCGAGTGAGGCTTTTCGGCAGCGTGGCAGCGAGAAGAGGGCTTCTTCAGGGCAAACAGCCTGCCGGCAGGCGGTGCACCGCCCGCCCACAACCGGCTTGAATTGGTTTTTTACCGCCAGAGGGGGGCGTGCTTTGTTACCGTGAGATGGCCAGCTCAATCCAATCTTTCAGCACCGTTCGGTAGGCGGGGTCGGTGATCCGGGTGCCCGTCCGCTGCCCCGAAAGGGTTTGCATCAGGACCTGGCCCGCAGCCAGCCAGTTGATGCATTGGGCGTAGACTTCGTATTCCAGTGCTAGGCCTCGTCGGCGCACTGTCTCCGGGTCGTCCTCCGGCCAGATGGGATACACCGCCTGGGCAATGATCGGCCCGGTGTCTTCCCCTTCGTCCGCGAAATGGACGGTGATTCCCCCCCATTTACAGCCGTACCCAATGGTGTCGTCATAGCCGTGCTGACCGGGAAAAGCGGGCAGCAGGGCAGGGTGGATGTTGATGACCCGCCATTGCCCGGCACGGTTATAGTGGCCGAGAAAATAAGGACTGAGCAGCCGCATGAAGCCGGCCAGGCAGACATAATCCGGCTGATAGCGATCCAGGACGTGAATCAAGGCGTCTTCAGCCAGCACGAGCCGGGCAAGGCGCTGCAGGAGCTTGTCGGAATTGGGCATCGTCAGGATCTTCTGGCGGCGGGCCAACCCTTCGAGATCTACCGGCAGGTCCAGTGTCAGCGGGCTGGGGAGTTCGCGTTGCAGATAAGCCCTGTAGTCGACGATATGAGTCGGAATGCCGGCCTGCCGGGCACGCCCCAAACCGAAGGCGTCGGCACGGTCGCTTGCCACGACGACGATTTCTGCTGCCAGTCGGCCCGCAGCCTGTCGGTCGAGAAGCGCCTGGAGATTGGTGCCGGAACCGGAAATCAGCACTGCCAGGCGCAGTTTATCGAGATTAGATCGTTCCCTCATGGGAGACTCGCCTGTCGGGAGATGAATCATCCACGAAGTCACACGAATGAACACGAAGAAGAACCGGAACAGGGAACCCCGAATATCTCCTCTTCCTATGGCTTCGGGTGTCTTCGTGGATCATTGAAAATATTCCACGGCGTTCCGGAACAACTGAATCCCATGCCCTTCTTCGGGAAGGGTTCGGCCCGCCCGCCGCGATTGCTCCCGCCAGAGCGCCCAGTCGGGATGATTGGTAACGTGGTTAAAAGCTTCCGGATGGGGCATGAGGCCGGCGATGCGCCCGGTCGGGTCGCAGATGCCGGCGATGTCGTTGAGTGAGCCGTTGGGATTGTGCGGAAACTTTCCCTGAGCAGGGGTGCCATCCGGAAGGGCGTAACGCATGAACACCTGGTGCTCCGCTTCGAGCCGCTGGAGGACCTCGGGTTCTGCATAGAACTTCCCTTCCCCGTGGCGCACCGGCAGGTCGATGGCAACCATCCCCCGGGTGAAGACGCACGGCGAAGCCCGGTTGATGCTCAGCCCCACCCATTGGTCACGAAAATTGCCGCAGTCATTGCCGATGAGAGCGACTTCCCGCCTCAGTTCGGGCGCCTCCCACCGCGGCAGCAAACCCAGGTTCACCAGCACCTGGAAGCCGTTGCAGATCCCGAGGACCAGCCCGCCGCTCTCGACAAAGTCATGCAGGGCGTTACTCAGACGATGCTTCATCCGCATGGCCATGATCACCCCCGCCCCGTGATCATCACCCCAGGAGAAGCCGCCCCCCACGATGAGGATCTGAAAATCGCGAAGGTCCCTGGCCCCCTCGATCAGGGCATTCAGGTGGACCCGCTCGGGACTGGCCCCGGCGGTCTGCAGGGCGAACGCGGTTTCGCCGTCACAGTTGAGTCCAAAACCGGTAAGAACAAGGGCTTTTGGGGAATGCATTCAGCGCTCCATCTGGTACCACCGCGTTGCGTAGCGCGGGCGGCACGTTGCAGGGAGGGGGTTGTCGCTGGAGTGGTTCCACGGACGCATGGCTCACTGCCTCCAAGATTCTTTGAGGGCGGCGACGGGTTCGGCCAGCAGTCTGTTGCCGTCCACCCCCAGAATGACCAGGTGCGGCTCAGCGGTGACCTGGCCAACCAGGGCCCAGGGCAGGTTTTCAAAAACCTTCTCAAAAGCGGGTTGCCGCGATGGGGAAACGGTGACCAGCACCCGGCCGCAGGACTCGCTGAAAAGGAGCTGATCGGAGCGCAGGCCGCCTGGCTGGGGGACCCTGGCCAGGTCGACGGTCAATCCTAGGTTGCTGCCGAAGGCGATCAAGGCGGCATGAACGGCGAGACCTCCCCGGAAGATGCCATGGCAGGAAGCGACCAGGTTGGAGGCGATGGCCTCCTCCAGGGCGCGATACAGGGGTCGGGTTACGTTTGGGTCCAGTTTGGGCACGTTGAGGCCGGTATAGCCATACAGGTCATAATACTCCGAACCACCCAATTCGTTCTGCGTGGTTCCCAGGAGATAGAGCAGATCGCCGGGCATTTTGCTTTCCATCCCGGGGCAGTTCAGGATGTTTGGCACCACGGCAGTGGCGGTAAACTGCATGGTGGGCAGGCCGGAAACCTTATGACGTTCCCCGAAAGGGCCGGGAAGATGGCCATCCACGTACATGCTGTCCTTGCCCGAGAGGAGGGGAATCCCGTAGGCGAGACAGGTATCGCGCAGGGCCCAATTGGCCCGTACCAGTTGGGCTGCTTTGAAGCGCCCGTCGGGATTCTGAAGGGGGTGGAACTGGATATTGGGCCAGCAGAAGTTGTCGACGCCACCGATTTCATCGAGCCGGCCGCCGACGGCCAGCACCCGCCGCACGGCTTCGTCGATGGTTGCAGCCACCATGTCATAGGGGTCAATGGGCGCATAGGTGGGATGGAGCGCCTGGGCGACGGCCAGCCCCCGCCGGCTCTCGAGGATGGGGCGCAGGACCGCGGCATCGTTGGGAACATCCCGCTCCCGTCCGGTCATGAACTTGACGGCACTGGTCCCCTGAACTTCATGATCGTACTGGCGCTGAATCCACTCGCGGGAGCAGACATTGGGGCGTTGCAGCAGGCGGTGGAACAAGAGCGCGTAGTCGTGCGGCTCGCCAAGCACCGGTTCGTGCAGCCCTCTGGCCGCGGGCGCCTGCCAGTGAGCGTCGAATTCCCACTGTGGAAAGGCTTCCTTGAAGAAGCTGAGATCAAGGCAGGCACACGTCTTCCCGGCATAGGACAGGTGCAGCCGACCGTCCGCCCGGTAGCTCCCGATCACGGTACTCTCCACCTCGTGCTGCTGTGACAGCCGCAGAAAGCGACTCAAATGTCGCGGGGGGACGGCAACGGTCATCCGTTCCTGCGATTCCGAGACCCAGATTTCCCAGACATCCAGACCCTCGTACTTCAGCGGTACCTTATCGAGCTCGACCAAAGCCCCGCCCGAGAACTGGGCCGACTCACCGACGGAGGAGGAGAGTCCGCCCCCGCCGTTATCGGTGATGAAGGAAATGAGCCCTTCGTCGCGCGCTTCCAGCAGAAAATCGTGCATCTTCTTCTGGGTGTACGGGTCGCCAATCTGGACATGGCCGGCCGGCGTGCTCGCCGAGTAACTCTCACTCGACGCCGTTACCCCATGAATTCCGTCCTTGCCAACCCTTCCGCCACACATGACGATCAGATCTCCGGGTTGGGGGCGCTTCTGATCGGCAGGTTCTCCGAGCACGGTGCGCGGCATGATGCCCAGCGAGGCGACGAATACCAGGCATTTGCCAAGATAGGATTCGTGAATGAACAAATTGCCGAAGGGCGTTGGCACTCCATGCTTGTTGCCGCCGTCTTTGACGCCTTCGACA
>JAPXSS010000185.1:0-4361 GCA_033812955.1 Syntrophobacteraceae bacterium | reverse complement strand
GGACATTCCACACCGTTAGTGAATCAAGGTAGTGGCTGAGCAGGTGGCCCTTGTTGCACCCTTGTCGCGGGTAGGTTGATGTGGAGAGCTACCGCCAGTCGTCTCATAACGAAACCCCCGTTCTTTTTTGACACACGGTTGCTTACGTCTTGCCCGCTCCCCCCTTGTATCCCCCGGAAGGGGATTTCCCGCCCGTCACCCCATCAGGCGGTAGAAGGGGCCGCGCCAGGGCATTCCTCTGCTCCAGCTGCCACCGCCGATGAAGGATGGACCCACCCAGCGACGATAAACGGACCCACCTGATCGTTATTTGACAGGTTCCGTTTCTATCGATAAACGGACCCACCCTCTTTTTTCTCCCCATTCGTAATTGAAGATGCTTCATCGTTTCCCGGAAGATACCGGAAGGAGGAAACGATGGAAGGGAAGCGCAGGCCTGGAAAGCGGCCTTGCCGGATATGCGGGAGATGGTTCAGACCGGACCCGCGGCTCGGCGAGCGGCAGAAGACGTGCGGCGCCGATGATTGCAAGCGGCGGTGGCACGCGAAGAAGTGCGGCCGCTGGAACCGGCAAAACCGTTCCTATTTCAAAGAGATTTATCTGAGGCGCCGGCTGGAACGCTCTGCCGGCGGCTCCCCATCGCGATACCTCGCTTCGCGGTCATTGCCTTTGGATTTTCCCGGCGAGGTGATTCAAGAGGTGATGGGGAGACAACCTGCGGTCATCATTGAGTATCTTCTCCGACTGCTCATAAGAGAAGTTCAAGAGGTGATCAACGCCCAACATACTGATATCCATCGGGGATTCAGGCGACTACCTCCGTCGTCGATTTCAAGAGGCGATAGCCAACGGTCCCCGTAACCGGTATGGTCTGCTCAAAGACGCACTTTTTTGAGGAGGGTCGCGGGATGATGGGAGTCCATCTGACAGTCCCGGAGGCGACGAGCATTCGGGTCGAGAAGATCGGCGAGCGGTTTGCGTCGTTGCGGATTGCCGATCCGCCGGCGGAGCGGGCCATGCTGCGCTCCCTGGAAAAATACGGGCAATTGACTCCAGTGGTCATCTGCCGGATTGTTCCCGGTGAGCATGAGCTGCTCGACGGTTTCAAGCGGCTCAGGGCAGCCCGGCAGCTCGGATATGGTGAACTGATAGCTCGGCCACTGGAGGTGAGTCTCCGAGCCTGCAAGGCCGCCATGCTGCAACTCAACCGGGTAGGCAGGGCCATCTCCGGCATGGAGGAGGCGTTGGTGGTGCATTCGCTCTGCCACGAGGACGCTCTGAGTCAGGTGGAGATCGCCGTTCTCCTTGGCCGCCACAAGAGCTGGGTTTGCCGGCGGCTTTCGCTCATCGAGCGGTTGAGCGATGAAGCGCAGCAGAGCATCAGACTGGGTCTCTTGCCGGCTTCTCTTGGAGCGGAGCTGGCCCGGTTGCAGCGCTGCAACCAGGATCGGCTGCTTATGGCAATCCACAAGCATCGGCTGACCTGGCGGGAAACCCGGAAGGTAATCGCTGCCCTTGAGGACAGCCCCCGATGGGAACACGACGGCATCCTGCGGAATCCCCGAGGGGTAGCTGAGGAAGTCATGGTCGATCAAGAAGGCCTGAGTTTCAATGCACGGAGGATCCAACAGAGGCTGGTTGCTCTGGAGCAGATGTGCCTGGCCGCGGCGGTTGAGTTTTCCTCCACGGAGCTTGGCCAGTTCGAGGCAGACGAGGAAAGGAGGCTGCGGGCCGGGTGCGCCCGGGTTTTGAACAGCCTTGCCGAGGCCCAGAAAGAACTGCGGAAGGCCGGCGAGAGATCGGGATAACATGGCCATCATCATCCAGAACAGGGGAGATCTTGAACAGCGACTGGTGATCATGAAAACCCAGGAAGGCTGGTCGATCCGGGCACTAACCCGGCATTTTGGCATCAGCCGCAACATGGTGCGGCGCATCCTGAGAAAGTATGACAAGCGGCGGGATCAGGGCCATGACATGCTCCTTGCGGATCGCCCGGTTCGGAAGGCAAAGCGGGAAAGCAAACTCGACCCGTATGAGGAGACCCTCAAGGGGCTTCTGGAGAAGTATCCCCGGATCACGGGACAGCGGCTCTTTGAAGAGCTATGCGCCACCGGATACGACGGGGGGGTCAGCATCCTCAGGGATCGGCTGCGCCGTCTGAGGCCCCGCCCGAAAAAAACGCCCATCATCCGCTTCGAGACCCAGGCCGGCCTGCAGGGACAGATGGACTGGAGCCCTTACACCATCCAGTTCCTGAAGACCGGCAAAGCTACGGTCGAGTGCTTTTCCTACATCCTGGGGTTCTCCCGCCGGCATTACATCGACTTTACCCCGAAGCGGGATTTTTTCACCCTGATTCGCCGCCACCAGGACGCATTCTCGCACTTTACGGGCGCCCCGGCCCAGTGTCTCTAC
The DNA here is from genome assembly GCA_033812955.1 of Syntrophobacteraceae bacterium. GTDB lineage: Bacteria > Desulfobacterota > Syntrophobacteria > Syntrophobacterales > Syntrophobacteraceae > JADGQM01. Next base: position 1,943 of record JAPXSS010000185.1, on the reverse strand, counting down.
GACAGCGAGAAGACCGTCGTCCTGCGCTGGGAGGCGGGCCGGCCGGTGATCAACCCGGCCTTTTCCGCCTTCATCACCCATTATCGCTGCCGCCCGATCATCTGTCGCCGCGGCCGGGCCGAAACGAAGGGGAAGATCGAGCGCCCGTTTCAGTACGTGGAGGGGAACCTTCTGTGCGGTCGCCAGTTCCAGGATCTCGACGATCTTCGCGCCTGCACCCGGTGGTGGATCCGCGAGAAGAGCGACATGCATGTGCATGAGACAACCGGCCGGCCGCCTTTGGAGCTCTTCCTGGAACAGGAGATTCCGGCCCTGACGCCTCTGCCGCTCCATCCTTACGACTGCGCGGAAGTGGCCCTTCGGGTCTGCGATCTCGAAGGATACCTCGAGTTCGAGACCAACCGCTATCCCGTCCCGTACGAACATGTGGCCGACATTTTGACCATGAAGGCCACGGAACACGAGATCCTCGTCTACTCGCCGGATCTCGACCTCGTCGTCCGTCATGAACGGGCGCCGGCAGGAGGACGGATCACCCTCGATGGGTCGGCGATTCACGGAATCAAGACCATCCGCTACGGCCTCGAACCGGTGCGGCAACCGTTTCTCGAACTGGGCGAACATGCCGAGGAGTTTCTGCTGGGGCTTGAGCCCCTCCATGCACGGAATCCCGGCTTTCACGCCCGGTACATCCTGCATCTGAAGGAACGCTATCACACCGACGACATCAATCTGGCCCTTGGCCATGCCTGCCGGTATCACGCCTATGACTGCAAGGCCGTAGAGCGCATCCTGGCGGCAAGAGCGAGCCCCAGGACCCTGGAGGCGATCCGTAACGAGCGGGCCGCCGAGCAACTGCGTGCAGCCCTGCCGAAGATCACCCAGCGCTCACTCGAGGATTATTCCATCCTTTTTGCACCTTCCCAAAACCCGGAGGACAACCATGACGGCAAAGGACACGACAGTCACAATCAGGACGTATCTCAAGACCCTGAAGCTCGACCGGATGACGAGCGCGCTCGATGAAGAACTGGCACGGGCGGCAAAGCATGCCCTCCCTCCCAGCGCGCTGCTCGAACGCCTCCTGGCTCTGGAGGTCGGGGCTCTGGTCGAACGACGGATCGAACGGCGCATCCGGGAATCGAAGCTTCCGGAACGCAAACTCCTCGCGGACTTTGATTTTACCTTTCAGAAAGGCGTCGACAAACGGCAGATCATGGAACTGGCCACCCTCGAGTTTGCCAGGCGAAAACAGGGATTGATCCTCGCCGGCAACTCCGGCGCCGGCAAGAGCCACATCGCCAAGGCCCTTCTCCTCATCGGCTGTCAGAAAACCTTCCGTTGCCGCTATGTCACCGCCACCGCGATGCTTCGGGAACTCCTGGCATCCCTTGCGGATAACACCCTCGACCGGAAACTCAAGGTCTTCCTGAGTCCCGAAATCCTCCTGATCGACGAAGTCGGTTTCGACCGCCTGGAACAGCATGACGCACGAAACGCCAATCTCTTTCACAAAGTGATCGATGGCCGCTACTGCAAAAGCTCAACCATCATAACCACGAACATCGACTTCAAAGAGCTCGGCGACTACCTCGGCGATCCCGTCATTACCGCAGCCACCGTCGACCGCATGATCCACCATTCCATCATCATCAACATCGATGGCCCCTCCTGGCGTCTCCACGAATCCCAAAAACTCAACACCAGAAAGTAGCACCCGCGCCCATCCCAGGCCGCCCACCGCCCTTCCCTTAACAACCCCATTATCGGTGAAGCTCTTCAAGAATATCTCGAAACCGGCAACTCTCGCCGGGTCCCCTTGAAAATACAAAATGGGTCCACCTTATCTCGGGAGTGGCACGAGCGTGAGTGTCCCCATTTGCAGGCGCTGCCGCCGCAGGCATTCGACACCTCCTGGAGGGTTTACCGCACGGTCTACAAAG
>JAPXSS010000184.1:0-4365 GCA_033812955.1 Syntrophobacteraceae bacterium | reverse complement strand
CTCCATCTTCTCGGCGATCTCCTCCGGCGTGGGCTCGCGGCCCAACTCCTGGACCAGATAGCGGGAGGTGCGGATGAGTTTGTTGATCGTCTCGATCATGTGCACAGGGATTCTGATGGTGCGTGCCTGGTCGGCAATGGCGCGGGTGATGGCTTGCCGAATCCACCAAGTGGCGTAGGTGCTGAACTTGTAGCCGCGCTGGTATTCAAACTTGTCGACGGCTTTCATCAGGCCGATGTTGCCTTCTTGGATGAGATCGAGGAATTGCAGACCACGATTGGTGTATTTCTTGGCGATGCTCACCACCAGGCGCAGGTTGGCTTCGATGAGCTCACTCTTGGCCGACTTTGCTCGCATGGAGCCCTCCTCGACCCGGCGGAGAATCTGCCGCAGAGACTTGGAGTCCATCTTGGCTTCTATTTCGAGCTGCGTGATCTCTTCCTTGGCCTTAACAGCCCGGGCGACGAGGTCGAGCAGGCGTTGCAGCGGCATATCCAGGGAGTTGGCGTAGCAGTCCAGATCCTGCTCCCCGTCCTGGGCGGCATCATAGAGCGGTTTCAATTCCTGGAAGGGCTTCCCGCACGTCAAAAGGCAGTGTTCCAAGTCTCGTTCACACCCCTCGATTTTGAGCAGACAATTATGGAGCCGCTCAATGATGCGATCAATATGGCGCCTTCCCAGCTGCAAGCCTTTGAGGAGACTGACGATACGCTCCTTGTTCTGCTGCACCTGATGCTTGAGCGCAACTTCCTCATCGAAGTTGACGCACTGCCCAAGAAGGGTGACCTGCATTTCCTTGTTGGCTTCATCCAGCTGCCGGACCTCGTCCAGGATGCTGATCACTCGGATCTTGTGCGCCTCCTCCTCCTCCGGGCTCAGTTCCTCGTCGATTTCCCGCAGCACATCTTGCAAACGCAACCCGTCATTGCTCAGCGCTTCTTTGAGGTTCATCAACTGTTTGATGCCGATGGAGGATTCCATGATAGCGTTGAAGATTTCCCGCTCGCCCAGCTCGATCCGCTTGGCGATCTCCACTTCTCCCTCGCGGGTGAGGAGGGAGACTTGCCCCATCTCCCGCAGGTACATCTTGACCGGATCGGTAATTCTGCTCGTAACGTCAGCCTCGAGCTGGAGATCTTCCTCTTCCTCCTCTATCAGCGCCTCACTGTCCACCCCGGCGTTCTCCCGGACCACCTGCACCTGCTGTTCGGAATCGACAATTTCGATGTCCATTTCATCAAAAATCATCATCATATCGTCAAGTTTTTCAGGCGACACGAGATCCTCCGGCAAGGCTTCATTGACTTCATCGTAGGTGAGATAGCCCTTTTCCTTCCCAACGGTAATGAGACGCTTGATATCATCCATTTCCGGTTTGCTGAAGGCAGGATCGCGTCTTGGCTTTGTTTCCTTATCGGTCATCAGTTCCTCTCTCTACGTATTATCTCCGGACTGAGCAGGATTTCTCCGGGAGCAATTGAGGCCTTGTATTTCGGCCAGGAGTTTTCGCATTTGTACCTGGTCACCTGCCTGCTCGGCCTGGCGCAGGGCCATTCGCAGGTCACCCTGACGTCGGCGGTGATCACGGTTCCGCACGGCAGCCAACCAGTCCCGCATCTGAAGGCGCACGTCACTGAGTTCGCAGGGGTCCAACAATAACCTGGTAAAATACTCTTTCAGATCGGTGTCGGGCAACTGATTGTAAACGTTCCGGGGATTGAATTCCCCTGCGGGTGGAAACGGCGCCTGCAGCAGTGCTTCGGCAATAGCTTTGAGCTGTGTTTCCTGAAATCGGCAGATAGCCCCTGATGCGGAGACTTCTCCAATCAGGTCGGGATGTTGGATCATCACCCGGAGGATATTCTCTTCAAGTGAATGGAACCGGGAGAGCTCAACCGGCGCGGGTGGCCGAACACCGGGTCGGGAGGAGGGGAATGGGCGCTGGCGAGGTTGCTGTTCGTGGTGCAGTTGATCACGCACCGCCGTCTCGGAAAGCGACAGGCGATCGGCGATTAAACGGCGGTATTCCGACCTCAGCAGCGGCTGCTGCGCACTCTGGTAAACCGGCTGCAAGTCGGCCAGTACTTGGGCCTTTCCGGGCAGGGTGCCGTCCCAGGTCGCAAGGCTCCGGCAGACGGCAAAAGCTCCCAACTCTTCACGTTTCTGCAGCAATGCCTCAAAACCCGCCAAACCTCTGATGCGGAGGAAATCGTCCGGGTCCATGCCGTCCGGAAAGTGCACACAGCTCACTGCCAGGTCTTCCTGCTGAAAGAGCGGCAGGGCCCGCAACATTGCCCGCTCACCCGCCTCATCTCCATCGTAGGCCAGCACCACTTCATCCATGAGGCGCGCCAGCAGTCGCACCTGGTGAGACGTCAAGGCGGTACCCAGGGTTGCCACCACCCGGTAAAAGGATTTGGCATGAAAAGCGAGCAGATCCATATACCCCTCGACGAGCACCACCTGTCGTAACTGCCGACAGGCTTCCCGCGCCCGGCCGAGCTGATACAGCATCCGTCCTTTCTGAAAAGCGGGGTGTTCGGGGCTGTTGAGGTATTTAGGCTCTTCCTGGCTGGCGGTGGCGAGAGTGCGGCCGCCAAAGGCGACTACCCGGCCGCGTTCATCGCAAATGGGAAACATCAGACGATTTCGGAACCGGTCATAAAGGTGGCTCGGATCGCGGGAGCTTCTCGAAAGTAACCCCGCCTTGATAGCCAGATCGGGAGGGACCCCGCGGCGGTGAAGATACTTGACCAGACCGTCCCACTCAGGGAGAGCATAACCCAGACGTTCCGCTGTCACCAGGGATGGCGGCAGCGCGCGACTGACCAGGTAGTCACGCACGGCTTTGCCGACCTCTCGGTCCTGCAGTTGTTGATGGAAGTAATCGGCTGCGAGGTCGAGCACCCTGTAGAGCTCTTCCTGCTCGCTGCGGGCATCTTCGGCCGCCTGCGGATCGCGCCTTTCCGTCCTGGGCAGATTGATATGGTATTGATCGGCAAGGTATTGAATAGCCTCGATAAATGAGAGATTCTGATGCCTCATGACAAAGCTGACAGCATCCCCTCCGGCGCCACAACCAAAGCAATGAAACAGCTGGTTGGTGGCATCCACATGAAATGAGGGTGTTTTCTCATGGTGAAAGGGACACAGACCTACGTGGCGGGTGCCCGAGCGGCGCAGAGGAACAACACGCCCCACCACTTCAACAATATCGACAGCCTGTTTCACCAAGGTGGCTAAATCAGAGACAATCACCTATGACCGCCCAATCCTGATGAAGTGTACCAGAGTAGCCCCGGAGATGTTTTATGCGGCAAACCCGATTCCTTTTATCCGCTCAGATTCGCCAAATCAAGGGGGGAGGGGAAGAATTTTAGGATCATCACGGATTAACGTGCTTCGATGCACCTATCCCATAGTCCCTTCCCTGCACCTGCGATATGCTCTATTCGGTGTGGTCAACAGGTGGCCGCAAGGTTTCTTCTACTGCGTCTGCAACATGAGCGCATCGTCCGGAACTCGGAGAAAACCGACTCATCAGGGTCGGCCATGCGCCCCGGAGCCCGGAAGCGGTCGGCACAGTCTCAATGGCAATGCATACCCAAACGGCAATGAGGGAGACCAATGGCATTTCTCTGGAGCCTCTTGCTCATCTTCTACAGTATTTGTAAAAAGATTGTGCGATATTAATCGGTTAGACATGACGATATCATCCTTGGCACTACAAATCGACGATCTGTTCATCGGGAAACTACCCGGTAATTTCACGGATGGTCGGGGGCACTGCAACGCCGACAGCCTGGAACACCTTGCCACAGGTTCCCTGGCACTGGGTCCGGACGGCGAGCTTTTTGCCGTCTTCATCGAGGGTAATCTCTTGGAGGGATTTGAGGTCCTGCTTGATATCCGACCACTCGAAGCTGTTGCCCGCAGCTTCGAGGCGCCGGTATATTAACAGCGGCCTAAAAGTCAGCTACTTCCAGCGGCGACGAAGTCGGCCAGGCTGATCGGTGCCCAAACCAGCCAATTGTCTTTTCTTCCTTTTGCACATGCAAAATCCTTCTACTTCCCTGTTTTTGATTTCTTCCATCTTCTTCCGGCCCGCCCCTTTCTAGCGGCATGGGGGGCGTTATGGTTGTCGTCCCTGGGAGGACAACCATGAGCCGGACCATCCAATGCGTTCATTGCGGGCGCCACTTCGAGCCTAATCCGCGAGTGAAGAGTCAACAGTATTGCAGTGACAAAGAATGCCAGCGTGCCCGGAAGAGAAAGTGGCAGCAAGAAAGACTCCTCAGCGATCCAGACTACAAAGCCAACCAGCGCGATTGTCAGAGAGCATGGCACAACCGCCACCCCGGCTAC
>JAPXSS010000183.1:0-4400 GCA_033812955.1 Syntrophobacteraceae bacterium | reverse complement strand
CAGGGTGAAGCCCATCTCACTCAGGTAGGTAGGGAGCTGTGCGGCCAGTTCGCGATAGGTCAGCGGCCGGTTCTCCTCCTCCGGAACTCTTCGCCAGGACCCCAGGTGGAGCTCGTAGATGGAAACCGGTGCCCCGAGGGCGTTGGCTCGGTGCCTGGAACTCATCCATTCCGTGTCGCGCCAGGTATGATCGAGGTCCCAGACCATGGAGGCCGTATCCGGCGGAGTCTGCGCGCAGAACGCAAACGGATCCGCCTTGTCGACCCGGTAACCATGGTGCCTGGAGACGATGTGGTATTTGTAGATGGCGCCTCCGCCTAAGCCGGCGACAAAGCCTTCCCAAATGCCGGAACCGTCTTCCCGGACCTTCAAGGGATGGGACGCCTTATCCCAGTCGTTGAAGTCGCCCACGACGGTAACCTGTTCGGCGTTGGGAGCCCACAGGGCGAAATGAGTTCCGGCGATGCCCCCGACACTGATAAGGTGAGCCCCCATCTTTTCGAAGAGGGTAAAGTGGCTGCCTTCCTTGAAGAGATAAATGTCGTGGGCGGTGAGAAGGCTTCCTTCATATAAAACCTTAGGGGTGGTGGTCATCCTTTCCTCCTGTGCTGCAGTCAACCGCCGTCAGATAAAGTTGCCACCTTTCGACCGTTTTGGGACCAACCCCGGGGATCTTTTCCAGCTCGGCCAGACTTCGCCAGCAGGATTGGAGGCGTCGATTCACGATTGCTGCAGCGGCGTCGGCTTTCATTTGCGGTACCAGCATCAGTTCGTCGGCCGAAGCCCTGTTCACATCCAGCTTTCCTCCCAGAGTCAAGCGCGCCGCGGCCGGCATGGGCTCGATCTTGACCTCTGCCGGACCCTGTCCCGAGGTCGTAATGTGCACTGCCTGGCCACTGCCGAGCGGGCGCGCCGTCAGAGCTGGTGGGATGGCGCCGGCAGGAGCTCCGCGAAGGCCGCCCGCTGCCTCCACCGCTCGGCTGACGGTCACTGCGGGACCCTCCAGCAGGTAATATCCGGGCTCATTCACGTCACCGCTAACCGCAATCAGCAAGGGATTCGAAGGAACGCCCGAGGAACTCAGCGCACGGAACAGGGTGCGGCCTGCCAGGATAACCAGAATTGCGGCGGCGAGGGTAAGCACCGCAGCCGCTAGACGGTGAGGAGGAAACGAGTCAGCCACGATTGGTGCTATTTTTTCGGCCTTGTACATTTTATAATTGATACTGTCCACCAGAGCCTGCCAGCTGGCTTCAAGAATGTCGTGGGACACCCCGACCGTCCCCCAGTGGTCGTTGCCATCCCGGGATTCAATGAGCACCCGGACGCGGGCAGCGGTACCGTCCCGCCCGGGCAGCACCCGGACTTTGTAATCGCTCAGCTCCATTTCCTTCAATTCAGGATAGAATTTTTCCAGGGCCTTCCGCAACGCATTGTCGAGGGCATTGACCGGGCCGTTGCCGAGAGCTGCCGTATGTTCGATATGGCCCCCCACTTTGACCTGGATGGTAGCTTCCGCCACCGGCGCGTCGTCCTCCTGCTGCTTCTGATCGATCACCCGGAAGCCCACCAGCTCGAAGTAGCGTTTGCCCATGCCCATGGCTCTCTTGATCAGAAGTTCGAAACTGGCCTCCGCCGCCTCGAATTGAAACCCCTGGTGTTCCAGAACCTTGAGTTCCTCCAGGACCTGCATGGCGACCGGGTCTTTCCGGGAGAGGTGGAGGCCGTAGTCGAGTGCTTTGAGCTTGACGGTGGACCGGCCCGACAGGTCGGAGACCAGGACCCGCCGCTTATTCCCCACCAGGATCGGATCAATGTGTTCATAAGTCAGGGGATTCCTTGTCACCGCACTGATATGGACCCCGCCCTTGTGAGCGAACGCGCTGCGCCCCACAAAGGGCTGATATTTATTCGACGGAACATTGGCCAGTTCGAGTATGAAGCGACTCACGCTGCGGAGCTTTGCCAGGTTTTCCGGTGTCAGGCAAGGGATGCCCATCTTCAGGCAAAGGTTGGCGATAATGGGAACCAGATCGGCATTGCCGCATCGTTCGCCGATGCCGTTGATCGTTCCCTGGACCTGCACCGCACCCATTTCTACAGCGGCCAGGGAATTGGCCACGGCCACATCGGAATCGTTGTGCACATGGATCCCGAAAGGGGCGGCAGGCAGACGGTCTTTAACCGCCGCAATGACTTCCTGGATGGTTCTGGGGAGATTGCCGCCGTTGGTGTCGCACAGAATCAGGCATTCTGCCCCCCCCTCCAAGGCTCTTTCGAGGGTCTGAAGGGCATATTCGGGGTTGTCCTTGAAACCGTCAAAGAAGTGCTCGGCATCGTAGAAGAGGGTCTCAACCTGAGGCCGCAGATACGCGAGGCTGTCGCGAATGAGATGCAGGTTGCGTTCGAGGGTGGTGTTCAACGCTTCCTCGATATGAATGGCCCAGCTCTTTCCGAAGATGGTTGCCACGGGAGTTTTCGCAGCCAGAATGGCCCTGAGATTGGGATCAGTTTCCGGGCTCTTGTTGGGATGACAGGTTGCGCCAAAGGCGGCAACTCGGGCATGCTTAAGCTGGTACGCCTTGATGTCTCGAAAAAACCCCGCGTCTCTCGGGTTCGAACCTGGCCATCCTCCTTCGAGGTAGTGGATGCCGAGGTCATCCAGCTTGAGCGCAATCCTGATCTTGTCCTCGACCGACAACGAAAAATCCTCGGCCTGAGTGCCGTCTCGAAGGGTCGTATCGTAGATCTTCACTTCTTGCATCGACCCGCTCCTGAACCTCTCTCCTCCACTATGATCGTCAGCTCTCTTCCGCGATGACCACCCGCTCGCCCGGGGCCTTGTCCAGTTCGAAGGCGTCGTGCAGCAGGCGCACCGCCAGTTCGGCGAATTTTTCATCGATGATGCACGATATCTTGATCTCCGAGGTGCTGATCATCTTGAGATTGATGTTCTGGCTAGCCAGGATGTCAAACATTTTCGAGGCAACCCCGCTGTGGCTCCGCATGCCCACCCCGATGATGGAAATCTTGGCAATATTGGGATTGCTGTGAACCCCGGCATCGATCTCCTCGGCTACCCGTTTGGCGATCTCTATCGTTTCCTCGTAATGCGGCTTGGGGACCGTGAAGGAAAGGTTGGCGCGCCCCGGAATGCTGCCGCTGCCCTGGACAATCAGGTCGACGTTGATCCCGGCTTCGGAAATGGGGTGAAAGAGTTTCGCCGCCATCCCCGGAATGTCGGGAACATTGGTGAGCGTGATCCTGGCCTCATTTCGATTATAGGTGATCCCGGAGACCATCACCCTTTCCATTTCTTCATCCTCCTGTAAGACAAGGGTTCCCGGAGCATCGGTAAAAGACGAGCAGACGAGGATCGGCACATTATACTTCATACCGAATTCGACGGAGCGAAGATGCAACACTTTGGCTCCCATGCTTGCCATTTCAAACATCTCTTCATAACTGATCTTTTCGAGTTTGCGGGCCTTGTCATAGATATGCGGGTCGGTCGTATAGACCCCGTCGACATCGGTGTAGATCTCGCAGACCTCAGCCCCCAGCGCTGCCGCCAAGGCCACGGCGGTAGTGTCCGATCCGCCCCGCCCGAGGGTGGTGATGTTTCCCTCGTCGTCGGAGCCCTGGAACCCCGCCACCACGACGATCTTGCCCTCGTCGATCTTCTTCTTGAGGGGCAGGGTCGTGATTGAATTGATGCGCGCTTCGCCGTAATGGTGGTCAGTGTGGATGCCAGCCTGAGTACCGGTCATGGAGACCGCCTCGGCCCCGAGATCCTTGACCGCCATACTGAAAAGCGCCACCGTGATCTGCTCCCCGGTACTGATGAGCACATCGAGCTCGCGCGGATCCGGATTCGGGCTCATTTCCCGCCCCAGCGCCAGCAGCCGGTCGGTATCCCCCGCGCGGGCCGAGAGCACCACCACCAGTTGGTCGCCAGCTTCTTTCCGCGCCACCACGCGGCGCGCCACCGACTGAATCCGTTCCACATCGGCGACCGAAGTGCCTCCATACTTTTGAACCACAAGTGCCATCTTAACCGTCGACCTCCCTGGTCTGTCAAATTCAACCGAAAACGGTTCCTCATTCATGCAGATTTGCGACGAGTCATGCCAAACGGGGCAGGGATGCAAGCGAGCAGCGAGGAATCAGCGCTATCTAACACAATTGCTGAGCATTTTGTAGACCATTTTTTGCCAGGGGAGGGGCAATTGCGGTCAGGGCCGGCATTACCATGGCTGTCCGGGCTTGGCCACTGAATAAGCGGATCGTTGCCAACCACCCGTGCCGGAGCCTTCCAGCGCTCTGGAAGCCCGATGCCAGTGGTGTACAAAACCATCGTGATTTGATCATGACATTCACCTGGATGGTCTATATACTGA
>JAPXSS010000182.1:0-4424 GCA_033812955.1 Syntrophobacteraceae bacterium | reverse complement strand
TGGTATTCCACCAACATCCTCGGCAACCGCGACGGCTTGGTACTGGACGACAAGGATTCTTTCAAAACCAAAGAGGCGAGCAAACTGGCCGTTCTCGAATACATCCTGCAGCCACATCTCTACCCCACCCTCTACAAGAACTACCATCACAAGGTGACCATCAACTACTACCCACCACGGGGGGACAACAAGGAGAGTTGGGACTGCATCGATATTTTTGGATGGCTGGGGTACCCAATGCAGATCAAGGTCGATTTCCTGTGTCGCGACAGCATCCTGGCAGCTCCCATCATGCTCGACCTGGTGTTGTTCATGGACCTCGCCCAGAGGGCCGGCATGAGCGGTATCCAAGAGTGGCTCTCATTCTACTTCAAGAGTCCGATGCATAAGGAAAACTTGTACCCGGAACACGATCTTGCCATCCAACTGATGAAACTCAAGAACACCCTGCGCTACTTTATGGGTGAGGAGCAGATCACCCACTTCGGCTTGGACTACTATCTGAATAGCACGGGGTGATTTCGGATGTCGGATTTGCGATGTGGCATGTGGGATGGGACACGACTTCATCAGGGGGGTTAAAGTGGCGCGACATCAACACCGGTTTGTCGATGAGTACGATGGTATAGTGGGGTTCGGCCTGTCCCGGGAAGTGGACGAGAAATCACTGATCTTTTATCTTCAAAAATTCTCGGAAGATTCTATGGCGAAAGCCCTGGTGCCGCGATTGAGTGACAGTGAGATCAACGAGCTCTTCGAGCTCATGAACCGACTCATGCACAATCACTTGGTCGAAAAGGAATACCATAGCCTTTTCCTGAAGGACACCGGTACCATGGACGACCACTGCTGAGGATAGCGTCAGCCCTGAATCCGCATCCAACGGTCAAGGGCCGCAAGGAGCCGCGCGTTCCGGTCGGGCTGACGGATGGCAAACCGCACATAGTGGCTGTCAAGGCCCTCAAACGAACTGCAGTCCCGAACCAGGATCCGGTCCGAGGTTAGCAGATCCTGCTGCAAGTTTGCAGCCGGAGCCAAGTCTTTCCCCAGCCCCAACAGGAGGTAGTTGGCTCGCCCGGGAAAGACCCGGCACCCGGCCAACGCCTGCATCCGTTCCCTCATATGCTCCCGTTCCTGGCCGATCAAGGCCAGTGTTTGCGCCCGATATTCCTCTTGTTCGAGACAATAGGGCCCCGCCACCTGAGCATACGTATTGACCGACCAGGGCGGCAGAAACTGCCCCATCCGGTTAGCCAGATGCTCCGAGGTGAGCAGATATCCCAGGCGCAGTCCGGGAAGCCCATAGAATTTGGTCATGGACCGGATGATCACCAGTTTATCGGACTCGCCCAGCAAACTCGTTAACGATTCTTCTTCGCAGAAATCGATGAAAACCTCGTCAACGATAGTAAAGACCTTTCGGGTACGGCTCTTATCGACCAGCCAGGCTCGCACCTCAGGGGGCAGAAGGGTCCCGGCAGGGCTTCCGGGATGGGTACAAAGGATGGCTTCCGGGGAGAACTTCTGGAAAAGTTCTTCCAACTGCTCCACTTCCGGCTGAAAATTGCTTTCAGGCCGGGTGATCAGCTTCGCCAGATGGACCTCTTGAAGCTCAAAGGCCTTCTGATATTCTGAGAAGGTGGGGAGCACCATGAGCGCTTTGCGGATGCCGAGCACTTTTGGCAACCAGTAGATGAGCTCGGTCGAGCCGTTGCCAACCACCACGCGATAGGGGGGAACGTTATGGTAGCGCGCAATGGCATTCACCAGCAGCCGATTCTGGATATCGGGGTAGTGTGCCAGACGATGAAAGCTCTGCGTGAAGAGCTCCGCCAAACCTGCCGGTGGTCCCAGAGGATTGATGCTCGCACTGTAATCCAGCACATCCTCGGGAGCGCACCCCAATTGCGATGCAATTTCGTAGACATTGCCACCATGAACGAGAGTCATAGACCTCACTCGACTTCGGATGTCGGATTTCAGGTTTGGGATGAATTCTCTTTTTCATCCACGATGATTTTTCGGGTCTTCCATTATCGCATGACCATCAGATAACGCCCCCCGAGCGCCAGCGCGAAACCCAGCAGCGACGTCAGGTACATGAGGCGGATCATGAGCCGATAGGTATCCACCGTCATTGGCGCTCCGGCCTCCCCCAGGGTGGGCTTCTCAACCAGCTGCCCAAAATAGACATTCCTGCCTCCAAGCTGCGCTCCCAAGGCACCGGCTACAGCTGCCTCCGGGTATCCCGCGTTGGGGCTCTTCATCTTCCCGGCATCACGCCGCATCATCCGCCACCCCTTTCGCCAGTCGAGCTTGAGACACGCCGCCGCCGCCACCAGCAGGAGGCCGCTCACTCTGGCCGGAACCCAGTTGACCAGATCATCCACTCGCGCTGCACACCATCCGAAATAGCGGTATTGCTCGTTGTCGTATCCCACCATGGAATCCATGGTGTTCACAGCTTTGTAGAGCAGCGCCGCCACCGGCCCCCCCAGGGCCAGGAAGACCAGCGGTGCGACAATCCCGTCTGAAATGTTCTCCGCCACGGTTTCGATGACCGCACGCAGGATGTCCCGTTCATCGAGTTCTCCCGTATCCCGGCTGACAATCATGGCCAACCGTTCCCTGGCCAGCAGCAGATCACCGTCACGCAAGGCTGTGATTACAAGGGAAGATTCCTGGTGGAGACTCCGGGTCGCCAGAGTCGTATAGGCCAGCCAGACGGCAACCGCCTGGGCAACGATCAGGTCAAAATAGGCAGCGAGTTCCAGGAGCGACATTGCCCCGAAGAATACCCCCGCCAGCACGATAAGCCAGAAGGCACAGCCCGCAAGGCGCTGGAGATCTGGGGAAGCTGCTTTGTCATAGAAAATGCGCTCCGCGCGACTGATCCAGCTCCCGATCCAGCGGGTCGGATGGGGTAGCCACCGAGGATCACCGACAGCGAGGTCGACCAGGTAGGCCAGCGCCAAATGCCAGGGGAGAAAGACCATCAGCAGAGCCCCACGAGCCGGTAGATGCGCTCGACATCGCAGTGCCGGCGTACCGCTTCGGCAAGATGGTCATACTGTTCCTCTTTCCACTGTCGGTAAGAAAAGGCTGAGGCAGCATGAGCGGAGGTGCGTCCCGACCGCTCGTGCAGGTCCTGCAAAAAGCTGCGGCGGAATTGATCGTTGTCAAAAATACCGTGGATGTAGGTTCCCCACACCCGCCCATCGGGCTGAACCAGCCCGTCCAGCTCATCTGCCCTCCGGCCGTTGCGCCGACGGATATGAAAGAGTGGTTGCGCTGCGCCCCGGGCAACACTCCTTCCCATGTGGATTTCGTATCCGAAAAGAGGCTCCGCAGGCTGAAAGGAGAACCTGCTGTGAGCGAGGAAGACGGCCTCGACCTGGGAGGTGATCTTGTCGGGAACCATTTCGGTATCCATTTCCAGCAGTCCCAGGCCGTTCACTTGCCGCAGATTACTTTCCACCCCGAGGGGATCCGTCACGCGAAGACCGAGCATCTGATAGCCGCCGCAAAGCCCCACAACGGTTCCGCCCGCTTTGTAGTAGGCAACGATGGCTTCCGCCATTCCGGTGCGCGACAGGCACGCCAGGTCCTCGATGGTATTCTTGCTCCCCGGCAGGATCACGGCATCATAATGGAATACCTGCTCCGGGCGGTCGAAGTATTCGAGGTCCACTTCCGGTTCCTGTTCGAAACAATCGAAGTCGGTATAGTTGGAAACAAATGGCAGACGTACCACCCCTACCGCCAGCTTGCTGCCGGCGGCGGCTCCGGCCCTGGCCCGCATCCGACGCGAAAGCGCCACACTGTCCTCCTCGGGCAGAGACAGGTCATCCAGATACGGGATTACCCCCAAAACTGGGCGACGGGCATGGCTCTCGATCATTTCAACCCCCCTGTCGAAGAGTTGCGGATCGCCCCTCAGTTTGTTCACCAGAAAACCGATGATCCGTTCCTGCTCGGGAGCGGCCATGAGCATGAAGCTGCCCAGAAGTGCCGCAAAAATGCCGCCCCGGTCGATATCGCCCACCAGGATACAGCGAGCATCCGCCATCTTGGCCATGGCCAGGTTGACCAGGTCGTGCTCCTTGAGGTTGAGCTCAACGGCACTCCCCGCCCCTTCCAACACAATCACCTCGTACTCCCGGGCCAGCCGCTCGAAACTCTCGCGCACTGCCGACAGCAGGGTTTTCTTGTGTTCATAGTATTCTCTCGCCTGGTAGTTGCCAATGACCCGTCCGTGCACGATAACCTGGGATCCCATCAGGGAAGTCGGCTTGAGGAGGATCGGATTCATATCCACGTGGGGCGCAGTGCCGGCGGCTTCCGCCTGCACTACCTGGGCCCGGCCCATTTCGCCCCCTTCGGGAGTGATGAAGGAATTGAGCGCCATGTTCTGGGCCTTGAAG
>JAPXSS010000181.1:0-4490 GCA_033812955.1 Syntrophobacteraceae bacterium | reverse complement strand
GTTTCCGGATGGACACTAGTTCTACTCCATTGATAGGACGGATTGATGATTGACGAGCGGCTTTCAAAACTTCTCTGCTGCGTGAAAACAGGGGAGGTGAGCCCTGAAGATGCCTACCAGTCTTTGAAAGAGCTGCCCTTCGAAGATCTGGCTCACACAAAGATCGACTATCACCGCGGGGTGCGCAAAAGGCTCTATGAGGTGATCTTTAGTCAGGGAAAAAGTGTCAGCCAGATTTCCGATATCTTTGGTGCAATGCGCCACAAAGACATCGACGTGCTAGTGACAAGGGTCGAGGCGAGCAAGGGCGTGGCCGTTCTTTCCCATTTTTACAAAGGACTGTTTTGTGAAGAAGCTGGTTGTTTCTACATCAAGAAAAGTACTGAGACAGAAGGCAAGGGCACAATTCTCGTGGTGTCTGCGGGGACAAGTGACAGCAGGGTGTCCGAAGAGGCATTTGCCACGTCAACATTCTTCGGTAACACTACCCATAGACTCTACGATGTTGGTGTGGCGGGCATTCACAGGCTGCTTCAGAACTTGGATGCCCTGCGGGACGCTCGTATCATTATTGTTGTTGCCGGGGAGGGTGCGTTGCCATTTGTCGTCGCGGGTATCGTAGGCGTGCCGGTCATAGCTGTCCCGACGAGCGTGGGGTACGGCGCAAGCTTCGGAGGCCTCACCGCTTTACTTGCTATGCTCAACTCCTGCACCACCGTCTCTGTAATGAACATCGACAACGGGTTCGGTGCCGCCTACCACGCAACCCTCATCAACAGGCTCTGAGGAAAAACAATGAGAATCCTATACATTGACCCGGTATTCGGCCTTAGCGGCGACATGATGATGAGTGCGCTGCTCGATGCAGGAATGCCCCTGGAGGTTATTCGGAAAACACTTGGAAGTCTTGAGGTGGAGGTCCCCCCGATTGCACCCGTCAGGAAGCAGCAGGGAATTATCACGGGCTTTCATCTCGATATAGGGCATTCCTATCTTCACATGTCAGTCAGACAAATGGAAGACCAGATAAGAAAGATAAATGCGGACCAACAGGTAAAGGAGGATGCGGTTGCCATGCTTGGCATCATCCTCGATGCGGAGGCCAAAGTACACGGGACTACACCGGACGAGGTACACCTCCACGAACTCGCTCATGTAGATACACTGATCGACCTAATCGGGTCCGCGGTGGGTATTCAGTATTTTGAAATTAATCAGGTCTACTGCGGTCCTCTCCCCCACGGGCGGGGGCTCATCAAGACGGCCCATGGCCTAATTCCCAACCCGGCGCCGGTCACACTTGAAATTCTGTCGGACTTACCCTCGGTTTTTTGCGACGAAACCCTGGAGTTGACGACCCCTACCGGCGCGGCAATCGTACGGTACTATGTACGGGAGAAAGGAATGCCCCCTGTTCTCCAGATCGAGCGCACCGGGTACGGCGTCGGCTCATACAAGAGCGAAAAGCCCGATGTGCTCAGGCTTATGATTGGAACTGCCGTGGATTGGCCTGCGAAAAGCTGCGAAATGGGCATTACGGCTTCCGATTCACCGTGCGAGAACAACCTGCCGGCCGCATGCGTTACCAGATAGTATGCCGGCACCGTGGGAAAACACAATAACTCTAATGGAGGAGTTCACTTATGAGCAAGGAAGTCATTGCGGCTGTAATGGCTGCCACCTCGGATGTTAACCTGCTGACGCTCGATCGAATCGAGGCGTGCACGAAAGGCCACGGCTCACTCAATATGGCTGTTGTGGGAATAACCAACGTGGTCGCCGAGGAACTGAAGAAAGGGGCAGACATTTCGGTCAAGTTTGCGGATTCGATCGATATACCGGTAGATCACGTTTTAACGCGTGCGATTGCTGCGGGGCGGGAGGCAGGTGCGGACCCGGCCAACGCGGCACTTCTGAGCGCGGTGGTGCTGTTGCTGGCCGGCAGCAATTCACAGGCGGGTGTCCCTGCGGGCAGCCGAAAATTGGGTGGCATGGCCAGGGTGATCGCCGGCGTGGACCGCTGCGGGGTTGCCGCGTTGCCCAGCATCAAGAGAGGCAACAAGGTGTCGGGGTTTGCCGCTGTTCAGGCCATATACCAAGCGCTGGCGGAGGGAAAGCTTACAAGGATCCAGGGATCGAGGATGCCTCGTGGCCTTGGACCGGTTTTCGGCCATGGGGCCCTTGGCGAGGAAATCGTTATTCCCGAACTGTGCAGAAACGGTGCCAGGATAGCGACAACGGCCATGCTCAATGCCATGTCCGGAGCGGGCATGGACCCCGACCCCTTGTCCGCCGCGCTACTTGGGGCGGCAGCCACCCTCGAGATGGTTCACCCGGATGCTTGGATACCCGACGAGGAGGGGGATTTTTACAGGGGATCAGCCTACCCGGTCGGCAAGGCCGCCGCCGAAGCTGCCGGTTTGCCCAAGCGCGTGCACGTCTACGGCACCAACGAGGAATACGATACCGCACAGCTCGTGGGCGACGTCGGAATGATTCTAAAGGATGTGGGCGGAGTATCCTTGATAGGCATGGTGGCCCTGCAGGATGTTCTCAATATCTTTTTGGAACCACCCTTTCTGCTGTCCCAGGCGGCGCGTTCCAATGCGCATCACAGCGAAGACGCCATGCTCGCTCTTAAGATTTTGCAGTACTGCAAATTCGATTTCGAGAAGGCGGTGAAGATGTTCTCGAAGCGCGGAGAGCACTCGATGGACCCCGAAATCACCATGATCGCAATTAACACGGTGGCACGTAAGGCTGAACAGGTCCGTCGCGGCCCCGTTAGCAAACTGATGATATCGTCCACGGAACCAATCCGGACGAGGGGCCTGTATGAGCGTGCCGTCCGTGCAAACCGCGAATTGGCCGCCGGCGCCACGCTGGAGGCGGTCGTGGCGGGTCTCGACCGCGAAAGGCAGGCCGTAGTCGAACAGCGCACGTCCAGGATGATGTCCAAGGCCATGGGAAAAAATATTTCCATCCGCATGCTCAAATCTTACTCGCGCAATACCAAGGGCATTTTGAGCAAATGGTGGGGGCTGGACGGGGATGCCGATATAGAGGTCGAAGTGGGTGGCAAAAAAGTTGTCCTGGAACGGATCATTTCCGAAGTCACCGTCAAAGTTGCGGAAACGGACGATCCCGAACTTCGATCCCTGCTCTTCATTGGGGGCCGGATACTGCGAGAACTGCTTCTGGGAGGCAACATCATCATAAACATTACAATACCGACAGCGCTGGCGTTCATCAGGGGCATGGGGCCCATTAAGGAACTTGCCCAAGCTGCGGAAAAAGCGGCATACATCTCCGCAGGAATTCCGGGCGCCCGCCAAAAGGCCGCCGAGGTGGCTCTCCTGGCGGAACGGATTGCTCAAACGATAGCGGATGGTGATTAATAGAAAGGCTGACCAGTGCTTCTGTAAAGATTTCAAAACGTAAACAGGAGCCCTCATGAAACCGCCGGGGAAGGCCGGTTTTGCCCTTCTGCCCGATCGCTCATCAGGGCAATCTGAGAGTCAGGTGGAGCCTCTTGTAATACGCCCTCGCAGACGGGGTCCAACTTCTGTTCACGCTTTTGATAGATGATCTTGAGGATGATGAGACATGGGAAAGAAGTTCGTACTAATAGCTGGTATGAACTTGCACATTGCTGAAACCATGGGAGAATTGCTTGAGAACCGAGGCTATGAAGTTCGAATGGTGTGTAGCGGGGTGGATATCGAGCAATGTATTCGCACCCGCGCACCGGACCTTCTTGTACTCAGTGAAATAATGCCCCGCAAGAACGGCTTCGAACTTTGCGCTGAACTCAAGAAAAACAAGTCTACGAAAAATATTCCGGTCATTCTGGTTGGAGAAGCGGTGGGGGGCCGCACTTGCTTCCACTTCGCTGGTAGGGCAACTGAAGCGGATGATTTCATCGTGGGACCTGCTGAAACCCGGAGCCTGCTGGAAGCTGTAGAGAGGTTGGCAACCTGATGGGGGTTGCACGTCCTTGTCAGGAAAGTAAATTCCTTTGGAGGGGTATACTTCCTTATCCCGTCCTCCCCCGTTGGAAAAGAGGTGAATAACATATCTGGTTGTCCTCAGCGTTTCCGTTTAAATGAACACCGGCCGTAGGAGGTGCCCGGGAAGTGACCTATACCGCCCCGGCAATAAAATGACCATCCTGGATGAGATCAGAGTGCTTGGTCAGTAATGAGAGCCTCTTGCAAAAGTCTCCGAGCGCCATTCCGACGGAAGCCGGCATCCGTGCCTTACATTCCGCACCCAGTTGCCGGGGTCAGGGGTATTTTTATGGCCCCATCCCGGCGCTGCTCATCCCGCTCTGGGTTGTGTGGTAAACATGGTGAGCGTAAGCCTATTGGCAGCGGCCAGGAAATCAGCCAAGACCAACGGCCAGGGAGTCGGCCAAGGCATAGAGAGGGCGGAGGAATGCGTCGCCCTGGCGCCAATATGACGCAGGAGATTCTCCCGCGGGAGCTATT
>JAPXSS010000180.1:0-4511 GCA_033812955.1 Syntrophobacteraceae bacterium | reverse complement strand
CAGGAAGGCGACTTGGGCCGCAAGATGCGCGACGCGCTGCCCAATGCCTTTCTCTTTGGCCTGACCGGCACGCCGATCAACAAGCGGGACCGCAACACCTTCTGGGCCTTCGGCGCGGACGAGGATGAGCAGGGCTATATGAGCCGCTACTCGTTCCAGGACTCGATCCGGGACAAGGCCACGCTGCCACTGCATTTCGAGGCGGTGGACGTGAAGCTGCACATCAACAAGGACGCCATCGACGAAGCCTACTCGCAGATGACCGATGAGCTGAGCGAGTTGGATCGTGACGACCTGGCCAAGCGGGCCGCCAAGATGGCGGTGCTGATCAAGGCCCCGGCACGGGTGAACGCCATCTGCCAGCACATCGTCAAGCACTTCCAGGAGAAGGTGGAGCCGAACGGCTTCAAGGCCCAAGTGGTGACCTTCGACCGTGAATGCTGCGTGCTCTACAAGAAGGCCATGGACGAGCTGGTCGGCCCGGAGGCCAGCGCCATCGTCATGCACACCCAGGGCGGCAAGTCAGACGAGTACGCGGAATGGAAATTGGCCAAGGACGAGGAGGAAAAGCTCCTCGACCGGTTCCGCGATCCGAACGACCCACTCAAGTTCCTGATCGTCACTTCCAAGCTGTTGACCGGCTTCGATGCGCCGATTCTGCAGGTGATGTACCTCGACAAGCCGATGAAGGATCACAACCTGCTGCAGGCCATCTGCCGCACCAACCGTGTTTACCCCGGCAAGACCCACGGCCTCATCGTGGATTACCTCGGCATCTTCGATGACGTGGCCACGGCCCTCGATTTCGATGAAAAGGCGGTGCAGAAGGTCATCACCAATCTGGACGAGCTCAAGAAAGAGCTGCCCGGCGTGGTGGCAAAGAGCCTTTCGTTCTTCCCTGGCGTGGACCGCACCGTCGGCGGCTACGAGGGGCTGATTGCGGCGCAGGACTGCCTGCCGGATAACGAGACCCGGGACAAGTTCGCGGCGGAATACTCGGTGCTCTCCCGACTGTGGGAGGCGCTGTCGCCCGATCCCTGTCTCGGCCTTTATGAAAAGGACTACAAGTGGCTGACCCAGGTCTATGAGTCGGTGAAGCCGCCGAGCGGCAACGGCAAGCTGCTCTGGCACGCCCTGGGGGCCAAGACCATCGAGCTGGTGCATGAGAACGTGCATCTGGAGACGGTACGCGACGACCTGGACACCCTGGTGATGGACGCCGAGGTCCTCGAAGGGCTGCTCGATGCCAAGGACCCGGACAAAAAATCCAAGGAAATCGAGATCAAGCTCATCGCCCGCCTGCGCAAGCACAAGGACAACCCGAAGTTTGTCGCCCTGGGCGAACGCCTTGAAAAGCTCAAGGAGCGGCACGAACAGGGCCTGCTCCACAGCCTCGACTTCCTCAAGGAGCTGCTGACCCTGGCCAAGGAGGTTGTCCAGGCCGAGAAACAGGTGGACCCGGTCGATGAACAGGCCAAGGCCAAAGCGGCCCTGACCGAACTGTTCGCCGAGGTGAAGAACGGCAAGACGCCGATGGTGGTCGAGCGGATCGTGACCGACATCGACGAGATCGTGCGGCTGGTCCGGTTCCCCGGCTGGCAAAACACCAAGGCCGGAGAGCGCGAGGTTCAGAAGGCCCTGCGCAAAGTGATTTACGTGAAGTACCAGGTCAAGGACCAGGATCTGTTCGACAAGGCGTTCGGGTATATCCGGCAGTACTACTGAGAATTTTCAAAGGATACGGAGAAAAATATGGCGGACTCTGAGCAAACCACAACGACCCCCGAGGCTATGCGGGAAGCGGTGATCAGTATGGCGGTTGAGTCCTGGCGCTTTGGCCGGGTGTTTGACCGTCTGCTGCTGAAACTCGATGCCGGAGAGCAGAACCGGTACAAGAGCCAGTTCCGCTGGTTCATCAAAAAGGTCGAAGAGGCCCTTGAGCAAGCGGATCTGCGGATCGTCAACGTCGAGGGGCATCCCTTCGACCCCGGAATGGCCGCCACCCCGCTGAATATCGAAGAGTTCGATGCGAAGGATGCCTTGATGGTCGATCAGATGCTCGAGCCGATCATTATGGGGAAAGAAGGTTTGGTTAAGACAGGAACCGTCACTTTGAGGAAGGTGGAACTATGAAAAATTTCGTCGGCATTGACCTGGGTACAACAAACAGCGCGATCTGTTCCTATGACGGTTCCGAAACCCGCATCTGGAAGAGCCCTGAACAGAATGATGTGACTCCATCGGCGATCTATATCGACCGACGCGGCAACAAATACGTGGGCAGGCGGGCCTACGATTCGGCTCCGCACAGCCCTGATAACTCCGCGATGCTGTTCAAGAGGCTTATGGGAACGAGCACGCCCGTTCAGCTTTCTGCGGTGAACCTCACCAAGACCCCCGAGGAATGCTCCGCAGAGGTATTGAAGGTTCTGTTCGGCTACATGCCGGAAGAAATCCGAAACGATCCCGATACCGGAACCGTCATCACCGTACCTGCAGCGTTTAACCAGATGCAGAAGGACGCCACCATGCAGGCCGCCAGCATGGCAGGTCTCGGCAAGGTGGCGCTTATGCAGGAGCCGGTCGCAGCGGTCATGAGCGTCATGCGTGCCCGCAACACCGACGGCATGTTTCTGATCTACGACCTGGGTGGCGGCACCTTGGATATCGCCATTGCCGAAAGCCTTGGTGGGCGGGTTAACCTGCTCG
Organism: Syntrophobacteraceae bacterium; assembly: GCA_033812955.1. Lineage (GTDB taxonomy): Bacteria > Desulfobacterota > Syntrophobacteria > Syntrophobacterales > Syntrophobacteraceae > JADGQM01. The sequence goes on along the minus strand of JAPXSS010000180.1, from coordinate 1,802 downwards.
CCCACGGCGGTATCGCTATGTGTGGCGGCCGGGACTTCGACCGCGTGCTTGTCGATAACGTTGTCCGCCCCTGGCTGCTGGAGAACTTCGACCTGCCAGAAGACTTTTCCGTGAATCCGAGCTTCAAGTCGCTCATCCGGCTGGCCACCTGGGCCACCGAACGCGCCAAGATCGAACTCTCGGCCCGCGAGGATTCGGTTATCAGCCTCTCGGAAACCGAAGCCCGGGTAAGGGATCTCAACGGCAATGAAATCTATCTCGATATTCCCCTGCAGCGTGACACCTACGACAAGCTGATTGCCGAGCGCGTCGGCGAATCAATCGACTCTGCCCGTGAGACGCTCAACAAGGCCGGTCTCTCTCCGCATGACTTGGAGCGTATTGTGTTCGTCGGCGGACCGACCAATTACAAACCCCTGCGCGACAAAGTTGCCTTTGAGCTGGGGATTCCTGGGAACACCGATGTAAACCCCATGACGGCCGTTGCCGAAGGGGCAAGCCTTTTTGCTGAGTCCATCGACTGGAGCTCGCAGAACCGGTCACGCAAAAACACCCGTGGGCAGATTTCATCTGGCGGCGGGTTGGCGCTGTCGTTCAACTACATTGCCCGCACCCCGGATGTGAAGGCCAAGATTGCTGTTCAGTTGGCGGGCCAGGCTGCGGCTGGCTCCGAATTCCAGGTCGACAGCGTCGATACTGGTTGGACCTCCGGCCGCCTGCCGCTCAAGCATGGCGCAACCATCGATGTCACCCTGACAAAAACCGGCGACAACACCTTCAAGGTGTTTGTATTCGACTCTGTCGGAGGTCCCATCGCCTTGGAACAGGACAAGATCGTCATTACCCGAACCGCCGCCACCGTCGATGCCATCCCGGCCTCTCACTCGGTCGGTATCGAGGTCTTGGAAAAACTCGGCGGCCGTCCGGTGCTCGACTATCTGGTTCGTTCGGGCGACTCGCTGCCCAAGAAAGGGAAAAAAGTATTCAAGGCGGCTGAGTCGCTCAAGTCCGGGGCCTCGGGATCGCTCAACCTGAAACTTTGGGAGGGCGAGATCGAAGACCCCATTACCGACAACCGCCCCATCGGTGTCCTGAAGATTTCGGGCTCCGACTTCGATGACGGCGTGATCCCGGCCGGTGCCGATCTGGAATGCGATTTCGAGATCCTGGACTCCGGCAACATCATCATCGAAGTCTCCGTGCCCTGCATCGGCGGCACCTTCCACTCCGGAAAGAACTTCTACTCTCGCCAAGAGGGACAGCTCGACTACACCGCAGCCGCCGTCATGGTTGTCGAGGAAGGCGAAAGAACGCTGAACCGCATCGACGAGATCAACGAGGTGGTGGATAACCCGAAACTGGAGCAAGCGCGGCAGAAGCTTGAATCCGCTGTCTCGCTCGATCCAGAGGAAGCAGAGACCGAGAAGTCCCAGGAGGCCATGGAGAAAGTGCTCGAGGCACGGAAACTCCTTGCCCAGGTTCGAAAAGAGCACCTCAAGGAGATTCGTCAGATTGACCTCGACGGTGTGGTGTCCTTCTTCGACGAACATATCCGGCAGCATGCCCGTCCGTCCGAGGCGTCGGCATTCGACAACCTGGCGAAAACGGCTCAACGCTCAATCGACCGAAACGACAAGGATTTTGAGCACCACCTTGACGAGCTGAAAGGTAAAAACTTCGAAATCCTCTGGCGGCAGGATTGGTTCGTGGTCGAGCGGTTCAAATGGATGGTCAGCTCACCCCATATGTTTGCCGACAAGCACCGTTTCGAGGAACTTGCCCAGGTCGGCACGCAGCTCATG
>JAPXSS010000179.1:0-4529 GCA_033812955.1 Syntrophobacteraceae bacterium | reverse complement strand
CGGCCAGAGCTGCATCTATGCAAGCCACCCCAATGGAGGAGGCCTGCGCAAGCTGCTCCAGGAAAACAACTACATCGTGCACGAGGCATCCTATGGATCGCTCATCGGCGACAAGACCGATATCTGCCATTGGAACGCCAAGTTCAGGGACCACATGGACAAGATACTGGTCTGCCGCAATCAGGACGAGTTTTTCACCGACGGCACGAAGAACCGGATCGTCATGTTCAAGTCGTGCTACCCCAACAACAGGATCGACTCCGATGGGGTCGAGCCGGGCAACCCGGACTCATGCGAACAGACCACGGCAAACTACAAGGCGGCGTATCAGTCCCTGCTGGGCTACTTCGGCGAGCAGCCCGACACCCTCTTCGTCGTGCTCACTGCGCCGGCTCTCGTGCAGCCGCAAACAGGCATCAAGAGCATGATCAAGAGCGTCTTAAGGCCCGAGAGCTCTGTCGACAAGGTTGGCCAGCGCGCGCGCAAGTTCAACAACTGGCTCAAAGACATCGAGCAGGGATGGCTCAAGGATTATAAGCTGAATAACGTCGTTGTCTTCGACTACTACGATGTCCTGACAGACTACGGCAAATCGAACTGGTCAATGTATCCCAACGGGCCGAGCGACAGCCACCCGACGAGTGAAGGCAACGCAAAGGCCGCCCGGGAGTTTGTACCGTTCATCAACAAGGCTGTTCAGAGAATGGGGCTCTAGCCGCATTGATCCGGATTCGGGAGGCAGTTGATAGCGATCGTGAGAGATGGGACAGCTTTGTCCTTGCTCACCCCATGTGCGGGCCGTATCATCTCTTCGCCTGGAAACAGGCCGTTGAAAAGGCATATTACCACACAGGCCTGTACCTGATCGCCGAGGACGGGCAGGGAAGCATTCAAGGCGTTTTCCCCCTAATCCTCATGAAGCCGCCGTTTCTCAAGGCCGTGCTTGTTTCACTCCCTTTTTGCGATTATGGAGGCATTCTCGGCAGCGGTCCGGATGCCATCGACGAGCTCATCAGACACGCCATCGACCTGGCATCGCGGCACAAGGCGGAATTGGATATCCGCTGCACAAACGCCGTGCCTCTTCTCCAGGAGTCGCAACTGTTTTCTGTGAGCAATCACAAGTCGAGGATGAGCCTCGACCTCCCTGAGTCATCCGAAGCGCTCTGGAGCTCATTCAAATCAAAGCTGCGCAGCCAGATCAGAAAGCCCCGGAAAGAGGGCCTTACTTTTCGGATGGGCTCGTCAGAGCTCATCGATTCCTTCTATCAGGTTTTCTCAAGAAACATGAAGGACCTGGGGTCGCCCGTGCATGCAAAGAAGTGGTTTCAGGCAGTGCTCGATTCCTTTGGAGAAAGGGCGCATGTGGGAATAGTGTACCGGGAAGACCTGCCCATAGCATCAGGCATTGTTCTCGACTGCAGACAAACAGTCTCCATCCCCTGGGCATCGACCTTGAGAGAATATAATTCCTCAAGCCCGAACATGCTCCTGTACTGGGGTTTTTTGGAATATGCCTGCAGCAGCGGGTTTAAAACATTCGACTTCGGCAGATCAACCCCTGATGAGGGCACATACCGGTTCAAGGAGCAGTGGGGCGCCAGGCCCGAACCTTTGTTCTGGTATGCGCAGGGAGAGAAGAAGCAGGAACAATTCTCCAAATCAAACAGCGGCACAAGGAAAATCGCGGAAATGGCATGGTCAAGGTTGCCTCAGGTCGTAGCCGACAGGCTGGGACCGGTGGTCAGGAAATTCATCTCCCTGTAGCCTTCGGGATCAGAGCCCTCATATCCGTTCATGAATCCTTTATTCTGGTACCCCCCGGCGGAAACCCGCATATCTCCAAGGTCATTTATTGATGCGCTTCTTGGGAAAAACCACGATTTTGAAAAAGACCTGTGCTCATACCTGGGCATTGAGAACTGTATACTTGGAAACAGCGGCAGGGCAATGATGACCCTGCTTCTCCGAGCATTGAAGACAGCAGATGCCCGCAACCGTGATGAGGTGCTGATTCCGGCATACACCTGCTATTCGGTGGCAGCCTCGGTGGTGAAGGCGGGCCTGAAAATAAGGGTATACGACCTCGACCCCGATACGTTCCACCCCGATGTTTTTTCACTGAAGCAACAGGCCGGCGACAGGACGCTTGCAATCGTCGCGCAGCATCTTTTCGGCATACCCTCGCCCCTGGACGAGCTGAAGGCGACAGCGGAAGATGTGCATGCATATCTCGTCGAGGACGCCGCTCAGGCCCTGGGAGGGACCCTGAAGGGAAAACATGTGGGCACAATAGGCGACTTCGGTTTTTTCAGCTTCGGAAGAGGCAAGCCCCTGCCGCTCGGGCACGGCGGCGCGCTGGTTGCCAAGGACCCGGAAACAGTGCGCAAGATCGCTCTTCCGGGCAGGGCGAGAAAAGGGTATGGAGGAATATTCACAAGCATGGCGACCCGGCTCCTGTCAAACAAGAGGCTCTACGGCATCATGGAAGCGCTCCCCCTCGGCCTGGGAGAGACGATTTTCGATCCCGGCTTCGAGATCTCTCCGATGCGCGAGATGACAGGCAGGCTCGGTTCAGCCGCGTTAAACGAGCTGGATCGGTCAAACAAACACAGGCGAACGATTTCCGGTTTTTATTCCAGCATGCTGCACAATTGTGGTATCGTACCCGTGCCTGATGGGGCCTGCCCGATCTATGCGAGGTTCCCGCTCATGTCGGATGGAGCCGGCATACCCGATGAGCTGCGGCGGCTCGGGGTAAGGAGAATGTATCCCAGGGCATTGGCGGACGAACCGGCTATCAGGAAATTCTTCGCCAACGACAAAGCTGCATCCCCGGGCGCGACGCGGATAGCGGAGAGGCTCGTCACGCTCCCCACTCACAGCGGGATCTCGGCGGAGGTCGCGGAAACGATAGCTGAAAGAATCAAGGATGGTCTGATATGCAGGAGGTAGAGGTCAAGGGAACAAGGTCTCTGGAGTATGGCCGGGCGATTATGTGGGCCGCCTTGGGCGCCGCGTTCATAGCCTGCTACTACCAGACCTTTCTCTGGCTGAACTACAAGTATTCGGCGGCAGAATCATACTTTTCGCACGGGTATCTCATCCCGCTCATATCCGCGTATCTCATCTACCAGAGTAGGGACGAGCTCGCCCGAACGGAACTGAGCGGCAGCCGTTTCGGGCTGGCCGTCATACTGGCGGCGCTGCTCATTCACATTTTCGGCGTGCTCAGCTATGTCAATTTCGTCTCCGCTTTTTCCATGATACTCTTTTTAGCCGGGTGCTCGCTCTACCTTCTCGGCAGGATGGTGACCAGGAAGATAGCCTTCCCGCTTTTCTATCTCGTGTTCATGTGCCCCATACCGGATGCGTTCATAAACACCGTGGCGCTTCCCTCGAAATCAGCCGCCACCGCGATCGCGCTGAAGATCATCGACCTGATCGGGATCCCCTACATCCAGGAAGGGTTCAGGATCGTCCTCGTCCATTCGGCATACATCGTGGGCGCGCCCTGCAACGGCATGCGCTCGATTATTTCCTTCCTGGCTCTCGGCGTGTTGTTTCTCTACATCATCAGGTCGTCGCTGTGGAAGAAATTGCTGTTCCTGGCGGCGATACCTTTCATCGCAGTGTTTTTGAATGGCGTCAGGATAGCGATCCTTCTCCTGGTGGCCCACAGGTATGGCCAGGAGGCGGCTTCGCCTGAAAGCTACCTCCATGACGGTTCCGGGCTCCTCGTATTTGTCGTGGGGCTGGTCCTCATGATCATTGCAAGCAGGTATATCAATGAAGACAAAAAAACGTAGCTTTCTGATTGTGATCATCATCACGGCCATAACCGCCGGCATCGTTCACGCGGTAAAGTCCACTGAACCGCTTGCGAACGATCGGCTCCTGGAATTTCCCCTGACGATCGGTCAGTGGGAAGGCCGGGAAGTGCAGATGTCAGACTATGTCTATGAATCCCTGGGTACAAGGTATGTCTTTCTCAGGAATTATTCTTCCCCAGTATCCCCCCACCCGGTCAACCTGTCTGTGGTATGGGCCGATGACACCCGGCTGCACGCCTTTCATGCCCCTGAGGAATGCCTTGGCGGGGTGGGCAACACGGTTAAGGAGATGGGCACGCAGAAGATTATGCTGGACAGGGAGTATGAGGTCGGCAAGCTGATTTCCGAAAACAACGGGCAGAGAAGCGTGGTACTGTTTTATTACGACGTTGACGGGCTCAAGACAATCAGCCACAAAGGTATCCGAATGAAAATACTTGGAAAGCGGATAAGGCTCCAAAGGGCGAATGCATCTTTCATCAGGCTTATGGCCCCCATCAGCCAAGACGAGAAAGTCACAACGGACGCCTTGATTGCCTTTCTAAGAGAGATACACCCGATATTACCAGATTATCACTACTGTCCAAAATAAATTCAATTAATGATTTGGGACGAGACAAATCAATGAGTTAGGCTTGAGATAAGCGATATTTCATGACCTGGTTCCCCTTTTTTGTATCTTACACACCTGCTGTC
>JAPXSS010000178.1:0-4562 GCA_033812955.1 Syntrophobacteraceae bacterium | reverse complement strand
ACGTACCAGCGGTCCTTGCCCTTGGCGCGCAGGCTCTCGTCGTCCTTGGGCAGGTTCCGAAGCTCTTTGAAATTCGTGGAGAGGTAGCTGTGAATCTGGTTCGGCACCTCGCCCTTGCCGTCGTAGCGGAGGAAGTTCTGCTCAAGCAGTTCGGAGAGCTCCAGCGGCTTCTCGTGTTTTTGCCAGCCGCCGATCTCTTTCAAGAACTGCGGATGGAGTTCCTGGAAGGTCTGAGGTTTCTTGAGGAGTTGCTGTTTGAGCCACTGGATGGCCGAGGATTCATCGGTTACGAAAAGCTGAAGTTGAAGCACTTCTCGGACGGTCATACGCTTCTTATCATACTCGGCGACCTGCTCAGGCAGGAAGTACATGCCATCCCGCTCGGAGAACCGCTGGACAAGCCCGGCGTAAAACTCCGCTGCGGACATCGGAACAGTGACGCCACGCTGAACGTGGAAGGCCACCATGCGGTCAAAGATGAGGTAGTTTTGCCGCTCGGCAATGATCTCCGCCTGCCCGTCCTTAGAAACAAAAATGGGCAACTGTTTAAGGTGGGTCCGGATGAAATCCCACACTCCCTCTTCAGTACCGGCAGTGATTTTGAATCTTTCCTCAAGACCGCCATTGGGCTTGTAGGCAGAGATGACCAGGTCCTGTTTGACGGCGGTGCTGGTCACTTGGCGGTATGAGCCCTGCTGTTTATCGAGGGTGCGCACATCGGCCACGACGAACCCGGCCGTTTGAATCGCTTCTTGAATAGCGTTCCAGACGGCATTTCGGGAGTTGTGAAACACAACCGTCATCCAGCGTCCCGGCTTGAGCACACGGTAGTATTCTTCGAAGCAGCGCTGCATGAGATGCTGGTATTCGGGCAAGCCCTTCTTCTTGAACCTGTCCACGATGGCCTCGGGCGCGGCGTTGGTAACCACGCGATGCCACGACTCCACCAGAAAGTTCAGGTCTGCGTAGTAGATGTTCTCACCGAATGGCGGGTCCGTGAAAATGTAATCGATGCAAGTATCCGGTAGACTTAGCCGCGCTGTTGTTCCGCATGAAACATAGGCTTCAGCATGATTTGAGCAATCAGTATTGAAGGTTCTGAGCAACGCCCTTAGTTTGCTTGTGAATCTGTAATCGACTGATATTTCCGCGATCTGTGAAGGAACATAGTAGACACCCGACAATACTTGGTTCGACTGGGATGTCTGGTTGCTTCGATAGCGGTTGAGGACCGACATCGGGAAAACGCCCTGCTCGACAAAGAACAGCAGCATGTGCCGAATGCGGGCGTCGGGATGGGCGTTGGCCTTGCGCCAGAGCGCGGCCAAAGCATGCGCGGCGCGGGGCAGGAAGAAATGGTGGATGTTGCTGAAGCCTTTCGGCTCTATTCGGGAGCCGTGATACATTTGCTCGATAGGAAAACGGTTCGTGGGCATTTCCGCTGGCAACCGGATTGCCTCGATGCGCTTCAGAATCTCCAGGTCAAAAGCATCCGGCTGTTTCTCGTGGCGCTTTCCCCCAGCGGTGTATGAAATCAACGATGGCTGGTACTTGACCCGCTTCCATAGCTTGCCACTGGCGGGATCTGGCCGCGTCTCGAATACCCGCTGCAAGTTGTCCTTGGTCAGATTCGATCCGCAATGCGGACACTGGAAGGCGTCCTTGACGCGTTTTGTGTCCGCGTCGAGCGCTTCATCGAGGAAAACGACTTCGCCCGCGCAGTCGGGGCAGGTGAACACTTCGCTCCACACGGTGTATTCAATGCGGCCGAGCTTGAGCCAAGAAGGACACGGGGTTTCGCCAAGAAGAACTTTCAATATCTCGCCTTCGTGTTCCTTAGTGTCCTTCGTGGATGAATGCACGGTCAGATACATCCAGCCGATTTCCTGTTCGACTTCATCGAGGATTCGCTTTCCTGTGCGGGCGAATTCGCGGACATCGAATGGCAGATTGTAGTTTGCGGCGATGAACGTGGCAGCGGGCGACAAGTCGTTGAGCACCACCCGGCGCATGCCCCACTTCGGCTCACCGATGCCCTGCTTCCCGAATTGCGATTCGATTTGGCGCCGGTAATCCTTCGGTGCAGTGCCGCACCACTGCGCGGCCACGCCCGTCATGCCCGAGCCGCAGAATCCGTCCAGCACCACATCGCCCGGTTCCGTGTAATGCAGAATGGACGGCACAATCGCCAGATGCGGCACCTTCGTATGGTACGAATGGGCCTTGTAGATTGGGTCTGTTTTCCCTTCGCTCACGTCCATTGCAAACGGTTCGCGGCTGTATGGCTTGCTCGGGTCGTAGGATTTGCCGTAATGATTGATGAAATCGGCAAGGAACGGGTTCGGGCAGGCGGTGTAGTACGGCGGATCGGAGAGGTTCAGGATGTCTTCGTCCGAGCCGATGGGGAATCCCACCTCGTCCTTATAGAGGCCGAGGATGTCGCGGGTCGCGGGTCCCGGGTCACGGGTCGAGGATGCGGCATGGGCGATGCGGCGGGCAAGATCACGGATTTGGTCATCGGTACCCAGGGGCCAGTGCTGAAGGGATTTCAACCGGGCATAGGTATCATCGAAACTCGCAAACGGCACCCCAAGTTTCTCCCGCAATTCCTGCAAACCCGCGCGCAGGAGGCCGAGGAAATGCTTCCGCCGCTCCTCGTCGTTGGGGAACGTCATGCCAAGGCAGGTCACGGGTCCCGAGTCGCGGGTCGCGGGTCGTTCCGTCTCGAATATTGTCTGCTGGGTATGCGGTTGATCGCTTTTCGCCATTCTTTAACTCCGTTTCGAATTCCTGTCGTTTTTGACGCGCGACTCGTGACCCGCCGACTCGCGACTGAGATACCGCATAAAGCCTCCGACGAGGTTTCCTGTTTCGGTTGCCTTCTGGTAAAGAGAGTCGAACTTGGCTTGGTCGATCATGCCGGCATCGAGCGCCACATACAGTTGTGCTTTCACTTCGCCAGCCGATCCTTTGGCGATGGACAGAAAACGTCTAAACTCGACATCGCCTCCGCGCTCAAAGCCTTCCGCGATGTTGGACATTACGGAGACAGCGGCGCGGCGTATCTGGTCGCGAAGTCCAAAATCACGGGAGAACAGTCCCTCGTTGGAAATGGCATAGATTTCCTTGGCCAGTTCTCGCGCCTTCTTCCAGGCTTCGATGTCTTCAAACCTCTCGATCTTCGCCATATTCGCTCCGCTCAGGTCATGAGTCCCGAGTCGCGGGTCTCGGGTCGTTTTGACTCGTGACTCGCTGACACGCGACCCGTGACTATTCAAGTACTATCCGGACCTTGCCGGGCTCCTTGCCCTTGGTCAGCCCGTCCAGGTAATCCTCAAACCGCTTTCTCATCTCCGTCGGGGTGGCCGGTGAACCGCCCGAGAGCAGGGCGTCGCGCAGGTCCGCGATCTTGACCGAGACCTTGGTGAGCCCGGAGAGCACTTCCTGCAAGGCGTGGATGAAGTCCTGGTCGAGGTCGTCCGGCAGGGTCCGCTTCTTGATGAAGCCGTCCACCAGCTTGCGAGGCTCGGGCTTGAGCAGGCTCAGGTTCCCCTTGGTGGTCGGGTCTTCGAGGTTGGCGAGCAGCGTCTGGGTCCAGTTTTCGACCAGCTTGTCGAGCTCGCCGTCCAGGGCGTCCAGCATGGTCGCTGCGGGGGCCGCAGGCGGCTCCGCGCCAGGTTTGAAGTTGCAGTGCGGGCAGACCGGCGATGCTTCCAATTCCTGTTCGGTGAGTGCGAAGCAGCTCTTCAGGCCAGCCAAGCGGTTCTGGAAGTCCGATAGGTGCTGGCGCGGCATCAGGTCGATGGTGGAGAGCTTCTGCAGGTCCTTGAGTCGCTCGTCGCCCATGAGCTGGGCCTTGCGCTTGTCCTCGTTCACACCGAGACGCGCTTTGGCGTGCATGGAAAGGTAGGCCAGCAGGTAGGCCTTCTTGAGGTCGCCGAGCTTGCGCTGCAATTCGGGTCGCGGGTCGCGAGTCCTGAGTCCCGAGTCCTTTTGACCCGAGACCCGAGACCCATGACTCATGACCGCCGTGAGGACTTCAGTCCGAACGGCGTTCATCTTGTCGATCCACTCGTGGCCGGTGGGCAGGACCGCCTCGGCGGTCGAGAGGTACGAAGCCGTGGCACCGAGGTCCACCACCAGTTCCTCGAGCGACTTGATCTCGGCAAGGGATTCGAGCCCACTCCGATGGGCGGTTACCTCCGAGGCGTCGTAGCGGAAATTCTTGAGCTTGCCGGTCGTGGTGTAGGCTTGCAGGGATTCGAGAAACGATTTCGTCGTTTCCAGTTGCGAGTTCCGAGTTGCGAGTTCCGAGTCAGAATAGAGCCGCTGGCCCCAGAAATGCAAGCCTTCTTTCAATGCCTGCTGTGTGCGAACGATCTCCTCGACATATTTGGTCACTTTCGCTTGCAGCTCCTGAACCGGCTCGTCCTTGCCCTGGGTGACCAGTTGCGCCATGCCCGGCGTGAGTCCGAGCAGTTCGAAAAGCGCCTTGAGCGCCGGAAGGTTCCAGTCCTTGGGCCGCTCGATGTGCTTGAACTGGGCCAGTTCGTCGATGCCGG
>JAPXSS010000177.1:0-4580 GCA_033812955.1 Syntrophobacteraceae bacterium | reverse complement strand
CCTATGAAGTGAAAATCCTCTCCGCTCATCGCTCGCCTGACCAGACCTCAGCGTATGCCAAAAGTGCGGCCGAACGGGGGCTCCGGGTGATTCTGGCGGCTGCCGGCTGGGCTGCGCACCTGGGCGGAGTGCTCGCTGCCGAGACGATTCTGCCGGTCATCGGCATTCCGGTCAATTCATCGCCCCTGCAGGGTCTTGACGCCCTGCTCGCGACGGTCCAGATGCCTCCGGGAATTCCTGTTGCCACCATGGCTATCGGTAAGGGGGGAGCCCACAATGCGGCCCTTTTCGCCATCCAGATCCTGGCGTTGCAGGAACCGCAACTGCGAGATCGGCTGAAGCAGTTCAAGCTGCGAATGGCAGAGGATATCGTTACCAGGAAAAGCAAAAGGCTGGAGGAATACCTCATGAGCCGTCCCGCGGGGACTCTGGAATGAGCCTGAACGATTTGACCCGCGCTGAGAGTTCCTGAATGCCGGTCGATTGTTTTTGTCAGGCCTGCTCGCCGCACTCTGCTCAAGCGGGCGTGAGTGCAGCGGATTCGCGAGCTGCCATGGGCTCGTGCTGCTCCGATGGGCGGGTTGCGAGGCGCTGGCAGGTTTATCCTGACCGTCCGGACAGGGCGGCTATCCGCGCCGCCGGGGAATTGCTCTCCCGTGGTGGGGTGATCATCTATCCGACCGAAACCTATTATGGGTTGGGAGTCAGGCCGGAACTGCCGGCCGCGGTTGAAAGAGTCTTTCAAATCAAAGGCAGAGCCTTCAGCAAGCCGATTCCGCTGATTGCCTCGGACCTGTCGGTGGTATTGCGGATTGTGGCGACATGGCCGCCGATGGCGGAGAGGCTGGCGAAAGCCTTTTGGCCGGGGCCTCTGACCTTCGTCCTGGGAGCTGCACCCGTTCTCCTTCCCCAGCTTCATGCCCATACCGGCAAGATTGGAATCCGCATTTCGTCGCACCCTGTGGCGCAGGCGCTGGCCGAAGCCGGCGGTGGCCTGCTGACTGCCACCAGTGCCAATGAGAGCGGTCGGCCTCCCTGCCGGGCACTGAGCAAAATGCCGGAAGCGTTGCCGGCCAAGGTGGATGCCCTGTTCGATGCGGGCACTCTTGGCACCGGTACGGGCGACCTTCCCTCGACCATCGTCGATCTCACCTCAGCGGTCCCGCGCTTGGTGCGCCCCGGGTGTATTCCCTGGGAGAAAGTCGAGGGAGTGCTGATGGGTGAGTGAAAAGTGAAGAGTCAAGAGTGATGAGGGGCCGGAGGGGTTGATCGTGTGTCTTGACGTGATTTTGTGGATGAAAGCGGTTCCGAAAGAGGGCAGGGAGTGTGGGACGGCCCTGTAGAATAGAGAAGAGCAAGTACTGGTGAACAGTATCTGGTATGTCGTGATCGTTGGGTTGTTAGCGCTCGGGTGCGCCGGGTTTCTGGCGTGGCGGTGGCGCCGGGTTGCGTTGCGTGAGCCTCGGATCATCCTGACGGGCGGTGGCACGGGCGGCCATGTCAATCCGGCCCTGGCCATTGCCGAGGGGATCAGGAAGCGAGAGCCGGGGGTGCGGTTCTTGTATGTGGGGGTGCGTGGCAAGGCTGAAAGCGTGATTGTAAAGCGGGCGGGCTACAAGCTCCGGTTTGTGGCTTCGGCGGGCTTTCCCGGATTGAGGCCTTCGCTGGCCCTGGTGCGGTTCCTTTGCCTGCTAACCGTTGGAGTCCTCCAATCAGCCTTTATCCTGGTGCGGTTTGCACCGCGCTGGGTGATTGCCACCGGCGGCTACGTGAGCGCTCCGATCATTCTGGCGACGCTGCTGCTGCGGATCGTCGGGGTTTCGCCCACGAAGATTTTTCTTCATGAACAGAACAGCATTCCCGGGCAGCTCAACGCTTTCCTGGGGCGATGGGTGGATCGTGTGTTCCTGACGTTTCCCCAAACCCTCTCCTTTTTCCCCAGCAATGGAGTGCTGGTGGGCTATCCCATTCGCGATTCCATTGTGCTGAAGCCCAGAGCGGAGGCGCTGGCGCACCTTTCCTTCCAGGTACCGCCAGGGCGTCGGGTGGTATTCGTCTTTGGCGGTTCCCAGGGGGCCCGCACCATCAATCGGTCATTGGTCGAGGCCCTGCCGCACCTGCTTGTCCACTGCGAGCACCTGTTTATCATTCACGGCACCGGTCTGAGCAGGTCCAGCGAGTACGATGCCGCCGCGGATACCGAAAGATGTCTCGAAAAAACCCTCTCCCCTGAGCAGCGGGCTCTCCTCGATGACTTCTATTACCGGCAGGATTATTTCCACAACATTGCCGATGTTTACGCCATCAGCGATCTGATCGTCTGCCGGAGTGGCGCGGGCAGTCTGAACGAAATCTCGCGGATGGGAAAACCGGCCATTCTGATTCCCAAGGCGAACCTGCCCGGCGATCACCAGGTGATGAACGCGCGGGCCATGAAGGACAGCGGTGCGGTAGAAATCCTTTTGGAAGACACCATCATCGAGGAGGGCCGGGTTCTGGAAAAATTGGATGGCCGGTTGCTGGCAGAGCGGATCTGGAGCCTCCTCAACAATCCCGAGCGCCTGACGAATCTGGGAGTCATGAGCCGCGATTTTTTCAGGCAGCATGCGGTGGGGCGCATCCTCAGCGAGCTCTATGGTGACCATCGGTTCGACAATGGTCGCAACGGTGCGATCATCCCGTTCAGAGCCCTGCTCAGCAAGCAACGACTACTGCAGGTGCTCGGCAACGCCTACGGCAAAGCCCCCCGAACTTATGACCCCCGCAAGGTGGTGGCGGATGAGGATGATCTCGTGTGTTACCGGCATCGCGCCGCCACCCTGCTCACCAGCAAGGGCTGGCCAGACCGCAATATCGGCGTGAAGCTGATCGGCCTAACCCATTATCGCGAGAAGATCCCAACTCTGCTCCACATGCTGGTCGACCGGACCCCGACCAGTCCCCTGCGCTGCTGGTTCGGGGGAGACTTTGAACAGGTCGCGTTCATTCGGCGGAACATCGTGCAGGCGCTTCAGGTGATCAATCATTGTGATGAAGAGATCGAAAAGCATCTGCTGATGGCTCTTGACGACCCCTATTATGAGGTCCGTTCCCATGTTTGCGCGGCGGTGGCGCACTTTGCCCCGGTGCTGACCGGGAAAGAGGTCTGGGTCGAGGCCATGATGAAGAGCCTGTGGGATCCATCGTTTGAGGTGGTGGTCGAGGCCGCCGGGGCTCTTGGCGAAATCGGGGGTGACCAAAGAGTGTTGCAGATTCTGCTCGAGCTGCGGGAATCGCATTACTGGCAGGTGCGCAACGCAGCTCTGAACGCGATCCGGCGACTGGTGGAACGGGCTGTGATCCAGCCCTCGGAGGCCATGCTGGCGGAGGTGTCGAGCTTCATTCTGACGGCGACCGACTTCCGTCCCCATTTTTCCATCAAACAGACCTACCAGACTGTTCAGAAACGCTGCCGTGAGAATCTGGCCGGGGAAACCAGGGAGCAGGAGTTGGCCTCTTCTCATCCCGACCACCGTGAAAGGACGACTTAGCGATGGTGTATGAAATTGGCAACGCGCTGATGCAGTATTCGGATGCTTTCTCGTTCTTTCGGCTGGTGAACTACATCACCTTCCGGGCGATTATGGCGGCCTTGACGGCGGTGATCTTCCTGTTCCTGTTCAGTCGGCGTTTTATCCTTTTCGTGCACCGGCGCAGTATCCTCGACCAGATCCGGGAAACGGGAGTGCATTCGGCCCAGGATAAGAGTGGTACCCCCACCATGGGAGGGGTGTTGATCATCGGGGCGGTATTCAGTTCCATGGTGATCTGGGGTAACTGGCACAACCCCTTTCTCATCTGTTCCGTAGCGGCCATGCTTTGGTTTGGCCTGCTGGGCTTCTGCGATGACTACTCCAAAGTACAGCGGCACAGCGGCGATCTTGGCCTTTCCGAACGAAAAAAACTATTTGCCCAGGGCTTCTTCGCGGTCGGCTTTGCCTGGTTTTGTGTCGGGCCCTATGCGCCGCTGGAAGCCGCGACGGCGACAAAGCTCTATGTTCCTTTCTATAAGAATGCCCTCCTTGACCCGGGACCGATTCTCTATGGTGCCTTCATTGCCCTGTTCGTGGTATTTGTTTCCAATGCGGTGAACATCACCGACGGCCTCGATGGGCTGGCAATCACCCCGTCGCTTTTTGTGGTGGCGGTTCTCGGGATATTCGCCTATGTCGAAGGCAACCGCATCTACTCAGGCTATCTGTTCTATCCCTATCTCCGGGGGGCGGGAGAATTGACCATTTTTGGCGCGGCCTTTGTGGGAGCAGGTTTGGGGTTTCTCTGGTACAATGCCTACCCTGCCCAGATCTTCATGGGAGACACCGGCTCCCTGGCCATCGGTGGAACCATGGCGACCATGTCGGTGCTGCTCAAACAGGAAATGCTCTTCCCGCTCCTGGGTGGACTATTCCTGGCGGAAGCGATAACCAGCCAGATCCAAGACAAGATCGGGGTCAAGTGGCTGGGACGGCGCATCTTTTATCGGGCGCCGCTGCATCACAACTTGCAGCATAAGGGCATCGCCGAAACCAAGGTGGTCATTC
>JAPXSS010000176.1:0-4661 GCA_033812955.1 Syntrophobacteraceae bacterium | reverse complement strand
CTTGATAGGCTGGCTAACCGTTTGGGAAGCTTTGTTATTTCTAAATTTCCGGTCAGGCAGAGGTGATTTGAGCGAAGATGGACCCGGTGCTGTTGGATGTGAGAGACCTGCAGACCGCTTTTGTTACGGAACGCGGCACCGCCCGAGCGGTTGACGGCGTCAGTTTCCAGGTGCCCGAAGCCCAGGTTTTCGGGATTGTCGGTGAATCCGGCTGCGGAAAGAGCATGACGGCGCTCTCCATTATGCGCCTCATTCCGTCACCGCCGGGCTGGATTGTCGGCGGTGAAGTCCGGTTCGACGGCACGGACCTGCTCGCGCTCTCCGAAGAGGCCATGCGGTCGCTCCGGGGCAACCAACTGGCCATGATCTTCCAGGAGCCCATGACCTCGCTGAACCCGGTTTTTCGGGTGGGAGATCAGGTTGCCGAGGTGCTTGAACGGCATCGGCGGGTCACCCGCAGGGAAGCTACGGAACAGGTGATCGAGCTTTTCGAAAAGGTTGGCATTCCGCTGCCGGCGGCCAGGATCCACGACTACCCCCACCAGCTAAGCGGCGGGATGCGGCAGCGGGTGATGATTGCCATGGCGCTGGCCTGTCGTCCCCGCCTGATCATTGCCGACGAACCCACAACCGCCCTCGACGTGACCATTCAGGCCCAGATTCTGGCCCTGCTGCGGCATCTTCAAGAACACACCCGAACGACGGTGCTTCTCATCACCCACGATCTCGGGGTCATTGCCGAACTCGCTGAACAGGTGCTGATCATGTATGCCGGGCGGGCCGTCGAACAAGCCCCGGTAACAGACCTGTTTCATGCTCCGCTTCACCCTTACACCCAGGGGCTGCTACGTTCGATTCCGGGAAGTGTCGTAACTCGCGGCTGCAAGCGGCTGGAAACGATCCGGGGGACGGTGCCGAGCCTCTTCGCCCTGCCCGCCGGCTGCAAGTTCAACACCCGTTGCCCTCGCGCCTTCGAACGCTGTTTCCAGGACCCGGAACCGGCGCTGCTGGTTCCTGCCGGCGGCCATCCGGTACGTTGCTGGCTCTACGAGGAGGCCTAAGGTGCCGACATCGAGTGCTGATGATAAGCTGCTGGAGCTTCGCAACGTCAAGAAGCACTACCCGCTGGGTGGCGGGCTCCTGCGTCAGGCTGCGGGCACCATCAAGGCCGTGGACGGCATCGACCTCAAAGTGCGTCGGGGGGAAACGGTCGGTCTGGTGGGTGAGAGCGGCTGCGGTAAATCCACCCTCGGGCGGGTGATTCTAAAGCTGGAAGAACCGACCGACGGCGAAATCTTCTTCGCCGGTCAAAACTTGGCCAGCCTGTCCCGCAGCGCCATGCTGCCCCTCCGGCGACGGATGCAGATCATTTTCCAGGACCCCTATTCCTCTCTCAATCCGCGCCAGACTGCAGGCCGCATCATCGGCGAAGCGCTGACCATCCACCGCGTGGGAAGCCCCGGCGAACGGAGGGAGAGGGTCCGGTACCTGATGCAGGTGGTCGGGCTGCAACCGGAAGACTTCAGCCGCTACCCCCATGAATTCAGCGGCGGCCAGCGCCAGCGCCTCGGCATTGCCCGGGCTCTTGCTCTCCAGCCCGAGTTCATCATCTGCGACGAACCGCTCTCCGCCCTGGATGTCTCGATCCAGGCGCAGATCATCAACCTCCTTCAAGACCTCCAGGAACAGCACCGGCTAACCTATCTTTTCATTTCGCACGATCTTTCGGTGGTTCGCCACCTCAGCGACCGCGTTGCGGTCATGTACCTCGGCGGGTTGGTGGAACTGGCCGCCACCGAGGAACTCTTCGCCAACCCCTGCCACCCCTACACCCGGGCGCTCCTGCAAGCCATTCCCGTTGCCGATCCCGAGGCTGCCCGGACAGCCCGCCGGACCATCCGCGACCCCGCCGCCCAAGCCCCCCAGCCCTCCGGCTGTCGCTTCGAACCGCGCTGCCCCCAGGCCACAAGCGCCTGTCGCGAGACCATGCCGCCGTTGGTCGAGCATTCCGCGAACCATTGGGTCCGCTGCTTTGCTCAAGAGCGATGAGGCGCCCGTTTCCGGCAAAGGTGCATGAAGCGGTCGGGGACTTGGGGGTATCAACTTTTTCTGCCAACCTACTCGCTACAGCTCAATTTGATCGAGCGTTACCGGAGGTTTCTACGCATCAAGTGCCTTTACTCCAAACTCCATCCCGATCTTACCCAATTCAAGAGGGCAATCCAGCGGTGTATCACCCTTGCTCCTTATGAGTATGGCGACCAGCTGAAATCTTGGATGGCTTTGAATTTTCAGTTGAACTGGAAAGAGTCAAGACAGAAATCAGAAAACCGGATAAAGTTGTCGCGGGTCGGACAACGACAGCTTGCCCTCATTTCGCTTTCATTTCAAGTTCCGAAAGAGGCGAGGAGGCGAAGCCGCTTTCCCCCGTAAAGTCAGCCGGGGCGTTGTTCCTGGAACACCTTCAACAAACCCCGTCAAGGGTGAAAATGCCATGAACTCAATCTTCCAGAAGCATTCGCACTGTTCCTATTGTGGGAATGCTTTTCCAAGCCATGCACCTTGGCCGAGATGCTGTGCCCGCTGCGGCAACATGAGCTTTCTCAACCCGCTGCCGGTGGCCGTGGTGCTCGCTCCGACAGCCGGCGGACTTGTTGTCATCCGCCGGGGCATTGAACCGGCCAAGGGCCTGCTGGCACTTCCGGGTGGCTATATCAACCTAGGTGAATCCTGGCAGCAGGCCGCTGCCCGCGAGCTGTTGGAAGAAACCGGCATCAGGGTAGGCGCCGAGGAAATCACGGAATTCGGCGTACGCAGCGCGGAAGACGGTACCCTGCTGGTCTTTGGCTTGACGCCGAGCCTGGCTGCAACCGACCTTCCCGCCTTCAGCCCCACTGACGAGACCACCGAACGCCTCATCCTGACAGAACCGGTGGAATTGGCGTTTGGGCTACACCTGGAGATGGTGAGGCGGTTCTTTGACAGATGCTCACCCGTTCATGCCGACCGAAGTCCCAGCACCCGCTCGGCGTGCGCCACGGAATCGAGATAGAGTTCAGCAACCGGTTCGGGCAGAAGGCCTTGGCGGAATATGTCCTGGGAAACGCCCCCCCTCAGAGCAGAAGATTTCTGAATCTTGGTCTCGACCAAGTAGGTACCTCCTCTCACAAAGGGATCGAGCACAACCGCACCATCGAGAGACAGTCGCAAGACCTATCGGCTTCCTCGGGCTTCAAAGACGAACCGGTTAAAATTGCGCGAAATTGAAAACCAAGCTGGCGCGCGAACCAGCGTATGGATGTCGTAGATCGAATTGGTGCACTGGCCTTCCCTCAGCGATCTCGGCAATTGGTAACTTGCCCGACTCCAGCAATGTGTGTTCGGGGAACGAAGTGAAGCTCACTGGGCGCTCCAAGCCCTCGATAGGATGCATTGCCTGAGAGGTCCGCTGGAACATGGTCATAGTTCCTCCCTTGGTCGTCTGCTTCCCCAGCATGACAAGATCATCATCCAGCCCGTGGCGGAGGATGTCGAGCCTTGGGGAAGCGGCTCTAAGGCTCTCGGCCTGAATCGCTTTGATCCGGAACGGGAAGAGGCTCGGGCTGTCGATCAGATCTTTCAGTGGAGCCGTGCTGTTTGCCCGGGCGAGGAGGGATGCTTCTACCAGCCAGGCGATCAGTCGGGAATCATCAACGGCGAGCGTTGCCCCGGCGGAGTAAATGCCCTTTGCGCCGGTCTCCTGAAGCACGCCCCAGTCCAGGTACGAACGCAGCACGCGGCGGGCTGCTCTGGAAACGGTCTCCCGCTCGCCGTATTGCTCACGGACCCGGCGCTGGACATGCGCCGCGGCAGCGGAACCCTGAAGCCTTAGAAGACGGCCGGTCTGGGTGGCTACACCCGACCAGAACGGGTAGACGGCCGTGACCATCCCCCAGTGGATGGCCAGATGATCGCATCGAGGAACACGTTTGAGGAGCTCCAGTCCTTCGGCACGCAACGATTTGAGTTCGCTCGGAACCGTCAGCCACGTCTTCAGGAGAATCGTGATGATCTTCTCGCGATTGCCGCGCTCGGCCTGGCCGCCGACGGACACTTTGTCCTTCAGCAGCTCCTGCAAGGCATCGTTGACCGCAGCCTTGCCATTCCCAGCCAGGATCAGGTTGGCTGTCTGCTCAAGCCATTCCAGACGTACCCGCTGACTGAATCCGATCTGGTCGGCTCGTCTGGTCATCCGCCCCTCCTGTCGATTTGGATCAGAGGGACGATGAGTTCCTCGACTGAAACGCCGCCGTGGCTCACAGCGCGCTGCTTTTCCTGGACAAACGCCTGCCGAGCAGGAGCCAGGAGGGCGAGGTAGTCCTCCGGGAGACCAACGGTGCCCCATTCCAGCGCGGCTGGAAAGCGTTCCTTCACCTTACCTCGAAGGACCGCGTCGGGATAGATGCGGACTCGTTCACCGCGCAGATCCGCCACAACCCCTTCAGCCGGACGACCGCAACCTTCCGCCTCAAGGTTGCCATGATCAGAAGTCAGATAAACACGAAAGCCCCGATCCAAGAGCAGATCGAGGAGTGTGTTCAGATACGGCTGCTTGGCCCACTGGCACACCTGGTTGTGCATCCCGGCGGTGCCCATTTCCATCCCGTGCATGATCTTGTCGA
>JAPXSS010000175.1:0-4733 GCA_033812955.1 Syntrophobacteraceae bacterium | reverse complement strand
CTGCAGTATCGGAGCCGAAGTGACGTTGTCGTCATACGGGGGCGGTGCGATTCCCAAAGCCTGATGCCAGGCCAAATAGAAGTCCGAGAGTTCCGAGTAGCTCAGATTGTCGAAATACGGCGGATCGGTCAGCACGAGATCCACTGAGCCGTCCGGTAGTAAATGGAGTTCCTCGGAAGACTGGGTTTCAATCGCCGCCGTGGCGCTGCCGCTCAATACATCATCGACAGAGCCAAGGCAGGCTTGTTCGCGCTCGAAATCATCTTCATAAGCGACTCTGGTGCCTTCCGGATGCAGCTCCTGGGGCGCTTTGGCAAAGGCAATTGCCTTTGATATTTTCCGGACCGTGTTGATGAACGTCCCCCGTCCGACGCCATCCTGCCAAGGGTTCAGCTCGACCGGACGGGTGATGTGCCGGTATGAGTGAATGGAGAACATTGGGCTCGTTCGGCGATAGCCAAACGCATAGGCCGTGTACATGCAGTTCGTGGTGAGATGTTCACTGAAGGCCAGCTCAAGGCAGCGCCGCGCCTCATCGCTTTCCACTCGGCCGATGGCCGAACCGAGAAGGTGCAGGTGGAGCTTCTGCCGGTCGTTGAAAAAGTCTGCGTAATGCCGAATCCCGTGGATCAATGGTCGTCCATCTGAGCGCCCCTCGCGGGGAATGCTTCTCGTCGGCACAAGCAAGCCATCCCCGATCATCCGCAGCTTTCGGGTGGCTCGGTCGTACAACGCCTGGTCCGCCTCTTCGACGCGCTTGAAATGCCTTGTGCAGTTCTTGCCGGTTCCGACCAGATACTCCTGGGCAAAGAGCCTCCATGTGGGGCGTTCGGCACCGTCAAGGTCCTCCGCTGCGATCTTCTGTGTGTGCTTGCAGGTCGGGCAGGTCATGATCCCGTTGCCGTGCGTGCCCGCGCTGATAGTGGTGCGCTTACCGCAAGAGCATTGCAGCACCTTACGCTCAATCGGCAATTCGTGGACCGCATGGCACTCCTTACAGAACACCCACTGCAGGCCCTTCTCTTTGGAGTAGGCCAGCTGAAAATGGGGATGAAGCTCTACATCGCTCTGGCAATTCGAGCACTGCTTCACCTGGACCCAGAAATGGTGAAGAACATCCCGTTCGACGCCATCCACCATGGTCCGATGCAACGGCGTAATGAGTTGGGCGACCTCATTGCAAATCTGCTCGATTTCCGGGTAATGATCCTCCATCCGGGAGGCGGACAATTCAAATCGGGTAATAAACGTCGCGACCGGATCGATATCAAAACCAATCACCCGGGCGTTGCAGCGCATAGATTCCACCAGACTTGTCCCGCCGCCGATGAAGGGATCGAGAACGACAGCGCCATGCACGGAGGTCTTGCCGAGATAGGTATCCCAAAAGGAGTCGGCCTTGTCAGGGGGAAGGGTCAGCGCGGTGAGGATCGAACGGAACTGAGAGCCCACCCGGCGAGCAAACCAGCGGTGGACCCGATACAAAGGATTCGAGCTCTGTCCTTCACGCAAGGCAAGCTCGGCGATTTGGGCAATGGGAATGTCGCCCGCCTCCAGTAGGGTACGGGCAGGCCAACCGTCAAAGGTGTCGCCTCTGCGGTTTTCAATGATCTGCTTTGCCTGACCTGTTTTAGCCATAGAGCCCCATTACCATCCCATCTCAGTAGTACTGCCGGATATATCCGAACGCCTTGTCGAACAGATCCTGGTCCTTGACCTGGTACTTCACGTAAATCACTTTGCGCAGGGCCTTCTGGACCTCGCGCTCCCCGGCCTTGGTGTTTTGCCAGCCGGGGAACCGGACCAGCCGCACGATCTCGTCGATGTCGGTCACGATCCGCTCGACCACCATCGGCGTCTTGCCGTTCTTCACCTCGGCGAATAGCTCGGTCAAGGCCGCTTTGGCCTTGGTCTGTTCATCGACCGGGTCCACCTGCTTCTCGGCCTGGACGACCTCCTTGGCCAGGGTCAGCAGCTCCTTGAGGAAATCGAGGCTGTGGAGCAGGCCCTGTTCATGCCGCTCTTTGAGCTTTTCGAGACGTTCGCCCAGGGCGACAAACTTCGGATTGTCTTTGTGCTTGCGCAGGCGGGCGATGAGCTTGATCTCGATTTCTTTGGATTTCTTGTCCGGGTCCTTGGCATCGAGCAGCCCTTCGAGGACCTCGGCGTCCATCACCAGTGTGTCCAGATCGTCACGCACCGTCTCCAGATGCACGTTTTCATGCACCAGTTCGATGGTCTTGGCTCCCAGGGCGTGCCAGAGCAGCTTGCCGTTGCCGCTCGGCGGCTTCACCGACTCATACACCTGGGTCAGCCACTTGTAGTCCTTTTCATAAAGGCCGAGACAGGGATCGGGAGACAGCGCCTCCCACAGACGGGAGAGCACCGAGTATTCCGCCGCGAATTTGTCCCGGGTCTCGTTATCCGGCAGGCAATCCTGCGCCGCGATCAGCCCCTCGTAGCCGCCAACGGTGCGGTCCACGCCAGGGAAGAACGCCAGGCATCTCGCCACCACGCCGGGCAGCTCCTTCTTGAGCTCGTCCAGATTGGTGATGACCTTCTGCACCGCCTTTTCATCGAAATCGAGGGCCGTGGCCACGTCATCGAAAATGCCCAGATAATCCACGATCAGGCCGTGGGTCTTGCCGGGGTAGACACGGTTGGTGCGGCAGATGGCCTGCAGCAGGTTGTGATCCTTCATCGGCTTGTCGAGGTACATCACCTGCAGAATGGGCGCATCAAAACCGGTCAGGAGCTTGGAGGTGACGATCAGGAACTTGAGCGGGTCAATCGGATCGCGGAAACGGTCGAGGAGTTTTTCCTCCTCGTCCTTGGCCAATTTCCATTCCGCATACTCGTCGGATTTTCCACCCTGGGTGTGCATGACGATGGCGCTGGCCTCCGGGCCGACCAATTCGTCCATGGCCTTCTTGTAGAGCACGCAGCACTCCCGGTCGAAGGTCACCACCTGGGCTTTGAAGCCGTTCGGCTCCACCTTTTCCTGGAAGTGCTTGACGATGTGCTGGCAGATGGCGTTCACCCGCACCGGGGCCTTGATCAGCACCGCCATCTTGGCGGCCCGCTTGGCCAGGTCGTCACGATCCAGCTCGCTCAGCTCATCGGTCATCTGGGAGTAGGCTTCGTCAATGGCGTCCTTGTTGATTTTCAGCTTCACGTCTACCGCCTCGAAATGCAGCGGCAGCGTGGCCTTGTCCCGGATCGAGTCCTGGAACGAGTAGCGGCTCATATAGCCCTGCTCATCCTCGTCCGCGCCGAAGGCCCAGAAGGTGTTGCGGTCCCGCTTGTTGATCGGCGTACCGGTCAGACCAAAGAGAAAGGCGTTAGGCAGCGCGTCGCGCATCTTGCGCCCCAAGTCGCCTTCCTGGGTGCGGTGCGCCTCATCCACCATCACGATAATGTTCGAACGCTCGTTCAGGCGGCCGTCCGCCTCGCCGAACTTGTGAATGGTGGTGATGATGATCTTGCGCGTATCGGCCGCCAGCAGGCTTTGCAGTTCCTGCCTGGTGGCTGCGCCGATCATGTTCGGGATATCGGCGGCGTTGAAGGTGGCGGTGATCTGGGTGTCCAGGTCGATGCGGTCCACCACGATCATCACCGTGGGGTTGCCGAGCTTGCGGTGCATCCGCAGCTTCTGCGCCGCGAATACCATCAGCAGCGACTTGCCCGAGCCCTGGAAGTGCCAGATCAGGCCCTTTTTGGGATAGCCCTTGACCACGCGGGCCACCATCAGGTTAGCGCCTTCGAACTGCTGATAGCGGCAGATGATCTTGATGCGCCGGTGTTTCTTGTCGGTGGCGAACAGGGTGAAGTTCTGCAGGATGTCCAGCACTACATGAGGGCGCAGCATGGAGCGGATGGAACGCTGCACGTCCGCAAGCGACCCCTCGGCCTTGTTCTCGCCTTCGTGCCACGGCCCCCAGATATCGATGGGCATGCGCACCGAGCCGTAGCGATAGCACTTGCCCTCGGTGGCAAAGGAGAGGACGTTGGGCACGAACATCTGCGGTACGCTCTGTTCGTAGCCGTTGTGGATGTCGCTGGCCCCGTCCACCCAGGTCACCGCAGGGCGCGACGGGGCTTTGACTTCACCGATCACCAGCGGGATGCCGTTGACCAGCATAATAATGTCGAAGCGGCGTCCGCCTTCCTTGACCGGATAGACCCACTGGTTGGTGACCACGTAATCGTTGTTGCTGAGATTCTCGAAGTCGATCAGGCGCACCGGCGTGTGTTCGCCGCGCTCGCCGAAGGGCATGGACTTCTCGCCCCGCAGCCATTCGGCGAACAGCTCGTTGGCTCGCACCAGACCTTCGCTCTGCACCGACAGCGGAATGGTCCGCAGGCGATAGAGCACCTCGTCGGCGCGGTCGGGCTGGGCCTGGATTTCCGGGTTCAGGCGGATGAGGGCGTCGCGCACCATCGACTCCACCAGTGCGTCGGAGTACTGACGGGGCAGCTCCTCGGCGGACACGAAGCGCCAGCCTTTGATCTCGCCGCCATAACTGGCGAGTTCTTCGGCAACCATGTTCGAAGTCACGCCGCCACAGAGCGTGTCGAGAACCATCTGTTCGACAGTGTTTTCTTCGTTAAACATGGGATACCTCTTCAGCTATCGTCGCTCCGACCAGGTTGTTTATCAGAGCAGCCAAGCATTTTTGTGCTTCGGCGACATGGTTCCTTTGAAGATGCTTTCTAAGCTCCAAATTATTGAG
>JAPXSS010000174.1:0-4736 GCA_033812955.1 Syntrophobacteraceae bacterium | reverse complement strand
GCCCGGAATCTCCCCCCGTTACCGTGGTCCATTGCCGAATCAGAATGTAGGTGATCATGCCAAAACCGAGGGTGCCCATGCCGAGGTAGTAGCCTGAGAGCTTGAGCATGGGCAGGGCCACCAAGAAAGCCACCAGCGCGGTCAGCAGGACCGCCGCCGGCAGCGCCAGCCATGGCGACCAGTTCAGGTGGACGGTGAGAATGGCCGTGGTGTAGGCACCGATGCCGTAGAAGGCGGCATGCCCGAGCGAAATCTGACCGGCGTAGCCCATGAGCATATTGAGGCCGAGCGCCAGCAGGGTATTGATTCCGATGAAGGTCAGGAGCTGCAGGTGGTAGGAGTTGCTGGTCAGCAGCCCCGTACACATGATCAGCACCAGGAAGAGGATATGCCGGAGATGCTTCATCATGGCAGCCTAGGCACCCGGCCCCTCCCGCAAGGCGTGATCCGCACCCCACACCCCTTACCCCGCAACTCGCAACTCACAATTCGCAACCCACAGCTCATCATCCCCAGCCCCTAGAACCGCTGTATCGCTTTGATGCCGAGCAGCCCGCTGGGACGGACGTACAGGATGAGCAGCAGCAGGAAAAAGGCAATGGCATCCTTGAGCCCTGAAGAGAAGAAACCCACTCCCATGGCTTCCAAGACCCCCAGAAGCATGCCGCCAAGCAGCGCTCCCCAGTAGCTGCCTAGACCTCCCAGCATGGCGGCGCAAAAACCCTTCAGCCCGAGCATCATCCCCATATCGTAGCTGCTCATGGTGATCGGGGCGATGAGGACCCCGCCGATACTCCCCATGCCGGCGCTCAACGCAAACGCCAGCTGCACCATCCGTTCACCGGGGATGCCGAGCAGAGAAGCCGCCTTCTTGTTGATAGCGCAGGCCTCCATGGCCTTGCCGGCGAGGGTCTTGCGATAGAAGAGCTGCAAGCCGCCCACGATGAACAAAACGACGCCCAGAATCCAGAGGCTCTGCGGCAGCAGGGTAGCTCCCGCAATTTCAAATGGCGGGTGGGAGGAAAAGGCGGGAGCGCTGTGAGCATCCTTTCCCCAGGCCAGCATGGCCACTCCCCGCAGAAAGATCGAAGCCCCGATGGTGATGATCACCAGCACGATGGGATGGGGCTTGCGAACCGTACGAATAGCCAACCGCTCCAACAGCAGGCCCACCACCGAAACACCGATGACCGAGAGCAAAAAGGCAGCCGTGAGGGGCAGGCCGCAGCCTTTCCAGAGGGCGATCAGGCTGAGCGCTCCCAACATCACGAACTCACCCTGAGCAAAATTGATCAGTGCGGTTGCGTTGTAGAGCATGGTGAAGCCCAGAGCGATGACCGCGTAGATGGCACCGCTCGTGAGGCCCGAAAAAAGGTATTGAAGAAACTCCTGCATCAGCCAACCCGCATCCAGCAAGGCCCGGCCCCCCAGCCCAAAGACTCAAGAGCCAGACGCCAACCGCTGCCTGCTATTCAAGCAGCTTCCAGCCCTCTTTCTCGATTTTCACCATCACAAAGGCCTCCGGTCCCAGGCCGTTGTGATTGGTGGGCGAGAAATTGAAGACGCCGGAAATGCCCACCAGCCCATTGAGCTGTTCCAGATGGTCGCGGAGTTTTTCCTTGTTACCATCCGTGCCGGGCAGGGCTGCGGCCAGCATCCGGAGGGCGTCATAAGCGTAGCCGCCAAAACCGGAGACGGGTACCTGAAAACGCTTTTCAAACTGTTCGATGTAGTTGAGGAGCACCGCTTTCTGAGGGTCCTTGTCCGGCAGCTGCTGAGCGACCAGGATCTTGCCGGTGGGCAGCAGAATCCCTTCGGCGGCATCCCCGGCCAGCTCGACAAATTTAGGGGACGCTACGCCGTGGCTCTGATAGAGGGGGATTTTGATATTCATCTGCTGCACGTTCTTGGCGATCACCGCCGGGCCGGGATTGGTTCCCCAGCAGATGATAGCCTGAGGTTGGGCCGACCGGATTTTCGTGAGCTGGGCGGTCATATCCGTGTCCTTGGCGCCGAAGGTTTCCTTCTGCACCAGTTCGATGCCGAACTTGGCCGCCTGATCTTCGAGCTGTTCCTTGCCGCTTTCCCCAAAGGCGGTCTCGACCGTGATGATGCCAACCTTTTTGATGTTCTGTTTCTGCATGTGCTGGTAGATGGCAGCTACCGCCAGAAGGTCGCTCTGAGCTGTCTTGAAGACCCAGGGTTTGATCGGGTCCGTGATCTTGATACCGGCCGCGCAGCAGATCAGCGGGATCTTTTCTTTTTCCACGAGGGGAACAATGGCCAGGGTCGTCGGGGTCAGGCTGGGGCCGACGATGGCCAGCACCTTGTCATTGCTGATGAGTTTGTTGGTCGCGAGCACGGTTTTGGTAGGATCTCCTTCGGTATCGTAGATCACCGCCTGGAGAGGATGGCCGTCGATGCCGCCCTTGGCGTTGAGTTCATCGATGATCATCTCCATGCTCTTTTTTTCCGGGTCCCCCAGGAACGAGCTGGGACCGGTAATGGCAAATATGCCGCCGATCTTGTAGGGTTCCTTGGCCCAGCCCGGCGACGGTCCACCCGCAATTGCCAGGACCAGAGCCAACGCAGCCACACACCTCATCAGACTCGTTCCAGTAGACTTCATTCCGTTCTCCTTGGTGCCATGTGCCATGCTACATGGCATAAAGTCGTTCTCCTTCGATCACCTTCACCCCGTTTTCCTGGAGCACCTTCACCGCTTCGTCCAGGTTGTCAAAGCGGAAGATGATCACCGCGTTGTTGCCGCTCTGCTGCACGAAGGCATACATGTATTCGACATTAACGTTGGCCTTGAAGAGGGTCAGCAGGATGCGATGCAACCCTCCCGGTCGATCGTCCACCTCCACCGCCACCACATCGGTCTTGCCCACGGTGAAGCCGCGATCCTTCAATGCCGCCAGCGCCTTGCCGTTGTCGTTCACAATCAACCGCAGGATGCCGAAATCGGAGGTGTCGGCCAGGGACAGGGCCCGAATGTTGATTCCTGCCTCGCTCAGAATGCCGGTGACCTCCGACAGGCGGCCTGCCTTGTTCTCTAAAAAGACTGAAATCTGTTCTACCTGCATGGTTCATTCCCCCTTAAATCTTACGATTGTCGATCACACGCTGTGCTTTGCCTTCGCTGCGCGGGATGCTCTTGGGTTCCACCAGCTTCACAATGGCGGAAACCCCCAGATACTCCTTGATATTTTTGGCGACCTTCCTTTCGAGGTCCTGGAGCTTCCGGACCTCATCGGAGAAGGTCTGCTCCCCGACTTCCACCTTCACCGTCAGAATATCCAGATTGTCCTGGCGGTCCACCACCAACTGATAATGGGGTTCCACCCAGCGCATCTCCATCAGGACACTCTCGATCTGCGACGGGAAGACGTTGACTCCCCGGATGATGAGCATATCGTCGGTTCTGCCCGTTACCCGGTTCATCCGCACATGAGTGCGTCCGCAGATGCAGGGCTCGAGGCTGAGTGAGGTCACGTCACGGGTACGATAGCGGATGATGGGGAAAGCCTCCTTGGTGATGGAAGTGAACACCAGCTCTCCCATTTCGCCGTGGGGCAAGACTTCACCCGTCTCAGGGTTCACCACTTCCGGGATGAAATGGTCTTCGAAGATATGGAGGCCGTTTCGCCCCTCAATACACTCGATGGAGACTCCCGGGCCGATCACCTCGCTCAACCCATAAATGTCGAGGGCCTTGAGGTGGAGCTTGCGCTCGATTTCGTCGCGCATGTTCTGTGACCAGGGTTCCGCTCCGAAAATACCGGACTTGAACTTCAGATCGCCGAATCCCACGCCCAACTCCGCCGCGGCTTCCGCCAAATGAAGGGCGTAGGACGGGGTGCAGGTGAGGATGGTGGGACCGAAGTCTTTCATGATCAGTACCTGCCGCTTGGTGTTGCCGCCCGATATGGGGATGACCGAGGTACCGAGCCGTTCCGCCCCGTAGTGGATCCCCAGGCCGCCGGTGAACAGCCCGTACCCGTAGGCGTTGTGCACGATGTCGCCGCGTGAGGCCCCTCCCGCCACCAGGGCGCGCGCCATGAGTTCCGCCCAGATGTCGATGTCCCGTGACGTGTACCCCACCACCGTGGGTTTTCCGGTGGTCCCGGAAGAGGCATGAATGCGTACCACATTGTCCATGGGAACGGCAAACATGCCGTAGGGATAATTGTCCCGCAGATCCTGTTTGGTGGTGAAGGGCAGCCGCTGCAGATCCTTCAGAGTCTTGAGGTCGCCGGGACGGATTCCCGCTTCGTCGAATTTCTTTCGATAGAATGGCACCGTCGCATAGACCCGCTGGGCGGTTATCTGCAGACGGCGCAGTTGGATCGCTTCGAGCGCTTCGCGGGGCAGGGTTTCGAGCTCGATATTATAAATCATGCCGTTTGAGCCTCCTTTCTGTTGTCCACGAAGTCGCACGAGGAGACGCGAAGTCTTGAAACCATGGCAGTCTCCAGCCTGCAGCCCGGCTAGGTCCGGATTCCCCCCAGTCCTCTCCGTCAAGAGCATCGCCCCCGTTTCTCTCCCTGCAGGGGCGGGACCAACTTCCCGATAGATCCTTCGTGTGACTTCGTGGATTATTCATAAAAAAACCGTGGACTCCTGGAATCCACGGTCTCATAAAAAGCAAAAACCATGGGTTCCGCGCTTTGCCTACCCATGGTTTCAGTCGGTGTCCGATCCGGTTCGCCTACTTCGCCCCACAGGCAGGC
>JAPXSS010000173.1:0-4792 GCA_033812955.1 Syntrophobacteraceae bacterium | reverse complement strand
AGTCCGGAGACCTCTCCATGTCCCCAGGCCATGAACCTCTGGAACCGTGGCAACGTGATTTGCCGCGACCGGATACGGTTGAACCATTCCGGCAGAAACCGGTCATGCGCATGCATGGGCAATTTCTCCTTGGATCGTCATCATGCGTCCTCCCCCGAGCGGGTGAGCGCCTGGTCGTACCACATGAGGAGCTTGGGGTCTTCCTGGAGGACGTTCTCCGGAACCTTGCGGGCCACGGTGATGATCGTGGCGTAGTCACGCTCCTGCCATGCCTTCTTGAATCCGGCCCGAACAGCCTCGAGGCGGAACACCTTCAGGCGCTTCTGGCTGGATGTCCGATAGTCTTCGAACTCCTTGAGCAGCGACCTCTCGCGCAGCTTCTCCAGGTCTCCGGCCTTGTTGGGGTCGGGCACGTACCAGCGGTCCTTACCCTTGGCGCGCAGGCTCTCGTCGTCCTTGGGCAGGTTCCGAAGCTCTTTGAAATTCGTGGAGAGGTAGCTGTGAATCTGGTTCGGCACTTCGCCCTTGCCGTCGTAGCGGAGGAAGTTCTGCTCCAGCAGTTCGGAGAGCTCCAGCGGCTTCTCGTGTTTCTGCCAGCCGCCGATCTCTTTAAGAAACTGCGGGTGGAGTTCCTGGAAGGTCTGGGGCTTCTTCGTCAGCTGCTGTTTGAGCCACTGGATGGCCGACGCTTCATCCGAGACAAAAAGCTGAAGTTGCAGCATTTCTCGAACGGTCATTCGTTTCTTGTCGTATTCGGCCACCTGGTCTGGCAGGAAGTACATGCCATCCCGCTCCGAGAACCTTTGGGTAAGCCCAGCATAAAACTCCGCTGCGGACATAGGAACGGTTACGCCGCGCTGCACGTGGAAGGCAACCATGCGGTCGAAGAGCAGATAGTTCTGTCGCTCGGCAATGACCTCGGCCTGCCCATCCTTAGAAACAAAAATGGGCAACTGTTTAAGGTGGGTCCGGATGAAATCCCAAACTCCCTCTTCAGTACCGGCAGTGATCTTGAATCTTTCCTCAAGACCGCCGTTAGGTCTATAGGCGGAGATTACAAGATCCTGTTTGACGGCCATACTTGTTAACTGGCGGTATGAGCCTTGCTGTTTATCAAGCGTCCGCACATCAGCAACGACAAAACCTGCAAATTGCATGGCTTCTTGGATGGCATTCCAAACTGAATTCCTGGAATTGTGAAATACAACGGTCATCCACCTACCAGGCTTCAAAACCCTATAATACTCTTCAAAACACTTCTGCATCAGGTGTTGATATTCAGGTAGGCCTTTTTCTTTGAACTTGTCGATAATTGCTTCAGTTGCCGTATTAGTAATCACACGATGCCACGCCTCGACAAGAAAGTTCATGTCAGCGTAATAGATGTTTTCTCCAAAAGGTGGGTCAGTGAAGATGTAGTCAATCGAGCTATCTGGGATATTAAGTTGTGATGCCGTACCTGTTGTTAGCGCAGATGTGCCACTGCGGAAATATTCAGTCTGAAACGCTTTTGTAAGTCGGTCCAGCTTGCCTTCGAGAATTCTCCAATATGCGGTTTCTTCATGAATAGATGGGATGTAATAGACGCCTGTTAACCATTGATTCACGTTTGCACGACCAATTACATGATGTCGATTCATGAGTGTCATGCCGAGGACGGTCTGCTCAACAAAGAATAGGAGCATATGCCTAAGCCGCGGATCAGGATAAGTCTGTGTCTTGCGCCACAGAACGGCAAGGGCATGGGCTGATCGAGGTAAGAAAAAATGATGGATATGGGTGAAGCCCTTTGGCGCGAGTCGTGAACCGTGATACATCTGCTCAATAGGAAAGCGAGTAGTTGGGATTTCAGGGGGTAGTGGCAGTTCACTTATGCGCGATAGGACTTGTAGATCGTGAACGTCAGGTTGCTTCTCATGGCGTTGGCGGCCAACCACATATGAGATACGAGATGGGAGGTACTTAACACGCTTCCACGGCTTACCGTCGGCAGGGTCGGGCTTTGTCTCGAATACGCGCTCAACATTATTCTTTGTAAGTTGCGATCCACAGTGCGGACAAGCAAATGCATCTTTTACGCTCTTCGTCTCCTGATCCAAAGCCTCATCAAGGAAGACCACTTCGCCAGCGCAATCAGGGCACGTGAAAACCTCACTCCAAACCGTATATTCGATACGGCCTTTAGTTCTCCCGTCAGTGTGAAGAGTTTCGTACATCCAGCCTATTTCCTTCTCAACATCTCTTAGAATTCGGTTGCCGGCTCTGGCAAACTCTCGAACATCAAAGGGGATGTTGTAGTTGGATGCGATAAAACTTGCTATTGGAGAGAGATCGTTAAGGATGACCCGACGATCACCCCAGCGAGGCTTTTCAATGCCTTGCTTTTCAAAATCTGCATCTATCTTGATGCGATAGTCCTTGGGAGCAGAACCGCAACATTGCGCAGCTACACCGGTCATTCCTGACCCACAGAATCCATCCAGAACAAAATCCCCCGGCTCCGTGTAGTGCAAGATGTACCGCATGATGGCTTTGTGCGGCACCTTGGTGTGGTAGGAGTGGGCGTTGTAGATCGGGTCGTTTTTCCCCTCGCTCACATCCGCGGCGAACGGCTCGCGGCTGTATGGCTTGCTCGGGTCGTAGGGCTTGCCGTAATGCTTGATGAAGTCGGCGATGAACGGGTTCGGGCAGGCGGTGTAGTATGGCGGATCGGACAGCGCCAGGATGTCCTCGTCCGAACCGATGGGGAATCCCTCGATCTTGCGGAACTCTGGGTCCTTCAGCTTCTCGCGCAGGAGGCCCAGGAAATGCTTACGCCGCTCCTCGTCGTTCGGGAACGTCATACCGAGACATTCCACCGGACCGGCCGGCGCTGATTTCGGCTCAAGATTGAAAAGGTCGCCCATCGTTTTCATTCCTCAACTTCCGCCTGCCTTGAAGGCGCTGGTGTTCCGGATCATCCGTACAGTTCCGCTTCCGCTCAATGTTCCTTGTCCTTCGGCGGGTTGGGGTCCTTACCCGGCGCGATGGTGTCCTTGCTGCGAATCTTGCCGTCCACGCCCTTGGTGGTCAGCTCGCCACCACCTTGATTCTTGAGCATCCCCTTTGCCGCCTGCTCCGCTTCCTTCTGCGTCTTGTGAACGCTCGAAGCCTTTTGCGCGTCGTTGCGTTTGTTTTCCCACGTCCCGTCAGGGCGATGTGAAACGGTCCGATCTCTGCCTTTGCTCATGGTCGTTCTCCTTTCTGTTCAGGTTTCACCAGCGGCATTGCCGTCACTCCAACACGATCCGGACCTTGTCGGGCTCCTTGCCCTTGGTCAGTCCGTCCAGGTATTCCTCGAACCGCTTCCGCATCTCCGCCGGGGTAGCCGGTGAGCCGCCCGAGAGCAGGGCGTCGCGCAGGTCCGCGATCTTGACCGAAACCTTGGTGAGCCCGGAGAGCACCTCCTGCAAAGCGTGGATGAAGTCCTGATCCAGGTCGTCCGGCAGAGTCCGCTTCTTGATGAAGCCATCCACCAGCTTGCGTGGCTCGGGCTTGAGCAGGCTCAGGTTCCCCTTGGTGGTCGGGTCTTCGAGGTTGGCGAGCAGCGTTTGTGTCCAGTTCTCGACCAGCTTGTCGAGTTCGCCGTCCAAGGCGTCCAGTATCGTCGCTGCGGGAGCCGTGGGCGGTTCCGCGCCCGGCTTGAAGTTGCAGTGCGGGCAGACCGGCGATGCCTCCAGTTCCTGCTCGGTGAGCGCGAAGCAGCTCTTCAGGCCAGCCAAGCGGTTCTGGAAGTCCGACAGGTGCTGGCGGGGCATCAGGTCGATGGTGGAAAGTTTCTGCAGGTCCTTGAGCCGCTCGTCGCCCATGAGCTGGGCCTTGCGCTTGTCCTCGTTCACGCCAAGACGCGCTTTGGCGTGCATGGAGAGGTAGGCCAGCAGGTAGGCCTTCTTGAGGTCGCCGAGCTTGCGCTGGGTCTGCTGGCGGAAGGTGGCCGCGCTCCGCTTGGAAGGGTCGCCGATCTGGGCGAGCACCTCGTCCCGCGCCGCCTTCATTTTGTCGATCCACTCGTGGCCGGTGGGCAGGACCGCCTCGGCAGTGGAGAGGTACGAGGCCGTGGACCCGAGGTCCACCACCAGTTCCTCGAGCGACTTGATCTCGGCAAGGGAACTGAGCCCGCTCCGATGGGCGGTTACCTCCGAGGCGTCATAGCGGAAGTTTTTGAGCTTGCCGGTCGTGGTGTAGGCTTGCAGGGATTCGAGGAAGGTCTTGGTCTCGTCCAGTTTCGCGCGGAGCTTTTTGATCTCATCCTCGGCCAGCAGACTGCGGCCCCAGAAGAACAATCCGGTCTGCATGCTCTGCTGCACCAGCACCAGCCGTTCGACGGCGTTGGTGACAGCCTTCTGCAGCTCCTGAACCGGCTCGTCCTTGCCTTGGGTGACCAGTTGGGCCATGCCCGGCGTGAGTCCAAGCAGTTCGAAGAGCGCCTTGAGCGCCGGAAGATTCCAGTCCTTGGGCCGCTCGATGTGCTTGAACTGGGCCAGCTCGTCGATGCCGGTTCCGGCCAATTGCGCCAGACCCGTGGCATCGAACTTCTTGCCCGGAATGGAGAGGACCACCTCGCCGGCATAGACCAGCGCGGCCAGCACCACCACGGCCCACTCGGGTTCGAGGCGCAGCGTCTGCGGCGCGAGGTATTCCACACCGAGGACGTCCTGGATCAGCTCGGAGCGGTTGACCACCTGCCCGTGGCCCTTCTTCTTGGCGACGCCGAGAATGTGCTTGGCGTACTTGGACCGGTAGGGGTCGAGCC
>JAPXSS010000172.1:0-4863 GCA_033812955.1 Syntrophobacteraceae bacterium | reverse complement strand
CCCTGGGGGCGGGAGTGGGGAGGCGCACCCACCCGAGGCTGGAAGCTCGGCCAAATCGGAGCATTACCAGTATCCACAATCTTGCACGCGCATTGACGGAGGGGGAAGATGAGCGAAAAATCTATCCGTATCGCGGATGCCGACTCTGGTCTGTATATTGCCACAAGAGACGCCACAGAACTGGACGCGTCGAGTAATGCACGGGTCATTGAGCGTGTCGATTTCGCTTCGGGCAAGTTTGCCAGCCCGATTGGGAATGCTCAGCGGGGCCATTCGAGCATGATTAGTGCTGCCGAGACTCTCGACCTGACCAATCTACCGGCCGATCTTACAAGCAATCTCATCGTCGTGGGCGACAAGTCAATGCTCTGCGTAGCGGTACAGCAGACCGTATCGGGAGGCACGGTCACCGTGACCCCGATCCTTTATGATGCAGAAGAGACTCCCGGTGTGGTGGGCATCATGGAACCGGCAGTGTTTGTACAACCTTATGCCTTTCGTCTTGGGTCAGGTTCCGGAAACTATGTGCTGCCCATCAAGAGGTGGGACGTATCCGGAGCCTATCGCATAGGGCTCCATTTCACTGCATTTACCGGCACATCAAACACGTTCAAAGCTTGGGGATGGGTAATATAGACATGAGGAATCGATATACGAGCGGTAGACGAGAGGGTTTATGCAACATACTCGTTGACGGGAAAAGGTGGGAATATCCAGTTGTAACT
Organism: Syntrophobacteraceae bacterium; assembly: GCA_033812955.1. Taxonomy (GTDB): domain Bacteria; phylum Desulfobacterota; class Syntrophobacteria; order Syntrophobacterales; family Syntrophobacteraceae; genus JADGQM01. The sequence continues at coordinate 4,138 of JAPXSS010000172.1, read as the reverse complement.
GTAGGTAGCAATAAACAACTTGCCTCCGTTGATTCGCTTAGCGGGCTGGTTGATCATTCCCTTGTATTAGTATATCCGGGCACATATTCTAAAAAAAACTGGTATCTGAACGCCAGAAGATGTCATATTAGGGGGGTTGGAGTAGATGCTCAAGCTGTGGTTTTCACCACGACGGATAACGGTTTGTGTGTGGAAGGGTATGGATCATATCCAAGTGGAGGGAACTTTCTCCCAATAGTAGAAAATGTGAGATTACAGGGATCTGCTAGGCCATTCATGGTTTGGAATGGCGGCAGAGTGCTTTTTAACAGATGTTATCTTACCCACGGCACATACAGTTGCGGCACAATAGCGGGTCATTGGACGTCCGGTGGAACAAACGGATTGCTAGTGTTGAGAAATTGTTATATCACCAAAGAAGGTGGATATATGTTCAGCAATCTAAATCTATCGAACGTGCGGATTGAGCGCTGCCAATTCGGATCATCGATCAACTATACTGGTTGCACTGGGTCCTTTGCGTATGCTGACTATGTTACGACTCCCACGACTGGGTATGGCATAATGGCGGGCGAGCCCCTAATCGTGGGGGTGTGAGGTGCCGATTCTTAAGTTTGCGCGCGAACTCGGGGAAACGGCTCTCGAAGACGCCTCCCTCGATCTGTCCGCCTATTACCAGACCCTCGAAAACCTTGGGTCCTGGCTGCGTGCGCATGACGGCACGGAGTTTGACGACCTGGCCGCAGTCCTCGAAGCAGCAGGATATTCGCTCGATGATTTCACCCAATCGCTGGCCGCATACCTGCAAGCGACCGAGGATTTCGGAGCGGGCCTGTCGAGCGTGGCAACCGGGCGGGACGATCTGGCCCAATGGCTGGCAGCCTATTTTCAATCGCTCGACGATCAGTCGCTTGACCTCGAAACATGTGCTACCGCCTATGATCACCTCGCCTCCAGCCTGGAAACATGGGCAACCGGTTACCTGAACCTGGCAACCCCTCTCAGCCTCTATGGTCGCTCGCTGACCGATCAACCCACAGAGCTGAGGGCGGCAGGCTACCAGCGCAAGGATTTAGCCACCTACCTGGCGGCAGCATCGAGCACTGTCCTGATGGCCCTGGCTACCTACCTGGCAGCCACGGACGGAACCACCCTGATTGACATGAGCCTGCGCCTGCTCGCCCGGCGGCGCACCCCTGAATTCACCGCCCTAGTGGCACAGCGGGTGGGTTCGGTTACCCGGGTAGCCGCTTAACGGGGATAGACCATGCCTCTGACGATCACAGCCTGGAACATCGACCCCAACCGAGTATGGTTCGTTCGCCTGGCCGACGCCGGCAGCACTATCTCGGTGGAGCTGTACACCACCCTGGCCGACGCCCAGGCTCAAAGCAACCCCCAGGCGACCGGATACACCACCGGATTCGGATCATCGCTCGCCGTGACCCTGACCAACGCAACAGGAGCCGCCTACCCGGTATCGCTCTACCAATCCACCTACCCCTGGCACCTAAAGGTGAGCGGCACGGACGGCGACCTCACAACCATATTTCGAATCAAGGAATTCGTGGACCTGGACGAAATTGACCATGCCGTCTATCGCAACGCTGATCTCATCCCGCTCCGCGCGGCTGCGGAAATAGACGCCCACACCCATGTCAAGTACATCCGCTCGCTGCAATGTGCACTGCCCATCCTGGCAGCCCAGGAGGGCGCAATCGGCAGCATCGAGAGTGCCCGCCGCACCTTGTCGGAACTCGGCCAGGTAACGCTGCAGACCATCACAGGGACACCCAACAGCCTGCTCGGCAGCCTGGAAGTCGTGACCCACAAAGCGCTCAAGCGCTGATCAATATAGGCCCACGCGCGCGGGAGGCAGACATGGCACTCGAACGACTGATCAGGAAAGAAAGCCCGGAAACCCTGGCACCCGCCAGAATCCTGGCAATAGATATCGCCAATCGCAAGATTCAGGGGCAACTCCGAGACACCACCGTCTGGGCCGCCTGCGATGCTTCCCTCGCCGGATCCCTGGCAATCGGCGATGACGTTCTCTTCGGCCGCTCAGGCACCACTCATTTCCTGGTGGGCAAGGTCCCCAAAACCAGCCCCACCCAAACCGTCTTGATGGAGGTCTGATTTGAGGAGCAGGCGGGGAGCGGCAACTCCCCACCGACCGGCAGATGTCGCTCCGGATCACAGCTTGCGCTGCTGCCCCTCACCCTCGCGAGGGCAAGAAACGCTAGCAGGGCGGCATTTGTCTGTAAAGAGGGTCAATATGAAAATCCCACTCTGCAAGGGCCGATTCATCCTGAGCCCCAACAACTATCCAACCCTTACCAGACAAACGGAGGATAAGCCAATGGGCTAACCCTTTCCTCACTCGGCTGACCTCATCGGCCAGGCGTGAGCCACCCGCGACCGATGAGCAAGGAGTGTCTCTTGCCCCCAGCCGAGTCATCATAGTGACCCTCCAAAAAGGCCCACGAAACAGCCTCCAGGCACAACCCTACAGCTACGTACCCAGTCTGCTCACCCTGCATATTTCTCATTTTAAATGCAAAAGTTTCTCATTTTTTATGCGAAATTACAGACGGGACTTTCGCTTTTTCGGTTTGTCCACCTGTGGACCATCGGATGGGGGTGGCTTGGAAGAGGTGGTGGAATTGGTTGTGAGGGAAGCGATCTTCTTTTCCAAAGTGCTGATCTGCGCCTTGAAGATTTCGACTTGGGCATGCAGTTCCAGGAGTGTCTTTACGACAGCCTCCTTCCCGGCTTCGAAAATCAGCTCTGCCTCCCGGATGTCCATGAGTCCCCAAACAGTGGCGGTTTGAACGAAAGTACTTGCCTCTCACAATGTTGGATCTTCCTATTAGCAGAGAATCTTTCAGTTGTCCCGAACTATCGCAGGGGGGAGCACAAAAAAATTTCACTTGGCATGTGCGGCGTTCTGCCCCCCTGGTGAACGGTTACAAAAAGCCCGCGACCAGAAGATCTTCATGCGCTTTGTCGCCCTTTGCCCCAAGGCCCAGGACTACTACCGGGAACTTGAAAATCGCCGCATGAACCCCCGCCATCACGTGCAAAAGATTGTCGCACTCAGCGAAATCTACGGCGAGCAAGCGGTGGCCCGGGCCATGGAGGACGCATTCCACTTCCAGGCATTCTCCTGTGAATACATTGCGAATCTTTGTGAACAGCGCGTGCGGCGACTGCCCGAACCCGGCGCCCTTCATCTGAGTCGAAGAGCCGATCTTCTCGATCTGGAAGTCCAGCAGCCGGACCTGTCCGTTTATCAAGCAGAATCCAGGAAGGAGGAGTAAATCGATGGGGAAAAACAAAAACACCGGCGCAAAACCAACCAATCCCGCCGAGCAGGGGCTACCGGCTCATCTGGAGTTCCTTGGTCTTCCCTTCATGCGGGACCACTACGACGCGCTGGCCAACCAAGCTGCTCAGTCCGGCCTGTCCCATGTGGACTATCTCGCCGCCCTTGCCGATGGAGAGACGGCTTTGCGAAGGCAGCGCTCCATAAAAAGACGGATCAAGCTCGCACGTTTCCCGGTAGTCAAAACCCTTGAGCAGTTTCGTTGGAGCTGGCCAAGTTCGATCAACCGAGCGGCAGTCCAAAACCTTTTCCGCCTCAAGTTCATCGACGATAAGACAAACGTGATTCTGCTCGGTGGAGTTGGCCTTGGCAAGACTCATCTTGCCACCGCCCTCGGCTATGCCGCCTGCCTCGAAAGCAGGTCCGTTCTGTTCACCACCGCTGTTGATGCCGTCAACACCCTGTCGGCGGCACAGGCAGCAAACCGCTTGAAATCAGAACTCAAAAGATACCTGGCTCCATCCCTGCTTTGTGTCGACGAACTGGGGTTCCTTCCTATCGACAAACGCGGCTCCCCGATCTGCTCTTCCAGATCATCAGTCTGCGCTATGAGCAGGGATCTCTGGTTATCACTTCGAATCGAGCCTACAAAGACTGGCCGCGTATCTTCAACAATGATTCAATTCTTACCTCGGCAATACTCGACCGACTTCTTCACCACGCGGAGACCATCGTCATCGAGGGCAAGAGTTACCGCATGAAAGGCGAGATTGAATCCTGAACCCGTCCACGCCGCCGGCATCGAAATAC
>JAPXSS010000171.1:0-4902 GCA_033812955.1 Syntrophobacteraceae bacterium | reverse complement strand
CTTGAGCTCCGGGTCGCTCTCCTCGGACTGGAGGCGGTAGAGCCAGTCGAGTAGCGCCTCGGCCTTGGCATCCGGTCCGATCTGCTCGCATCGGGCCGCGGCCTCCAAGAGGAGCTTGACCTCGGCACGCTCGTTTTTCAGTGCCTTAAGGCGAGTGCGAAGCAACACATCGATCTGCTCCTGGCCGTCCAGGTCCGCCCATTCCTCTTCGGAGGTGAGCGGGAACAGGGTCAGTTGCTCCTGGGGTGCGGCGAGCGCTTCAAGTCGCCTTTCGAGCGCGGTGCGGATGGCGCTTGTGCTGGAGACCACCAGACGCTGCATCAGGATCATCAGAAAGCCGATGTAGCTCTGCTTCTCCCGCATGGCCTGGTTGTAGCCTTCGCGGACGTATTCGGTGACCGCCTCATAGAGGAGTTGCTGACTGCGGTGTCGCTCTTCCCAGGAGACCGGGCCAAGCTGCGTGCGTCGGGGTTTGAACAGGGGCTTCCCATCGGCATCGATAGCACGGCGTTTCTCGGTGCGGATGACATGCGGCTGGACCCGCTCGCGGGTGACGCTGCTGATATCCGGGAACTCCTGGGCGTCGATCAGGGAAACCAGCCGATGAAAGGCGTCGGTCTTGCCCTGGTGCGGGGTGGCCGAAAGCATCAGGAAATATGGTGCGGCCTCGGAGAGTCCCTGGCCCAGTTTGAAGCGGGCGACCTGATCGGTGCTGCCGCCGAGTCGGTGCGCTTCGTCCACGATGACCAGGTCCCAGCCGGCGGAGATCAGGTCCTCGAACCGTTCGCGATTGTGCTCGCTCACCTGAGCCGCGCTCCATCCGCGGCGCTTGTCCAGGGGCTTGACCGAATCCATCGGCACGACCACTTGTGGAAACATGGTCCACGGGTTGCGGGTCACGGGTTGCGAGTCTTCTTGACCCGCGACTCGGGACTCGGGACTCGCGGCTGCCGAAATGCGGCGAAGCGTTTTGATATCATCCGGCAGGACAAGCTGAAAACATTCGTTGAAGTGGGCCTGCATTTCGGCCACCCACTGGCTCACCAGTCCCTTCGGGGCGATGACCAGCGTTCGCTTGACCAACCCGCGAAGTTTGAGCTCCCGCATGATGAGCCCGGCCTCGATGGTCTTGCCCAGGCCGACCTCGTCCGCCAGGAGATAGCGCACCCGGTCGTTGGCGATGGCGCGGGATAGCGCACGAATCTGGTGCGGCAGCGGGATGACGGAGGACTCGATGGGCGCGAGCAGGACGTCCTGGGTCAGGGTGTCGGCCACCCGCGCGGCAGCAGCGATGTAGGCGATATCGTCCGGCGAGCCGGTGCCCGCGCTCTCCAGGGACTTGAGCTTGGAAGCCGGAATGCGGACCACGGAGTCGCGGCCGGGCAGCCAGACGCGGCAGGTTGTCTCGCCCCAGAGCGTCTGGGCTTCGATGACCTGACAGAGCTGCCCGTGGTCCGGGCTGTAGTACCACTCACCTTGTGCGAAGCTGCCCATCATTTCCGTTTCTTGGCTCCAAACTTATTCCTGTGCTTTTCCCACGTGGCATCCACATCGATCCCGTCGGTTATGGCGGACTGAAGCCGATCCAATGCCGTCTTGCTGTAACCCTTGAAGGTCGTGGACTTCCTTTGCAGAACCTTGAAGCAGTCCTGATCGTCCTGAATCTTCAGCTCAAGTATCAAAGCGCTGGTCTTCGGTCCGGTTATGCCGAGCTTCTTGGCGAGGTCATTCCTGCCAAGGTTGTACTTGTCCCAGATGTTGACCTCCTGCTTGATCAAGGTCCCAGTGACCGGCTCACCGTTCTTGGCAACGCGAACCGCAATGTCGGCATCCTTCTTGATACGGAGGAAGATCGGAATACCATCGCCTTGAGTTTCAAGTTTGAGCTGAGCGACCTCCGGAAGAATGACGCTCCAGTCATCTCCCCGCCGCCTTCTGTTGATGGCCTTTCGCAGTTCGCCTTCGGTCACCCGCTCGGCGGCAGATCGAGTCGCCGTGGCCATGGCCAGAATCGGCCGCAATCTGGCCGCTGCCTGAATCCCTTTACGGCTTCCCGCTTGCAGGAGTTCGTCGACCTGGCTCAGCTCGCTATCAATCAGTACCTTCAGGTCTTTGGGTGGCCGCGTCGAGACCGGAAGCACGCGTTCAGGGATGCAGTCCGTAAGCCTCTCCTTGAAGACCCGGCTGAGCAGATCGTCAAACAGCGTGACTGCGGCTTGGGCTTGAAGGTAAAGAAGGTCCTCTGAGACGTCCTGGTAATAATGAACGGCGGTGTCCCGGTGGGCATCCAAGATGGACAAGGTGGCACGCTCATCAACCGAGATCACCTTGATTTCGTTCTGGGCCACCTCCAAGCACTTGTCGAAGCCGAACGAGTACTTCTCTCCTTTTGCATGAACGGTGCCGGTCCTGTCTTTGATAATCGCCTTCAGCAGCATCTCGAAGGCGTGATGCAAAAGAATCAGGACGCTCTCGGAACGCCCCTGGTCATGGGGTCTGTTGAACAGCTCGATGCCAAGCACCAAGGAGTTGATGGCGCGTTTCTTGAGTTCAGCCACATCTCTCTTGGCTTTGGGCATGGATCACTCCTCCCCCGAGCGGGTGAGCGCCTGGTCGTACCACATGAGGAGCTTGGGGTCTTCCTGGAGGACGTTTTCGAGAACCTTGCGGGCCACGGTGATGATGGTGGCGTAGTCGCGCTCCTGCCATGCCTTCTTGAACCCGGCCCGGACGGCCTCGAGGCGGAACACCTTTAAGCGCTTCTGGCTGGATGCCCGGTAGTCTTCGAACTCCTTGAGCAGCGAACGCTCTCGCAGCTTCTCCAGGTCGCCGGCCTTGCTGGGGTCGGGCACATACCAGCGGTCCTTGGAGCGAGTGATGAGTAACGAGGACTGAGGACTGAGGGAAGAAAAAACGAGTGCGCCGTTTTCTTCGGTGGCTTCTCCCGATGCAAGGGCGTCCTGAATTGCCTTCCTCATCTCCTCGCTCTGCTTGAGCCATGAGACGAGTTGGGCAGGAATCGGGCCTTTGCCGTCATAGCGCAGGAAGTTCTGCTCCAGCAGCTCGGATAGCTCCAGCGGCTTCTCGTGTTTTTGCCAGCCGCCGATCTCTTTGAGAAACTGCGGGTGGAGTTCCTGGAATGTTTGGGGTTTCTTGAGGAGTTGCTGTTTCAGCCACTGGATGGCTGAGGATTCATCAGTGACGAAGATCTGAAGCTGCAGAACCTCTCGGACGGTCATACGCTTCTTGTCGTATTCGGCCACCTGTTCGGGCAGGAAGTACATCCCGTCCCGTTCCGGAAAGCGCTGGGCAAGCCCGGCATAGAACTCGGCGGCGGACAGAGGAACGGTTACTCCGCGCTGAACGTGGAAGGCGACCATCCGGTCGAAAAGCAAATAATTCTGGCGTTCAGCGATAACCTCGGCTTGACCGTTCTTGGAAACGAAGACCGGGAGCTGCTTCAGGTGGGTACGGAGGAAGTCCCAGACACCTTTCTCCATTCCAGCTTCGATTTTGAAGCGCTCCTCCAGACCGCCGTTGGGTTTGTAGCAGGAGATGACCAGGTCCTGCTTGACAGCACCGGCCGCCGTCACCTGTTTAAAACTGCCCTGCTCCCGATCCAGCGTCCGAACATCGGCGACCACAAAACCGGCACCGCCGATAGCCTCCTGAATCGCCGTCCACACGAGGTTTTTCGAATTGTGGAACACCACCGTCATCCACCGCCCCGGTTTCAACATGCGGTAGTATTCGGCAAAGGCCCTTCGCATCAAATCGGAATAGACCGAAATGAGTTTTTGTCTCTTTTTATCCAATAAGACTTCGTTTACAAGGTTTGAAAACAGATTGTGCCAGGCCTCGATCAGCAGGTTAAGATCGCCATAGGGAATTGCATCGCCAAAGGGCGGGTCAGTGTAAATGTAGTCTATGCTCTTGTCTGGTATGGGTATCCGCAACGACGATGCTGTGGAAATGGCGACTTGCCTGCTCGATGACAGCTGATTTCTGGTAATGATCTTTTGAAGTCGATTGAATTTGCCTTCAAGGTTATAAATTGGCGCAGTCTCAGTCAACGCTTGTGGAATGTAATAAACACCAGGCATGACTAACCCGACCTGAGAACCTCCAACCTTACCGAATTGAATGGCTTTGTATCTATTCAACATTGACATGTTAGGGGCGCACTGCTCCACCGTAAACTTCAGAAATCCCCTGACCCTCGCATCCGGCCATTCTCCCGCGATACGCCACATGGTGGAAAGGGCATGAAGCGCTCGCGGAAGATAAAATTGGTGATAGTGGGTGATGCCGCGCGGTGCGATAATATTCCCATGCACCATCTCTTCTACAGGGAGTCTCGCCATCGGAAACCAATCCCTGGGCTGCTCATTCGTCAGGCGGTTGATCATCGCAAGATCATGTTCATCCGGCTTCTTGCGGTATTTTGTTTTGTCACCGCGAAGTGTGTATTCGATTTCAACCGGGACGTAGGTGACCTTGCGGACAGTTTCGCCGATGGCTCTGTCAAAGTAGCTCGTGAATTTATGCTCGCAGCTTCGGGTTGTGAGTGCTGCGCGGCAACCCGGGCATTCGAATTCACCGGCGAACTTGCCGGTTTGGGGGTCGTACGCCTGGTCCATAAAAACCACATCGCCGGCGCAGTTCGGGCAGGTGAACACCTCGGACCAGACCACATAGTTGATACGGCCTTTCCGCTTGCCGTCCGTATGAAGGGTCTCGTACATCCAGCCGAGCTCCACCTCGATCTTCTTGAAGAAAGCACCGGCGGCCTTCTTAAACTCATGGGCTGAAACGTCCAGATTAAGGTTGTATGCAATGAAATTGGCAACGGGCGAAAGGTCAATGAGGATCGGCCGCCTTGCCCCCCAACGGGGTGACGGG
>JAPXSS010000170.1:0-4926 GCA_033812955.1 Syntrophobacteraceae bacterium | reverse complement strand
GTTGCCGGGCGGAATCACGATATGCCCCGAGTTTCCGCTACCGATCTGAGCCACCACCCAAGCCAGGGATCCAGGAACCTCTACATCCGAATGATCCTCGATGCTTGCAGCGGCCGATACATACCAGCGCCCCTTGACGATGCTTGACATGTTGTCGGATACGCTGGGAACCTTGGTGAGCGTGACCGTACCCCCTGAATAGGTTGGCACGTCAAACGTGTCGTCGTCGGCCCCGCTCCCCCAATAGATGTCTTCGTTCCCGATTTTGCCGGTAACGCCCTGGAGTTGAGACACCTCGGAGGCTGCGAGGTATCCGCTCCAAGCCGTAATCACCAGTAACGCCGCAACCACAACCAAACCGGCAATCCATCTCTTTGACATTGCTCGTTCTCCTTGTCTGCAAAATAAAAAGCCCGCCTTCCGCCGTGCACGGTTGGCGGGTCTTCTGGTTGCCCTCCCCCTCGGCTGATCAGGCCGGGAGAAAATGTGTTTCACTTGACAGTGGCTTGTTTTTACTTCATCATTATTGAGTCCTCACACCTAACAGGAGGGGTTATGTTCCTGATCTTCAAGCATGCCACACTGTATTGCTCCGCCATCATCGCTGTTCACGTCTTCTCGGGAAGTATCAAAAGCACCGGAAACATTTTCATCGACCTCATTCTTTGCGTCACATGCGGGGCTGCCTTCGCGCTGGTTGTAAGCCCTATCTCTTGGCTGATTCTGCGCGTTCGGGGTAAAGATCCAGCGACATATCTATCTGGTAATCGGTGACATTCTCCCCCAGGATTGCACTCACCACGGCAACGGTCTCGATTGCTTTTTTCTGAGGATTGGAAAGCTGCCTGATCCTCCCGAGGGTCTGCCCGGTTGACGGGTCCATCATGGCATCATAGATCCTGTCCAGATATTCGGGGGCGCTCAACCTGCGGTTGATGTCGGCCCACTTCGTCCAATTCAGCTTGCTGCCGGCAATCTCGATCAATCTGCCACGAAGCCCGCCCGCCTCCCTTTCAATCATTTCTTTCGTTACAGCCAGTGGGGTAGTCCTTGAGTTGCGGTAGACAATACGGTTTGTCACATCAAGCAAGTCCATGAAATCGGAAAATCGCCTATAGGCCGAAGTGTCGCCTGTTATCGGATTGGTGAGAGCTTCCCTCAATATGGCCTGCTGCCGCATTGTACCGAAAACGGTCTCTTTGAACTTGTGACCATATCCCCAGCCCTGCGAGTTTTTGACTGCCGTTTCGAGCCGATCCTGCAAGTGGGCACGCACCAAGGCTTTCCAGGCATCAGGGTCCTGACCCTCAATGAAACGCTTTGCCTGCTTAACTATTGCAGGAGACGACCCCTTACCGAAAAGCATCCCTGGAATATCTTCAACCGTCTCGCCCTGCTTCTTTTTGACAATCCTGCCGAGTGTGGATAGGGGGGGCGGGTTGCTGGGATCTATCTCCCACTGACCATACATGAAGTCATTCACTAGCTTACTGCCGCGTCGAAATTCCTCCATGCCCCTAGCATATTCGGGGCTCGCAGCTTCCATTTGAGAGACTAGGCTTTCCTTGATCTGCATGAGTTGGCGCTTGATGTCGTTCGTGAGCCCTTCGGCTTCTGGACCTTTCAAAAGGCTGTCAATTTCCAGCTTGGCACCATGCAAAACCTTGATATCGTCAACAGGGACCACCTCGCGGGTGGCTCGCTGTTTCTCGGTCAGCGCCATCATCTTGTATCGAGGCTGGTAGTCAGACAGTGCCCCAAACAGCGCATCTCCAGACTTAAACCCATAGTCGGCGGCAACCTGATCAAGCGGTTGTCCATTTTTCCTGATAACGCCAGGGATAGCCCGGTTGATTGCCCTCACCCCTTCCGGTCCGTAATCGGCCCGGATGCTTTGGGTGCTGATGCCAACCCGACGCACCTGATCAATGTTGGCGTAAACATCCCGGATAATGCTTTTCATCTCATCACGGCCAGGCATTGCCGAATCTGGGACTGTTTCGCGCTCGGTTGTGAGGCCCTTCTTCATCCGGGTAAGCAGATTATCAACTTTCCAGCCTCGCGGCGCCTGCGCCTGCAACTCATCGATCTTGGCAAGCACTGGCTGGATGTCCACCTTTACATCGCTTTGCCGGGCTGCTTCATACCAGGGACCCGCCATCGCCTTTCGAGACTCCTTGAGCACTCCTAAGCCCTCGGTCGCGGCCCTCTGCCCGGCTCTGCCTGCCTCGAAAATGGATTCATTTGGGAAAATGGCGTCAAGCTCCCTCGCAATCGCCTCCTTGATTTGCGGGACTCGCTGAGTTTCGGCCCATTGCATGATCCGTTCAGAGACTTGGTAGGGGCTCGTTGAGGCGAGGTTGAACGCATTGATAAGAGAAGGTGAGCCGGTAGCTTCAGGAACCGTCAAGGGGATACCGTAGCGCTCTCCCAAGGCAAACAGGCGCTGCATCTCCTGCGGATTCAAGGAACGATAGTCAGAGGCCGCGAGTCGCCCGATCTTCCCAGCTCCGGCCCTCCCTGCAAGATTTATGACAGGCTCGGCCGCTTTCCCTAGACCTAAACCAGCGGCGGCGGCAAGCGTTTCCTTCCCCACTTCTTTTGCCACATCCGGCCAGGTCTTTTCTTCACCTACTGTTCCACCGACGCCCTGCCGGAACAGTTCGCCACCAGCCGTCAAGCCAAGCATGGCTGGCACACCACCGGTAACAGCTCCAATGCCACCACCGATGATCGATGGTGCCTTGCCGACGATCTGCGCCAGATAGGACTTAGCGGTATCTCCGAGCCCCTCGCCGGTTTCCTTGAAAATCTTTTGCACATTGCTTCCAGGCTCGGTATCCACATAGTAAAACTCACCATCCTTCATAAAATACTTGGCTTCACGCTGCTCCGGGCTCAGATTGGGAAACCGCTCTTCAGCAAAGACCTTCAGCATTGATTCTGGCTTATCAACAAAGGCCGCCTTGACGCGAGAACGGAATGAAGCTGGCTGGTGATGTGCTGCTTGTGGTGCCCCTGGTGTCTGCTTGGACTTGATTTGTGTTTCGGTTGGTGCCTGAATCGAGTCTCCCTTACCCCCTAGCAGGATGTCTGCGTAGTTGATTTTGGTCTCTTTCGGCTTCGCAGTGCTAGCCCACCCACCACCACCAAGCAAAACTTTGGAATAATCCATCTCCGCCGCTTCGGCTGATGCCGGCGCAAACAGATCAGCCAGCTTGTCATAGGCGGTTTGAAACTTCTCGACGTGACGCGCCACATTGTATGATTGCCCGTACTTATTCACTCCCCGCTTGCCGAAGTAGTCAGGACCACCAGAGTTCCATTTAGCGGCAATTTGACGCGGATTAAGACCCTCATCGATAAACTGTTTGACCTTGAATCTGGCAACCGCATCCTGATTCTCTTCGGTCATCGGCAAGATCCGCTCCGGGAGGCCCATGGATCGCGCATACTCCCTGCTCCATGACGGCCATGTTCCTGTGAACTGATATGCACCACGCCCCGGACCAGCGCCACCAGCCTCTTTGGCCGAGTAGTCGCCGCCGCTCTCAATAAATTTCATGGCGTGCAAAACATGATCGGGATCAACGTCCGATGATTGGGTTTCACCCGACCCGGACCCACCCAGGAGCACCTTGGAATAATTGATGAGGCCCATATCAATACACCAATCCAAATTCTTCTGAGAGTTGTCGTAGAACCTGTTCGGCAAGCTTTTCTCTTGGCACACCTTGAGCTCTCAGCTTGCCCTCGATCACCTCGGCCCGGTCCTGCAAGATTTTGTCCATGGTGTCCAGGGACACGTTGCGGATAGAAAGACCGTTTTTCCTGACATAATTCAAACGAGCCACCACCCGGCGCATCTCGTTTTCAAAGCAATCCATTTTTGAACGGACCTGTTCCGGCGAGTCACCGTCAAAGACTCCCGTTCCCGGATCAATTACATAGGTTTTCTGCCGAGCCTCTTCGGTGGGTGTTACCGCGGTGCCGCTCATCCGGCGCATGATGTCGGCTTGAAGTTTTCCAGCCTCGGAGCGGTAGCCGTAAAACTTGTTGGCATAATCCTGCTCATCGGGTGCCAGTTCGCTTCCCGCCTTCTCCTTGATCTTGTACCACAACCCGCGGGCCTGCCCGGCATAAGTGGCAAATTCCGGCTGGTATCGCTCCCGGATCTGCTTGATTTGCACCAGGTTTGCGGCGTTATCGAGAAGCTCTTCCTCCACCTTTTTCTGAGTTGTCGGTTGTAAGCCGGTGGCTGTTTTGCCACTACCACCCTGACGGATGACGGTACCATCTTTTGTTGTAATTTCAAGGCCCTCTCTGCCAGACCACTTCGGCCCCCTCCCGATCTCAACCCTACCCCCATCCTGCGTAAGTTGATAAGTTACGTTTTCATCCCCCTCCTGAATCGTTTGGAAGGTTGGTTTCTCCGGCATCTGAAAGGCGCCGCCACCCGGTTCAGTCAACAATTTGGCTTCGCCTGTTATCTTGTTAACGGTCAGCCCTCGCCCCCCCTCGAAGTGTACCGCTATGGTGCTTGGGTCCACCGGGTTGAATGCCGCGATTCTTTCCAATCCATATTGGGGAGCATTCTGATTCCAGAATCGCTTGGTTGCTTCGGCATCTCCGGTAGCCTTCCAGAAATTCATGGCGCCTTTTATAAACCCTTCCCTGGCTGCCACTTGCGTTCTTTCATCAGACACCCCGAGAGCCTCCCGCTTCAGATCCATTTGCTGATTCCAGCGGTCCTGATCGCGGTCCCACATCATTCGCTGTAACTGCCCCCGCGCCATGCCACCCGTCGCTCCGCTCAACATTCGCCCCATACTGGCACCAAGAAACGGCATTTTACGTCCTCCCCTTAGTGGGTTAGATACTGAGCGCCGGAAACCATGGCTTGCAGCGTCGGATCATAGCCGTAAC
>JAPXSS010000169.1:4245-4933 GCA_033812955.1 Syntrophobacteraceae bacterium | reverse complement strand
TGCCCGGCAGCTTGTCCAGACCTATGTTATCTCCGGGGAGATGGCCGAAAAGCTGACCAGTCTGGTCGTTCCTCAGCTTCAGTTCGACCAGCCCATGGACAACAAGGGGCTGCTGGTCGTCGGCAACTACGGCACCGGTAAGTCGCACCTCATGTCCGTGATCTCCGCCCTGGCCGAAAACGGCGATCTCGCAACGCATCTGAACGACAAGAGCGTGGCCAGCGCCGCAGGCAAGATCAGCGGGCGCTTCAAGGTGGTCCGAACCGAGATCGGCGCGACCACAATGTCCTTGCGCGACATCCTCGTGGCCGAACTGGAGGAGCACCTGGCCGCAATGGGTGTGCATTATTCCTTTCCGCCCGCGGATAAGGTGTCCAACAACAAGCGTTCCTTCGAAGAGATGATGACCGCCTTCCACCAAGAGCATCCCGACCACGGTCTGCTCCTGGTGGTGGACGAACTGCTCGACTACCTGCGGACCCGCAAGGACCAGGAACTCATCCTCGACCTCAACTTCCTGCGCGAGATCGGCGAGGTCTGCAAGGACCTGCGGTTCCGCTTCATCGCCGGCGTCCAGGAAGCCATTTTCGACAGCCCCCGTTTTTCCTTCGTGGCCGACAGCATCCGCCGGGTGAAGGACCGCTTCGAGCAAATCCTCATCGCCCGCAAGGACGTCAAGTTCGTGGTG
>JAPXSS010000169.1:3787-4235 GCA_033812955.1 Syntrophobacteraceae bacterium | reverse complement strand
TTCCCCGTGCATCCGGACTACATCGATACCTTCGAGCGGGTCACCGCGGTGGAAAAGCGCGAGGTGCTCAAGACCCTATCGTTGGCCATGAAAAAGCTGCTCGACCAGGAGGTGCCGGAGGATCAGCCCGGTCTCATCTCCTATGACAGCTACTGGACCACCCTGCGCGAGAACCCGTCCTTCCGCGCCGTCCCGGACATCAAAGCGGTCATCGACTGCAGCCAGGTGCTCGAATCCCGTATCCAGCAGGCCTTCACCCGGCCGCCCTATAAGCCCATGGCTTTGCGAATCATCCAGGGTCTTTCGGTCCATCGCCTCACGACGGGCGACATCTACGCCCCCCTGGGTGCCACGGCGGAGGAGCTGCGCGACGGTTTGTGCCTCTTCCAGCCGGGCATCGAGGAATTGGGCGGCGATCCGGCCGATGACCTGCTCTCCCAGGTGGAAA
>JAPXSS010000169.1:0-3777 GCA_033812955.1 Syntrophobacteraceae bacterium | reverse complement strand
CCACAAAACAGTCAGCGGGCAGTTCATTTCGTCCAATCCGGACAATCGCCAGTATTACCTGGACCTCAAGAAGACCGACGACTTCGACGCGCTGATCGAGAAGCGGGCCGAGAGCCTCGATTCCTCGCAACTCAACCGCTACTACTATGAGGCGCTTCGGCGGGTCATGGAATTCACCGACCAGACCTATGTGACGGGCTACCAGATCTGGCAGCACGAGCTCGAATGGCCGGAACGCAAGGCCGCGCGCCAGGGATACCTTTTCTTCGGTGCGCCCAACGAGCGCTCTACAGCGGTGCCGCCGCGCGATTTCTACATCTATTTCATCCAGCCCTTTGACACGCCGCATTTCAAGGACGAAAAGAAACCCGAGGAGCTGTTCTTCCGCCTGACGAACACGGACGAGGAATTCCGGACCGCGCTTCGAAACTTTGCCGCAGCCCTGAACCTGGCATCCACCGCTTCAGGCCACGCCAAGTCCACTTACGAATCCAAGGCATCGAACTTCCTGCGCGACCTCGTGCAGTGGCTCCAGAAGAACATGACCACCGCCTTCGAGGTCACCTACCAGGGGCGCGCCAAATCCATCACCGAATGGGCCAAGGGTAAGTCCATCCGGGAGCTCTCGGGTGCCAGCTCCCACGAGCGCATCAACTTCCGCGACCTGGTGAACACCATTGCAGGCATCTGCCTGGAACCGCACTTCAGGGACCAGGCTCCCGAATACCCGTTCTTCTCGGTGCTCATTACCGGAGCGAACCGGGCCCAGGCGGCGCAGGACGCCCTGCACGCCATCGCCGGACAGAACCGCACCAAGCAGGCGACCGCCGTGCTCGACGCCCTGGAGCTGCTCGACGGCGAGCGGCTCGATCCCTACCGGTCGAGGTATGCCAAGCACATCCTCGACATCGCCAAGAAGAAGGGCCACGGACAGGTGGTCAACCGCTCCGAGTTGATCCAAGATGTACAGGGCGTGGAGTACCTAGCGCCGGAGCGCTTCCGGCTCGAACCTGAATGGGCCGTGGTGGTGCTGGCCGCGCTGGTCTATGCCGGCGAAGTGGTCCTCTCCATCCCTGGCAAGAAGTTCGATGCCACGGGTCTGGCGCAACTGGCCGGAACCGACATCGACGAGCTGGTTCAGTTCAAACACATCGAGCGGCCCAAGGACTGGAACCTCCCAGCGCTCAAGGCGCTTTTCGAACTGCTCGGACTCACGCCGGGCATGGCCCAACTGGTCACCCAGGGCAAGGACGAGCCGGTTCAGGAGCTGCAAGCCAAAGTTACCAAGTATGTCGAGGAAATTGTTCGAACGCAGCAAGCCTTGAAAGACGGCCTGCATTTTTGGGGACAACGGCTTTTCGATGACTCAGTCCTCAGCACTCATCACTCATCACTGGAACGATTAAAGGGCTTTCTTGAAGGCCTTCAATCGTTCAATTCGCCCGGCAAGCTCAAGAATTTCCGCCATGACGCCTCGGAAGTGACGGCCCATCGGGACGGGCTCAATTCCCTTGCCGAGATCAAATCGCTTGAGGAACTGGTGGCGGACCTCGGGTCCATGGCCTCGTACCTTTCCACCGCCGAGGCGGTCCTGCCCACCGGCCATGAGTGGATCGACAAGATGAAGACGGCGCGGGACGAGGTCCTCACCCAGATCGGCGACCCGGCCAAGCGGAGCGCTGCAGCATTCCGCCAGCAGACCCAGCGCAAGCTCGGCGACCTCAAGAAGGCCTACCTGCAGGCCTACCTTTACATGCACGCCAAAGCGCGTCTCGGCGTCAACGAGGACAAGCGCAAGGCCCAGCTCATGAGCGACGAGCGGCTCAAGAAACTCCAGGATCTTCTCACCATCGACCTGATGCCGCGCCAGCACCTATTGGACTTCCAGAACCGTCTGGCTGGCCTGAAGAGCTGCTTTGCGCTCACCGAGCAGGAACTGGAAGCATCGCCGGTCTGCCCGCACTGCAACTATAAACCTGGGGCGGAACCGCCTGCGGCTCCCGCGGCGACGATGCTCGACGCCCTGGACGCCGAGCTCGACAAGCTGGTCGAGAACTGGACCCAGACGCTGCTCGCCAACCTCGAAGACCCGACCACCAAAGGGAACATGAGCCTGCTCAAGCCCGAGCCGCGCAAGCTGGTGGACGGCTTCCTCAAGAAGCGGACCCTGCCGGACGACCTTGGCCAAGACTTCATCCACGCCTTGAAGGAGGTGCTCTACGGGCTCACCAAGGTTTCGGTCAAGATCGCGGACCTGCGCGACGCCCTGCTCTCCGGCGGCTCGCCAGCAACCCCAGCAGAGATGAAAAAGCGGTTCGATGAATATCTGGACGAGCTGACCAAGGGCAAGGAACCCGGCAAGGTAAGAATAGTGCTGGAGTGAACTATGAAATCATTTGAACCTGGTTTTCTGGAAAAACAAGTCATACCGCATTCACTCCTCAGGACAATACGCCTTCTTGGCGAATATCGCGGCAAGGAGGCCCTTTTCAAGCAGCAGACTCCCCAAGTGCTTGAATCATTGCGCCAGATGGCGATAATCCAGAGCACCGAATCCTCGAACCGTATAGAAGGAATTGAGGCGCCGCCGGAGCGCATCAAGCAGATCGTAGAGCATAAAACAACCCCAAAGAACAGATCGGAGCAGGAGATTGCCGGCTACAGGGATGCCCTTGCGACAATTCATGCCAACCATGCCAATATGCCTTTCACGCCGAATATTGTCCACCAGCTCCATCAGAGCCTCTATAAGTTTGTTGCACAGCAGGGCGGGCGCTGGAAAATGGCTGACAATGAAATCTCGGAAGTCCGGTCAGATGGAACCCGTTTCGTCCGCTTCAAGCCGGTCCCAGCACATCTTACACAGGATGCGATGGAGGTGCTACACAAACTTTTCAACGATCATTGGAACAGAGAAGAAATCGATCAGATTCTTCTCATCCCAATTTATGTCCTGGATTTCCTGTGCATTCATCCTTTTACCGACGGAAACGGGCGAATGGCGCGGTTATTGACGTTGCTGCTGCTCTATCGCGCAGGCTTTGAGGTCGGACGCTATATCAGCCTGGAACATTTGATTGAAAACCAGAAGGAGGGCTATTACGATGCGCTCTATAAATCGTCTCAGGGATGGCATGAAGCAAAACACACATTGTTGCCGTGGTGGGAATATTTCCTTGGAGTGATGCTTCTTGGCGCATATCGTGAATTTGAACAGCGCACCGGCGAACTTACCTCCGCGCATGGAGCCAAGACAGAGTCGGTCATGACCGCAATTGAGAAACTCCCAAAGACCTTTAAATACGCCGACCTGGCCAAGGCATGCCCAAACGTAAGCCGACCAACAATCAAAAGAGTTCTAGGCCAGCTAAGACAGGAGGGCAAGGTCCAATGCACCCGTCCAGGTAGGGATGCCGTCTGGGTGAAAACGGGATCATGAGCTTGTTAATAGGATCACAAATGGCCATTACATAGACTCAATGGCATCAGTATCCATTAATGGTATCAATAACGGCTATTATGAGACTAAATAATAAGGGATTCAAGTGGCAAAACGAACACAAGAAAATGACGATTCCCAGAAAGGGCGGGAACACGTACCTGAGGAATTGTTTGATATGGGGCATGAACATGAGAAGCCTATCCTCGTCGAATGCCTTGGGATAACATTCGCCAATGATGACGAGCGGCGGAAGCATTTCCTCGCCATCCTGCGCGAAGGGCTGGAAGAACTCCACGCCAAGCTCGGCGACATACCCTTCACTACAGTGGAGGATG
>JAPXSS010000168.1:0-4987 GCA_033812955.1 Syntrophobacteraceae bacterium | reverse complement strand
CATGAAGCGTTCACCGCGCCCCTCCCCTGCGATCCGCCCTGGTGGCAGCTCATCAGCGATTGCCTCTACGACGCCGACAAGTTTCGCTGGGGCCCGGACACCTTCACTCATACCCTCTGGTACATGGCTGATCACCAGGGGATCACCCCCCAGGAACTTATCGAGAGATTCCCATGGGGAATGACTGGCATCATCAATATTGCGGAGACCTTCCGCACGTCCACCGGGCGCCAGTACGGGCCGGACATTATCGAAACCGGGATTGCCATCGGTAAGGAGATCTTCCGCTACCTCCTACAGCATTACAGGGATAATACACATGGACCATGACATTTCGAATGACACCATCACCGCCATCGCCAGCCTGACAGTCGGGCATGCCTCCCTTCCCGAGACCCCCAGTGGATGTACCGTGATCCTCCCCAAGGGCGGCGCGGTGGCCGGGGTTGACGTCCGTGGCGGCGCTCCCGGCACCTACGGCACCGATGCACTCAATCCCGTCTGCCTGGTGGATCGCATCCACGGCCTGTTCTTTGCGGGGGGGAGTGCCTTTGGGTTGGGCGTAGCCGAAGGCTTGAAGCGATTCCTCGTGGAACAGCAAGTGGGCTTTGACACCGGTTGCGGACTTGTGCCCATCGTCGCCGGGGCGATCATCTTCGACCTGGGCATCAACTGTTCACACCAATATCCAGACGCTGCCCTCGGCTATGAAGCTTGCCTGAAGGCCTCCTCGGAACCGGTGGCCGAAGGCTCCGTGGGGGCGGGCCGGGGTGCTACCATTGGGAAACTCTACGGATTGAATCGAGCCATGAAAGCTGGCTTGGGAAGCGCCTTCATGCGGGCTCACAGCGGTTTGGAGGTGGGCGCGCTGATCGTTGTCAACGCCCTCGGGGATATCGTCGACCCCGCCCGCGGCCAGCTCCTTGCAGGATGTCGCAAAAGCACGGTGAGCCGGGAGTTGATCGATTCGGAACGGGAACTGCATAAGCTGACGACCCTGGTCGGCTTCCAGGATGGTCAGCATACGGTGGTCGGAACAGTTGCCACCAATGCCAGGCTCAATAAGACTCAGCTCACCAAAGTGGCACAGATGGCTCATGACGGCCTGGCAAGGACTATCTACCCGGCCCATACCCTCTACGATGGCGACACCCTGTTTGCCTTGAGCTGCGGTGATCTGGAAACGGTCGAAGTGACTGTAGTCGGAGCCCTCGCAGCCCAGGTGACAGCGCAGGCGGTGCTGAGGGCCGTCCGCAAGGCTCACTCCCCGGGCAGCTACCTGCCAGCCTGCGAAGATATCTTCAGCGGACGCGACAACCCATGACCCCGGGGATTAACCAACACGAAAACCAGGCAACACCGTAACCCGTAATTTCTCAGGCAGGAACAGCCGTGAAGAAGACCACCCTTTTTCGACATCTGGTTGACGCTCCGGAGATTCTCATCATGCCCGGTGCCTACGACGCGCTCAGCGCCAGGATTATTGCTCACGCCGGCTTCAAAGCCCTGACAGTAGGCGGCTACGCGGTCAGCGCCGCCCATCTCGCCAAACCCGACATCGGGCTGCTCACCCTGACCGAGATGGTGGACCACGTGGCGCGAGTGGTGGACGCTGCCGATATCCCCGTTCTCGCCGATGGCGACACCGGCCATGGGAATGTCACCAACGTCATCCGCACAGTGAAGGCCATCGAGCGCACCGGGGCAGCGGCGATGTTTCTGGAAGACCAGCTGTTTCCCAAGCGGTGTGGCCATATGGAAGGCAAAGCGGTGATCCCGGCGGCTGAGATGATCGCCAAGCTCAAAGCAGCCGTCGATGCGCGCACGGACGAGGACTTCGTGATCATGGCCCGTACCGACGCACTCGCGCCCCATGGGCTGGATGAGGCCATTGACCGCGCCCACCGCTACTGTGAGGCTGGAGCGGATATGATTTTTGTGGAAGCCCCGCGATCCATTGCTGAAATGCGGCGGATCACCGGTGACATTAAAGCACCGACCATGGCCAACAACGTCGAGGGCGGAAAGACACCCTTCCTGTCGGCCCGAGACTTGCAAGCACTGGGCTATCGGCTGGTGGCCTTTCCCACTTCGGCCATTTACGCGGCATCGGCGGCCCTTGCCGGGGTAATGCGGGAGATGGCTGCAAGCGGCACCACCGAAGGTTTCCGTGACCGCATGATGACGTTCGAAGAATTCAACCGGCTCATCGGTCTGCCCTTGATTCGAGACCTCGAACGACAATATTATGACCCCCGGCTGCCCACTTCACCCCTGCAGGAAAACCGCCATGGAGGATAAAGACCGGATCATCGCCCAACTCACGAGCGAGGTGGGAGCTCTGCGTTCTCGGGTGGCAGAGTTGGAAGCGACAGAGGCGGAACGTCAGCGGGTGGAACGAGAACTGCTGGAAGTCCTGGACGTTCAGGAAACCCATACGGCCAGTCTCGAACAGGCCAACCAGAAGCTCGAGCAGGAAATCAGGGAACGCAGTAACGTCGAAGAGGCGTTGCAGGAAGCTCACCAGAAGCTGCTCGATATAGTTGACTTCCTGCCCGATGCCACCTTTGTGATCGATGCCCAACGCCGGGTCATCGCCTGGAACCGGGCCATTGTGGCAATGACCGGGGTCGCGAAAACCGAAATCCTCGGACAAGGTGACTTTGCCTATGCTCTCCCGTTTTATGGCGAGCGGCAGCCAAGCCTGATCGATCAGGTGTTCGACCGCAGCATCGATTTCAACGCCAATTACGACTTCATCAGAAAGCAGGGCAATACCCACTTCGCCGAGGCCTACGTCCCCATGCTCTACGGCGGCAAAGGCGCTTACCTCTGGGTCACGGCTTCCTCCCTCTATGATCGCAAGGGAAATCGGATCGGCGCCATTGAATCGATCCGCGATATCTCCGAGCATAAAGCGATGGAAGCAGCACTGCGAAGCAATGCCGAGAGTATCAAACACTTCGCCTACTGCGTTTCCCACGATTTGAAAAGTCCCATCACCGGTATCAACGGCTTAACCCACCTACTTCATCGACAGTACCGGGAACTGCTTGATGACAAGGGCAAGAAATATTGTGATCAGATCATCAAGGCCTCGGAACAGGCCCTGAGACTCATCGAAGAGGTTAATGTCTACATCAAGACCCTCGAGATGCCGCTGGATTTCGAGCTGATCAGCCCGAAGGACATTCTCCGAATCGTTAAGGATGAATTTGAAGCGCTGCTCAGCGTTCGGCAGATCACCTTTCGCGAGCCGGAAACCATTCCCGACATTGTCGCAGACCGGCTTTCCATCCTCCGGGTCTTCCGCAATCTGGTGGACAACGCCCTCAAATACGGGGGTGAAGCGCTCTCCGAAATCAGGGTTGATTACCAGGATTCAAATGATTTCCATATTTTCCTGGTAAAGGATGACGGGGTGGGTCTGAAATCTCAGGACGAAGCCAGGCTGTTCAGTGCGTTCCAGCGTGAAAGGACCTCCCGGGGAATCGAGGGCACCGGGCTTGGCCTGGCCATTGTACGGGAAATTGCCGAAAAGCATCAGGGTAAGGTTCATGTAGCATCAGAACCCGGCAAAGGCGCCACCTTCATAATCTATATTTCCAAAGGGAGCCTCTTGCAAAAGTGTTAGTGACTGAGATGCCAAGACGTGTCTCCCGGGTTCAAAGATGACCATTCTCAGAATAATAGCTGTTTTGTCATTGTAATATGCGGATTTTACATGTTTTTATCCATGACACTGACACACCTCTCCCCTTGATGGCGGTTTCCTGCGATCATTGACAACCATTCATGAAGGATCAGCATCACCCCCAGGGAGGAATCGAAGATGCCCGATGAGCTAGTGGTCTGCAAATCATGTTCGTGCTTGTTCGACCTGGAATATCACATCACCGTTCTGGATGGTGAACCATGCGTGGTCTGCCCCAAATGTGGGCAGGTGTTCCATGATATTGAAAGATGCCCCAAGTGTGGACACTCCGAAGAAGACAAAGGTATGACGGTTGAGGACGGCGAAAAAGGGATGGTCTTCGTTTGCTTTCGTTGCGGCCATCGCTGGGGTATAGAAGAGCCATACGCAAGAGCCTATCCCCCGGTCAAATGCGCCCATTGTGGAAGAGAACAGGATTTCCAGCAGACCCGTAGTGTGGGTTACCGGGAGTACTTCAAATGCAAATGCGGTGACGAGTGGGACGCAGCCAGATTCCCCGAAGCATGCCCCCGATGTGGGTGCGACCCCAATACCGAAGTGCCGGAAATCCACATAGAACCAGGCTTTTTTGTTTGTGGCTTTTGTAAGCGCGATTTCCCGTCACAAGACTACTGGGCTGCCTACTGGCGAAGCTATACTCGTTGAGGCTAGAAAATATCGTTTTTATAAGCGCTCTGGATGCCGGCTTTCGCCGTCATGATGAGCGCAGAAGCCGCCTGAGATATCATTCGGGCAGTCTTTCAGCCGGAGCCCAGATGACATTCACAAAACGCAGTATGCCATCCTTCATGAGTATAGAAGAAGGCGACGCCGAGTTTGGGGCGAGCGACCACTCCGGCTCCGGTTCTTCGTAGTTCGACCACGCCAGGCCCTTGTGTTTCCATACGGTTCCCGCCCGGGCACCGTCTCCGTCAGGCAGTCCGGTGGCGCCGGGCTCTGAGTGCATGCGCTGACGGAAGCAAATGAGTTTGACAAGATCACAGTGATTTCCTATAAGCAGAGGGACCCAGCAGGGAAACAGCTCGGTTAATCTGGTCTATTCTTCATTTCGAAATCAGCTCAGTCAGGTCAGGCTTCACCCGATTCGTTAGCATGTCATTGATGGGAGGGGGAGATGCGAAGGGCGGTCATCGTCGGTGCGGTGCGGACTCCGGTGGGCAGTTTTGGCCGGTCGCTATGCGATGTTGCTGCAGTGAAACTGGGGGTGATAGCCGTCAAAGAAGCTCTGCGACGGTTGCAGTTGCCGGTCGGCGAAGTTGACGAAGTTATCCT
>JAPXSS010000167.1:0-5040 GCA_033812955.1 Syntrophobacteraceae bacterium | reverse complement strand
GGATGGGTGTGGCATGCTCATTGATTTCAAGGAAATCAAGGAAGCCACTCGAGAACTCCTCCAGGAGGTGGATCACCAGTACTTGAACGACCTCCCTTTCTTTCGTGAACATAATCCTTCTTCGGAAAACATTGCACGCTATCTCTTCGAGCGCCTGGCGCAGCGCCTGAACAATGACAATCGCTGGCTGTTGAGAGTGTCGGCATGGGAGTCTGCTGATGCTTGTGCGACGTTCATGAGTGAGTGACTTGTGTGGAGTGAGCTGAACATAGAAAAGGAGCGCGAACGATGGAAGTTCTAGTTGAACGAGCGGTTGGCCGGAGCAGAAAGTCATTCAGGCGGCGGGGCATTTTCGGGGGGACGATTGTCCTTGGGGTCCTGGTGTTGCTCCTGGTCTGGGGTGGTGCCAATCAGGTGTTGGGGTTGCAGAAGAATGTGCTTGAAGCCGGGGCCCGGCCAGCGCCCGCGACAGAACAGCAGCCGGCGGCAGTAGAAGGTCATGGCGCAGCGCCGGTAACGGCAGTGCCCCACGGTGCCGGCACTACTCCGGCAGGGCTGCAGCTCTCCGTTCCCCAACCCCATGCCGTCCCAGTCTCCCATGAATCGCCCGCCGGACATGGAGTGCCGGTCCCTGGTGCTCATGATGCCGGTGGACACGGGGATGGGCATCATGGGCCTCCGCTCCCGGAAATTTCTCCCATACCAGGCGTTACCTTTGTTGAGACCATGATCCAACTCCTCGATCATGAACTCCACGGGCGAGTTCTCGGTTGGCGCCCGAATGACATTATCGTTGGCAAGTTCACGGATAACATCAACAATTACCAACTGGGGGTTCTGGAAGCGATTCGTTTTACCACCGGCCGTCTCAAGGACAGCCTGACGCGGATGGGGGATGCCGACAGCTACGACCCGGACCTGGAAAAAGCGCTCCATCTCCTGATGAACAGCGCTACCCTCTTCTGGTTTCCGTCGGCTGAAGGTTCCTATGATGAAGCTCTTGACCATCTGCGGGCCTTTGTGGAGAAGCTCAAAACGGGAAAGCGAAGCTTCTATTACCGGAAAGACAACCTGGTGGCTTTGATCGCCACCTACCGCGATCTTTTGGGCAACGTGAACAAGAACCTGGTACCGGAAGATGTCGGTTATTTCAACGCGGACGACTACTTCTACTATGCCAAGGGGGTCGCCCATGTTTACTACGAGATACTCCGGGTGGTGCGGGTTGCCTTTCAAACCCAGCTGGCTTCAACCCTGTATGGCATCGATATCATGGATACCATTCTGCATGAATTGTCGGTGGCCGAGCAGATGGATCCCTGGCTCATTATGGATTGCAGTTTCAACAGCTTTTTTGCCCATCATCGTGCCAACCTCAACGCCCCGCTCAGCGAAGTTTCCCACCTGATGGTGGTCATGAGCCAGCTCTAGCTGGGACGGATTCGCAGGCATCGACCGATTTTTTGCATGCCTCCCCTCTGCCAGGAGGGGGGGCACGCAGCCCACGCCACCCCCCAATATCCGGCCGTTTCCCGAAGGAGTCGGGCGTTCATGGAATCTCCCGTTCCCCCTGTAAGGCTGCTTCAAACTTTTCCTGTTGACTCATAAAGTAGGCGCGATTCTTCGGCTCTTTGAGGAGGGCCTGACGAATGGTTGCCAACGCCTGCTCGGGCAGACCGTTGACGTAATAGGCTTCGGCCAGGGTATCCAGAATGTAGGGTGCCTGATCACGGCTGGCAGCGCACAGAGCCATATCCAAGGCCAATTTCAGGTTGTGGAAGGGGGGAGGGGAGGTGGCATAGAGCCAGGCCAGATTATTCAGTGCGGTCGCATCGTCCGGGAAGGTTTCGAGGGATCGCCTGAGAGCGGCTTCTGCTTTTGCGTACTCACCCGCTTCCAGGAGGAGGCTGCCATAGGCGGTGAAGAGCCGATCGCTGGCGGGGATGCGCCCGAGTTCCCGTTCGATGACGGCGATCTGCACCGCCGTCCGCCAGTGGCGAACGGTGTTGCTGTCTTGGAGGCTAAATCCCAGCCAACTGAGCGCTGCTGCCAGCAGAAAGAAGATCACCATGGCGCCGTAGTACTTCCGGTGGTGCTTGCCAACCAGGCGGGGGTCTTCATAAGCCTTCATGACAAATTCAATGCGCTCGCGGATACTGAAATGATGCCAGTTTGGCAGATCTTCACGGTGCCCGCCGTGATAGGCGATCCGTTGCAGCGACGAAACAAGCGGCAAAGGATGACCCATGACCTGCAGCGCGTAAAGATCTGCCTGCCGCTCGCTGTTTCGCAGGAAGAACCCAAACAGATAGCGAAAATAGACCACCAGTAGGATGATCATCGGGGCGTTCTGGAGGACTGACAGCAGGGTCATGTTCACCGATTCCGAATGCAGCAGCCACTCCAGCACAAACGGGTGTTGCAGCAGCACCAGGAGCACCAGATCGTTGAAGGCATAAGCCAGAATTCCATAGCAGAGGAAGAAAGTGAGAAAAAAGAGCATATGATAACGGCGGACATGGCCCATTTCGTGGGCCACCACTGCTTTGAGTTCATCGCTGCCGAGCAGCCTCAGGAGGCTTCGGGTGATCAGGATGTAGCGCCACCGCGGCAGGATGCCGATGATGCCGGCGGTGAGCATTTCACCACCAAACAACGGCCACAGCATGAAGTTGCCGACCCGGAAGCGGTGGCTTTGAGCAAATGTCTCCAACTCTGCCCGCAGGGCGTTCATGGGGAGGGGGCGGCATCCCCAGAGGCGCACCACGAGCCCCGGCGCAAAGAGCAGGCAGGCGATCAGAAGTCCGGCCAGGAGCAGGAACTCACCTGTCTCCGATTGAAACAGGGCGGGGAGGGGCAAGACCTGGAGGATATCGGAGAAGAAGGATATGAGAAACCACGGCAGGAGGATGGCGGTGCTGAAGGCCAGGTTTTCCCACAGAAAGCCCGATGGCTTGATTTTTCGGTGGTGGATGTGCCGGTAAATGGGATAGCTGTATGCCCAGATGATCCCGAGATGCAGCAGGAAAAGCCCAAGCCCCATGGACCCTGCCAGGGTGAGGGAGTGGTCGAAGCCGGGGAGGTTCCGCAGGTAGTACTTGATGTTGAAGACGTAGACCTGCACGGCAAGATTTGCCAGGGCGAGAATGGAAAGCCTTGATTGAGCGGCAAGGTAGAGGGCTATGACGGCTGAATGCGGGGAACCGGCAGCGATGGAGAGGCGCAGCCGGCGAAAGGTCAGATGGCAGATCAGAACAAACGATAAGAAGAAGCTCCCTGCCAGGAACAGGTTTGCCGCAGGAGGAAAGAAGGGTTCGTCACCCGAATGCTGCATGGCAAAGAGCAGTAGGGCAATGAGGAAATAGATGAGCTGATTATACATGAGAGCGGTTAATGACCACTATTGGTCCGGGTGAAGCGGATCCTTCCCTTGCCGAGCAGATCATGCAGATGCAGGATGCCTTCGAGGTGACCGGTGGCATCCACGACCGGCAGTACTGTAATCAGATACTGCTCCATCATTTCAAGGGCTTCGGCAACCGAGTGATCGGCCTGGATGGAGCGGGGCTGGGGTGTCATGACCTCGTGGATGCAGCGCTGGGCCAGGTCGGGAAACCGGTTGAGGGCTCGCCGCAGGTCGCCATCCGTGAAAATCCCCAACAGTTCCTGCTGTGGCCCAACAATGAGCGTGGCCCCCAGCTCCTTCCTGCTCATTTCCACGAGGGCGCACGGAACGGGAGCTTCCCGCACCACGGTTGGAATATCCGGCCCCTGGCGCATCACCTCATAGAGCGGTACCTGCAGCCGCTCACCCAGATGCCCTCCGGGATGATAACGCTGGAAGTCCTGGACCTTGAAATCGCGCAGTTTGATGAGAGCGACGGCGAGGGCATCGCCCATGGCCAATTGCGCCGTGGTGCTGGCGGTGGGAGCCAGCCCCAGGGGGCAGGCCTCCCGCGGCACCCCGGTATAGATCGCCAGGTCACTGTAATGGGCGAGGGTCGAAGTGAGGTTGCCGGTAAAGGCGATGATGCGGGTACCGATGTTCTTGAGGGCCGGCAGGATGACGTTGAGTTCATCCGTTTCGCCGCTGTTGGACAGTGCCAGGACGATGTCTTCGCTGCGTACCATTCCCAGATCGCCGTGAATGGCTTCCACCGGATGGATGAAGAGCGCGGGCGTGCCGGTGCTGCTCAGGGTAGCCACCATTTTGCGACCGACGATGCCGGACTTGCCGATGCCGGTCACGATAACCCGACCGCGGGCGGCAAGAATCCACTGGACGGCGGTGACAAAATCCTCGGAAACCTGTTCCAGGAGATGAAGGATTCCGTCTGCTTCGATGCGCAGGACTTCCCTGGCCATCTCCAGGATTTCCAGGCTCTGCCTGTTCTTCAATTGATTCCTCCCACTCACGGCCGCTCCATCAAGTCAGCTATCGCTCTCCTGCCCCTGGTCTTGGAAACAGCATTTCCGCAGCGATCCCTCGAAGGTTACGGGATAGTCGCCGGTAAAGCAGGCAAGACAAAAGGGGTGGTGTTGGGGTGAGGCACCCGCGCCTTTCAGCAGACCGTCAATGCTCAAACGGCGGAGTGAGTCCAAACCGATAAACCGGCAGATTCCATCCACGGAAGGGGAGGCAGCATAGCGTTTCCTCAATCTCAAACCGCTCATTTTATAAGCCCTGCAATTGTACCGATAATCAGCCTGATGGCAACTTCTTTCCTGCTTTTTTAACACACATCCATCCCGTCCGGGACGGATCTCTGCAGGCTTTAGGATCCTTTCGGAGCAGTTGGCAGCCTGCTGCCGCCTGGTCTATTGTCCTGGTTCAGCGTGAAATGGAATTTTGCCTTCATCAAATAAGCTACTTTTGGCCGTGTCTTCCTGCATGAGGTTGATCACCATGGGGGTTCCACCCCCATACCCCCGGAGTTTAAAAGGCATTAGGGGAAGCTCTGGATATCGGGGTCGGGGGAGCCTTGTAAGCTCCCCCGGGAGCGATATCCGTCGCCACCCCGTTCGGTTATCCCTTGCCGG
>JAPXSS010000166.1:0-5121 GCA_033812955.1 Syntrophobacteraceae bacterium | reverse complement strand
CGAATCCGTTGGGTTTATTGCTGTTTTCGGTACGAACCTGGCCGCGCTCTATGATCAGTTTGGCGGGAAAGGCGTTGGTGTATTCGCGGTGGATCAGAATGTTGGATGCAACTTCACGGAAAATGGTATCTCGAAGACTCATCCGTTCTATACCTTCGAGAAAAAAGGGATCCGGCAGATGCTTCTGCACAAAGGCAATGATACGTTCGTAACTTTCAATGAGATTGGTTCTGACGAGATCCCGATCATCATAGCGGTCCAAATTGATCTTGCGCAAAATGAGATCGGTTCGATGATGGGGTACTGCTGACAGAATAATCTGGTCGTTTCCAAGCAAAAGTATGCCCGCCAGAGTGATACCGCTTTTGCCGGTTTCCGGATCGGTCTGGTATAGTTGGGCGCTTTTCAACATGTCCATATCGTCCATGCCGAGCCAGGGATGATCATCGCGCCAGACTCCGGCCAGCCTGCGGCATTTGTCGATCAGATCAGACCGCAAATCGTCCAGCTTTGCAAAAGGGTAGATTTTATTTTCTGAGTAAGTGGCTTGTTTTCGTTGATAAAGGTCTGCCACCTGCCGCGTATGATCCGTAATGTCAAAATCGCCGTCTTCATTGCGGTCATAGATGCGCCCGTTGCATCTGTGAACCTGCGAGCTTTCCGGGACATACACGCGAAGTACCGGTTTTCCTTCAACTGTCACCTCATTTACCGATATGTAGGCCGGAGGGTGGATTTTTTGCGGGTTGTTGATGGTGGTAACAAAGTCTTTCTTTATTTGTGAAACGGCATCCGATTCAATGCCTTGGATATCTCCGGAATCCGTAATCCCCAATAAAATTGTCCCGCCATGCCGGTTCAAAAAGGCGCACACCGTCTCATAGACGTCCCGATTGAGCTGATTACGGCAGGTCTTGAATTCAAGATCGATGCCTTCGCCCTTGCTAATCAGTTCCTTCAATTTGCGTTCATTCGTATCCATCCGTGGTTTTTACTCCAGCACGACCCGCACCTTGCCAGGTTCTTTACCCTTGGTCAGTCCGTCCAGGTATTCCTCAAAGCGTTTGCGCATCTCCGCCGGGGTTGCAGGGGAACCACCTGCGAGCAGGGCGTCGCGCAGGTCCGCGATCTTGACCGAGACCTTAGTGAGTCCGGAGAGCACCTCCTGCAGGGCGTGGATGAAGTCCTGGTCGAGGTCGCCTGCCTGCGTCCGGCCTTCGGCAGGCAGGTCCGGCAGAGCCCGCTCATTGATAAAGCCGTCCACCAGCTTGCGTGGCTCGGGCTTGAGCAGATTCAGGTTGTCCTTGGTGGTCGGGTCTTCGAGGTTGGCAAGCAGCGTCTGAGTCCAGTTCTCGACCAGCTTGTCGAGCTCGCCGTCCAGGACGTCGAGCATCGTCGCCGCGGAAGCCCCGGCCAGGCGGGATTCCGCGCTCGGTTTGAAGTTGCAGTGCGGGCAGACCGGCGATGCCTCCAGTTCCTTCTCGGTGAGCGCAAAGCAGCTCTTCAATCCGGCGAGCCGATTCTGGAAATCCGAGAGCTGCTGGCGCGGCATCAGGTCGATGGTGGAAAGTTTCTGCAGGTCCTTGAGCCGCTCGTCACCCATGAGCTTGGCCTTGCGTTTGTCCTCGTTCACGCCGAGACGCGCTTTGGCGTGCATGGAAAGGTAGGCCAACAGGTAAGCCTTCTTGAGGTCGCCGAGCTTGCGCTTGGTTTGCTGGCGGAATGCTGTAGCGCTCCGTTTGGCCGGGTCGCCGATCTGGGCGAGGACCTCGTCCCGCGCCGTCTTCATCTTGTCGATCCACTCGTGGCCGGTGGGCAGGACCGCCTCGGCGGTGGAGAGGTACGATGCCGTGGACCCGAGGTCCGCCACCAGTTCCTCAAGCGACTTGATTTCCGCAAGGGATTCGAGCCCGCTCCGCTGAGCGGTCACTTCCGATGCGTCATAGCGGAAGTTCTTGAGCTTGCCGGTCGTGGTGTAGGCTTGCAGGGATTCAAGAAACGACTTCGTCGTTTCCAGTTGCGAGTTCCGTGTTTTGAGTTCCGAGTCAGAGTATAGCCGTTGTCCCCAGAAATGAAGACCGTCTTTCAAAGCTTGCTGCGTTCGGACAATCTCCTCGACATACTTGCTAACTTTGGCTTGCAGCTCCTGAACCGGCTCGTCCTTGCCCTGGGTGACCAGTTGCGCCATGCCCGGTGTGAGTCCGAGCAGCTCGAAAAGTGCCTTGAGCGCCGGAAGGTTCCAGTCCTTGGGCCGTTCGATGTGTTTGAACTGGGCCAGTTCGTCGATGCCGGTTCCGGCCAGTTGCGGCAGGCCCGTGGCATCGAACTTCTTGCCCGGGATGGAGAGGACCACTTCGCCGGCATAAACCAGGGCGGCCAGCACCACCACGGTCCATTCGGGTTCGAGGCGCAAGCGTTGCGGCGCGAGGTATTCTACGCCGAGGACGTCCTGGACCAGTTCGGTGCGGTTGACCACCTGTCCGTAGCCCTTCTTCTTGACGACATCAAGGATGTGCTTGGCGTACCTGGACCGGTAGGGATCGAACCGCTCACCGTCGAGAAGCTCCAGGGCGTCCAGCACCGCGGTGGCTTGTTTAGTGATGGGTGATGAGGACTGAGGACTGAGTGCTCGGGTGCCAATATTGGCTATGGCGCGAAGGACATCTTGGGCGGCTTGCTTACGATTGGTACTGGTGATGAGAACAGAAAAAGCAGGATAATCCGGCGCCTGCTCACTGAAATGGGTACCGAGACAGATGCCCGCTATGGTATTCACCAGGTCGCGGAAGTTGATGCGCTCGTGGGAGCCTATGCCGGAAAGCTCCCGGATGGACTTGCCTTTGGCCCATTCAGTCAGGGACTTGGTGCGCCCCTGGTAGGTGACCTCGAAGGCTGTGGCCATATTCTTCTGAAGCCACTGCACGAGAGCGCGCAGGAAGTTCGATGCCTTGGATTCGTAGGTGGACTTGGCATGGCCCGAAGCTGTGGATGCAAGGTCAATTGCCGCCGCGAAATTACCAAGGGTGGTGCGGAATTCCTCGTCCGTGTTGGTCAGGCGCAGGAATAACTCATCGGATTTCTTCTCATCCTTGAAATGCGGCGCATCGAAAGGCTGGATGAAATAGAGGTAGAAATCCCGAGGCGGTACTGCTGTAGAGCGTTCGTTGGGCGCGCCGAAGAAAAGGTATCCCAGTCGTGCGGCCTTACGCTCCAGCCATTCGAGCTCGTGCTGCCAGATCTTGTAACCAGTTACGTAGGTCTGGTCCGTGCACTCCATGACCCGCCGAAGCGCCTCGTAGTAGTAGCGGTCGAGCTGTGAGGAATCGAGGCTCTCGGCCCGCTTTTCGATCAGCGCGTCGAAATCGTCGGTTTTCTTGAGGTCCAGGTAATACTGGCGGTTGTCCGGGTTGGACGAGATAAATTGCCCGCTTACCGTCTTGTGAATTTCCCGTAGGACGGTCTCCACCTGAGAGAGCAGGTCATCGGCCGGGTCGCCGCCCAGCTCCTCGATGCCCGGCTGGAAGAGGCACAACCCGTCGCGCAGTTCCTCCGCCGTTGCGCCCAGGGGAGCATAGATATCACCCGTCGTGAGTCGGTGGACTGACAGCGCATGGATGAGCTGGGTCGCCATGGGCCTGTATGCCGGGCGGGTGAAGGCCTGCTGGATGCGTGACTCAAGTACCATGCTGCAATCGATGACTGCTTTGATGTCCGGAACGGCGCGGAAGGACGGGTTCTCACGCAGGGTCATCCAGTAGCCATCATAAGCGATGACTCCGGGCCGGTCGTCGGGTACGTTCTGGTTGAGGAGCTTTTTCATGGCCAGGGAAAGGGTCTTGAGCACCTCACGCTTTTCCACCGCGGTGACCCGCTCAAAGGTGTCGATGTAGTCCGGATGCACGGGGAAGAGACGCACGAACTCGTCCATGCGCTCGTTCATGCGGCCATAGAACTTAGCGAAGGGTGTCAAGTACCCCCGGATTTTCACCTGCTGGTCAGCGGTCTTCTTGAGCAGACGCTCGGCCACCACGAACTTGACGTCCTTGCGGGCGATGAGGATTTGCTCGAAGCGGTCCTTCACCCGGCGGATGCTGTCGGCCACAAAGGAAAAGCGGGGGCTGTCAAAAATGGCTTCCTGGACGCCGGCGATGAAGCGGAACCGCAGGTCCTTGCAGACCTCGCCGATCTCGCGCAGGAAGTTGAGATCGAGAATGAGTTCCTGGTCCTTGCGGGTGCGCAGGTAGTCGAGCAGTTCGTCCACCACCAGGAGCAGGCCATGGTCGGGATGCTCCTGGTGGAAGGCGGTCATCATCTCTTCGAAAGAACGTTTGTTATTGGACACCTTATCCGCGGGCGGGAAGGAATAAGACACGCCCATTGCAGCCAGGTGCTCCTCGAGCTCGGCTACCAGGATATCACGCAGGGACATGGTGGTCGCGCCGATTTCGGTTCTGACCACCTTGAAACGCCCGCTGATCTTGCCAGCGGAGCTGGCCACGCTCTTGTCGTTCAGGTGTGTTGCGAGATCTCCGTTTTCAGCCAGGGCAGAGATCACAGACATGAGGTGCGATTTACCGGTGCCATAGTTGCCCACGACCAAAAGCCCCTTGTTGTCCATGGGGTTGTCGAACTGAAGCTGCGGAACGACCAAGCTGGTCAACTTCTCGGCCATCTCCCCGGAGATGACATAGGTCTGGACAAGCTGCTGGGCAGCAGCGGCCTCGTCGGCGTCCCGTAGCTGGACCACGGACTCGATAGGCTCGAATTGGATCAGGTCTCCGTATTTCATGTTTTTGTCTCCGTGTCATGCGTTGAGTATCGAACGTCTTTCGTACCTTTCAGATACCGTATGAACCCCCCGAGAAAGCGTACAACCTTATCGCATGATTCATATAGGCTGTTGGAAGAGGATTCGTCGATGTATCTCTGATCCAAGGCAACATAGAATTGCGCTTTGATCTCACTATCCGAGCCTTTTGCAATGGAAAGGAACCTGCTGAATTCAGCGTCGCTCTGCCGATCAAACCCCTCGGCGATATTGGACATTACGGAGATTACAGCTCGCCTTCTTTGATCCCACAAAGCGAAATCCTTTGCCCATTGACCAGATGCGGAAATATG
>JAPXSS010000165.1:0-5202 GCA_033812955.1 Syntrophobacteraceae bacterium | reverse complement strand
GACCAAGAACGTCGCAACGGGCGAAGGGGGAATGGTCATTGCCAGGAAAGAGGATGACATCGCGAGGGTGAAAGTCCTCGCCCTCCACGGCATGTCCAAGGACGCCTGGAGACGGTTCAGCGACGAGGGGTACAAACACTACCATGTTGTCGAATGCGGCTTCAAATACAACATGATGGATCTGCAGGCAGCGCTCGGCATTCATCAGCTGCAGCGCGTCGAGCAGAACTGGCTGAAGCGGAAACAGATCTGGGATCACTACCAGGAGGCCTTCCACAACTTGCCGTTGACGAGACCGGCGGACCCCGAGCCGCTCACGAGGCATGCACACCATCTCTACACGATCCTGATTGACGAGAAACGGTCGGGCATTGCCCGGGATGACTTCCTGAACGAGATGACGAAGCGAAGGATCGGCGTGGGTGTCCATTACCTGTCCATTCCAGAACATCCCTATTACCAGGAGACCTTTGGCTGGAAACCAGAGGAATTTCCCAACGCCATGCGCATTGGCCGTCAGACTGTCAGCCTGCCGCTTTCGGCCAGGTTGAGCAACCGGGACGTCGATGACGTCATGAGTGCTATCCGACGCACACTGAAGAACCCACGGGTATCTGCAACATGAGCAAAGCGGCCTCTAGGCAGTTGCGGGACGAGTGGGAGCGCCGGGCAGCCGAGAAAGGCAACTCCAATGCCGGCGTTCTGCTTCAAACGCTGCCCGGGCCCCTCAACCAATACCTGCACGAGAGGCACGCTCAGCTTGTTATCATGAAGCTGCTGCCACTGCTTCCGAAAGGCGCCCGGCTGCTTGACATCGGCTGCGGCTACGGACGCATCAGCCGAGAAATCCGAACCTTGCGGCCGGACATCAACCTAACCGGTATGGATTTCTCCCTTACGTACTGCCGTCTCTATGCCCAATACACCGGGGGCGCCATCGTCTGTGCTGACCTCAATGACCCTCCTGTTCGCGACTCCGTGGCTGATGCCGTCCTTTGCATCACGTCGCTGATGTATGTTCCTTCCGAAGACAGGAAAACGGCCATGTCGAAATTGATCCGATTGCTCCGGCCGGAAGGCCTCGCGCTTTTTATCGATCCTGGCCGGGAGTATCTGAATCTGGCCAGCCGGTTCCGATCGCGAAAGCCCCGTTACGCAACCGGTGGAGCAGGCTTCTCGCTGAGGGATTATGAGCGGCTTGGCAATACTGGACAGTCCGAAATACTGGAAGCCGGGGGATTCGCCGCTTTTTCCATAATGCTGCCGATTCTTTATTTGCTTCACAACCATGCCAACATGCTGAGGCACGCACTTAACATGACCGCTGCATGGGATCAGCGGTTGTATCGATGGAGGAGATTAACGTTGCACCGCTGGATGCTTCTTAGATGCCACGGGATCGTCTGACCGAGACGCGTTTCTGGACCGATGTTCAGGAATCGGGCCCCGAAGGGGCGCCGCCCCCTTCAGGTCGCAAAGCGGACACAATCACCTGCCTCCCCAAAAGGTGCGCCGCGATCATTCCGCCGCCCAGATAAGGCACAGTCATGATGATCCTGTCAACAGCCGCTGCCGCAATCGCATATGGCCCGCTTATACCGAGCAGGACGAGCATGGAAACTAGACTGACATCGCGAACACCCACGCCCATCGGGAGAAGAGAAGCGACCCCGGCAAGTCGCGAAATGAGCAGAGCGCCCAACAGGGGTCCATGGGGGGTATTGATCCCCATGGCCTGGAGGATTAGTTCGAAACGGATCAAGGCCAGAAGCATGCTTACGAGAGCAATTACGGCCATGCCGCCCAGCGGCGCAATTCGCGCTTTCAACGCCTGATGGCATGCATCCGTGATGGAACGCCACATCTTTTTCTTTTTTGCAGAAATCATCCAGACAACACAGACCGCCAGGAAAGACCCCGCCAGTCCAGCAGAAACAAGGGGCGCTCCTCTGAAATCATCCAGCAACTGATCGAATGTAGCCCTGAACCACAGAAAGCCGCTCACAAGAGCGCAGGCCGTAACGATGCCGTAGCCGATCAGGGTCTCAATGACCATCGCACCAGCTGATTTTGCGAGAGAAATATGAACAATCTGTTTCTGGAGAGCTGCGCGAATGGGAATCCCGGCAGGAAAAGGCACAGCGGAATTTGCCGAAGTCGACAGCAGGATAATCAGAAGCTGCGTCCAGTAGCGCCCGGACTCGCCGACGCTTCGAAGAGCAAGACATGCAAAGATGGGGTTAATCGCCTCCTGGACCAGGAACAGGAACAGAGCCGCAGCAATAGGCCAGTAGGAACTGATCAGATTTCCTTCGAAAGAAAGGGCGGGGCGAAGCAGCGGGACTGCAAGCAACGCCGCCACGGCCACTGTCAGCGTCAGAAGAGACATCCCCTGAGACGAAACGATCTTGTTCATCAGCCAACCGTTCCGTTTTTGCAAGGTCCCGGTACCCTGTCCGCAATGACGAACACCCAATAGCCAAATCTCGATCTGACGGGGATTTCCGGCAGGAGCTGCAGTCTCAGCGGATAGCAGAAGGATTCGATCACTTGCATTCCTATGCCCCCGAGCATTATCGCGAGATTCCGGCTGTTGAAGGAAAGGATGTGCTCTTTTTCAATCTCGACAGGCCTTCCCAGAAGCAACCGGTTGAGCCTGACCAAGGAGTAGTTATTGGGGACGGTGATGATCATCCTTTTTCTACATACCCTTCCCGCCTCTTTCAGCGCAGCAAAGGGCATCTCTAAATGCTCCAGCAACTCTCCGAGCACGACCGTGTCGAAGCTCATTATCCTAAACGGCAGGTCATACGCGGAGCACCGGACAGCCCCCCCTGCCAGATCGCAGCCGAGGTATCGGTCCCCGGGAAGGAAACGGCGCAAGCCACCCAGCCCACAGGCCACATCCAAGGTCCGCCCGACACAATAGGCCGCGATTTGTTCGTATCGCCAGAGATCGATTTTATCAAGCCGCGGCTGCAGCATCGTCCTTCCGATTACCCCACAAGCCATTTCAAATGTTCGCTCAGCGTCTTGACCTGGCTGCGCATGGCATACTGCTGCTTGATACGCCGTATGTTCTCAACCATCTCCATCCGGGATCCTTCATTTCCGAGAAGATAGCGAATGTCGTTTGCCTGAGAAGCCAGATCCTCATAGGCAGAAAATCGTCCGATTCCGGTCCGTGTAATCATCTCTTTGAGCGCTCCTTCAGGACCGGCAGCAAGAATAGGCGTTTCTACAGAAAGGTATTGAAATACTTTTGATGGGATGCAGTAGGATTTCGCATCCGCTCGGAGGGAGGAGTAGGCCAGATCGGCATCGGCCAACTCTCCCAGTATCTCTTGAAACGGTCTGTACCCCCTGAAACGGATGGTGTCCG
The DNA here is from genome assembly GCA_033812955.1 of Syntrophobacteraceae bacterium. Taxonomy (GTDB): domain Bacteria; phylum Desulfobacterota; class Syntrophobacteria; order Syntrophobacterales; family Syntrophobacteraceae; genus JADGQM01. The sequence goes on along the minus strand of JAPXSS010000165.1, from coordinate 1,820 downwards.
ACAGATAGTTCCGCAGAAAAAGGCGGGTGTAGTAATTTTGTGGGCCGAAATAGTCCACAAGGACGGTGTTCCTTGTTTCGGGGTATCGGCGTTCCATGAACCGCACTGCACGAGCGAGCACGGCCGGGTCCTGCTCCAGATTGAGCAGCCCCGCATAGACAATCCTCAGTTGCCCCGGCCTCCCCCGCTGCTTGACAGGCAAGAGGCGCAGGTCTTCCGGATAGCCGTTCTGCACTTCGATTCCTCGATCGTTGCCCAAACGATAGAATCTCCTCATCTCGTCCAGGGACTGCTGTGTCGAGGCGATGATGGTGCCCGCATCGTTCACGACGGATGGCGGAATCTTGAATTCATTGTCCCTGAAGTCAATGACGAGGGGATACTTTTTATCTCGGGCAATTTCCCAGGCGATGGTCGCATTGACCACGGGGGGAACCACAGCGTAGAGGATCCCCGGCACATGGAAAAGCGCTCTAGCTTGTCTCAAAACCGGCCAACGCCAGTTTCCGAAAGGGTCGTCGGCCATGCCAAGAAGGGAGGCAACGCCTCCAAGAGGGCCCCAATAGGTGCTCCTGACCCGGTGGTGCCTCACACCGGAAGGAAGGATCTTCAGCAGGGACTCGTCCCTGTGAAAATTTCTCAACAAGGCGTGAGGGTTTGCACAGCTGATGACCTCTATATCCCAGCCGAGTTCGGCAAGATGCTTCACGAGGTATGTGCGGTTAACTCCGTCAGCCCTGCCGAGAGGAGCAAAATAATAGGAAATGAGAAAGAGCTTATTCCCCATGCATTGCGCTCCTCCCGGCGCTTTTTCCGTCCGATCTATTTATCAGCAGACCCGCCAGATACCGTGCGACGTGTCGGACATCGAAATCCGCGCGGGCCTGATCCAAGCCTTTTTCATAAGCCGAAGGGGATCTGTCAAGGGCCTCATCTATCGCCTCACTCAGGGCTTTTGCGGTCACGTCCCTAGCGAGGGTGCCGACCCCGTATTGGCCGATCAAACGAGGAATATCGCCCACAGGGGTCGATATAACGGGGCAGCGGGCCTGCATGGCATCGGAGAAGACCACTGGAATGCTTTCCAGGCGAGAAGGAATCAGCAGATAATCGGCCCACTCGAGCAAGTGCGCGGCCTCACACTTGTCCAGATAACCGCCAAGCGTGACGGGATGGCCAGCCTTCTTCAGATCCTCACAACCCAGGCGAACTTGAGCTTCCAGAGAGCCACCACCGCAAATTTTCACCTCCTCGATGCGTGCCCAGGTTCGGTCTGCCAGATTGCCTAGGCTCTCCAGCAGTAGATCGATTCCTTTGTTGCGATGCCATCTTCCGAGAAAGGCCAAACGATAGGGAGGGCCTGTCGAAACGGTTTTTTCCCCGCTGACAGGCAGTTCACGAACACTCGCGAGGAACTCGCAGGAACAGCCGGAGATCCTTACCACATCATCCTTCAGCAGCAGGCCATCGGCAAAGCAGTGACGGCTGTCTCGAATCGTTCGGGTTAAAATATGCCTGACCAAAGGAAGCCTGGAGAGCACCCAAATGTCGCTTCCCAACGCCCAGACACTATACGGGACATCGAAACGTTTCCTCATTTCCCTGGCCCACCAGCCCGACGGAAGCACCCACAGTGCGAGAACATGATCAACATCGTTCCGCCTACAAAGGTTCTCCAACGCCTTCAGTCCTAGATGAATCGTTCTTACAATCGGAGACCAATGGCAAGGGTCGTAAGGACGCAGCAGGGAAAGAGGAAGAAACGGAACGGAAAACCTATGGACCGTCAACGTACTGCTAAGCACCTCCGTTCCATTAGA
>JAPXSS010000164.1:0-5251 GCA_033812955.1 Syntrophobacteraceae bacterium | reverse complement strand
TTGTATAAAGGACTTCAAGGCGTTTTCCTCCTGGTGATGTAGTTTCTGAGCGGCTAACTCGAAACTTACAACAGTTGGAAAACGCCTTCAATTCTTCACTTTGGTTGCGGCTTTGCCGCGCTGTGGTTCCCGATGAGCGATACTGCTCCAATCGAGGGGAAGGCCGTTTCCTGAGCCGGTCAATGCCGGGAATGCAAATTGCAATAATTGTGTATGAAGGCGGTGAGCTTGCCCGTCGCTTCCAACGGCGGGTCGCTAGCCGTCACTCTCGTGCCCGGGCGAAAGGTTGCCGGGAGGGATGAAACGAAGGTGTGGCGTTTGCCATCAGAGAACGTGGGCTGCTTTTGGTTACCAGATGACTTTACGGAGAGACGGTATGGCGAGAAGAAGAACCATCTATGTTACGGAGTTTGACCTGAAGCGGCTCAACCAATTGGTGCAGATGTTGGAGGAAGAGCCCGAAACGCGTGATGCGCGCTATCTTGAGGAACTGGACGAAGAACTTCACCGCGCCAGGGTGGTGGCACCAGCGAACATCCCCCGTGATGTGATCACTATGAACTCGAGAGTTCGGATGAGAGATCTGGACTCAGGGGCGGAAATGATCACGCAACTGGTTTTTCCCGGCGATGCGAATCTCAAAGAGAACAAGATTTCCGTCCTGGCTCCCATCGGTACCGCGCTCATCGGTTACCGGGTTGGTGATACCGTAGAATGGCAGGCCCCTGCCGGAGTGAAAAGAATGAAGATCGAAGAAATCCTGTACCAGCCTGAAGCGGCGGGAGATTTCCATCTCTAGGTTGGCAGCGAGAAGTAATGGCTGTCAGGAGGAGGGTTGAGGACGGATTATGGCACGAGATCCTTTTGGCAACTTGCGAGAATGGGGTTCGGTGCTGGAACTGCTGGCAGATCTGCACAGAACCGGCTGCCTGGCTGAATGCCAGCGAGGTCTGATCCGCATTTTGCGGTTCCAGGGGAATTGACGGCTGCGTGAAGAGGTGCTCAGATGTCTGGATCAGATCGTGGCCCCTCCCGCCGGAACTCATCAAAGCAGTATCGGATATCGTCGTGGACACCAATCACCACTTCGAGGTCCGGGTCCTGGCCGGTGGAGTTCTGACGCGTTTCATTAACAACCGGCGGAGGCATTCGGGTTCAATTTCCTGCCCCACTACCAGGATGGTGGTGACAAGGTTGGAATCCCTGATCGAACACCCGCAACCGCCGATCCTGGAAAAGGGCCTGAGTACTTGCCTGAACCTTCTCCCGGCTGTCGCGACCGCGCCAATCCGTAGTCGCTGGCGGCCTCTCGTCGCCACACATATGGGAATAGACAAGTGCCTCGTGTTTGAGTATAGAATATTTCCCACATGTCGTGGTTCAGTATCAGGGTGCGAACCGTAAAGAGTGGAGGGGACGATGAAGCCCTTGTCAGTACTCCTGGCCTGTTTGACAGTTGTCTTTGGGGGCTTAGCCGTTGCCCACGGTGAAGCCCCGATCAGCACAGCCACGCAGGAGTGCCTCGGATGTCACGCGGCAACCCATCCCGGCATCGTCGAAAGCTGGAAGAAGAGCGGGCACGCCACGATTACCCCGGGTATGGCCATGGGGGTGGAGGGACCCGGGCGTAAGCTTTCCGGCGAAAATGTTCCCGAGGAGCTGAAGAAGGTGGTCGTCGGGTGTGCGGAATGTCACACCCTGCGCCCCAAAGAGCATAAGGATACCTTTGATCACAATGGGTATGATATCCATGTGGTGGTGAGCCCGGGAGATTGCCGCACCTGCCACACGGAGGAGTCCCGGCAGTACGACCGGAACCTCATGGCCCACGCCCACGGTAACCTGGTGAACAACGATCTCTACCAGCAGCTCATACTTTCTATCAACGGCTCACCGGTCCTGGAGAAGGGCAAGGTGGCACTCAAGCCTGCCAGTGCAGCTACCGAGGCGGGATCGTGCCTTTACTGCCACGGTACCAAGCTTCAGATAACCGGCACCCGGGTGCGGGAGACGGAGATGGGAGAGATGGAATTTCCCGTTATCGAGGGCTGGCCAAACCAGGGAGTCGGTCGCATCAACCTGGATGATACGCGCGGTTCGTGCACGGCTTGCCACACCCGCCATGATTTTTCCATCGAAATGGCGCGCAAGCCCCATACCTGCAAAGAATGCCATGTCGGACCGGATGCCCCAGCCAACAAAGTCTACGATGCGAGTAAACACGGCAATCTTTTCTCGGCCAAGGAAGCGGAATGGAATTTCAAGAATATCCCCTGGACCATCGGTAAGGATTTCGGGGCGCCGACCTGTGCCGCCTGCCATATCAGCCTGCTGGTCGATGGCGAGGGCAAGGTGGTGGTGCAGCGGACCCATGAAATGAAGAACCGGCTGCCTTGGCGCATCTTTGGTCTGGTTTACGCCCACCCCCAACCGAAGGAACCGGACACCTCGATCATTCGCAACAAAAATGACCTTCCCTTGCCGACGGATTTTGAGGGAGGCTTTGCGACGAAGTTCCTGCTCAGCTCTGAGGAAAGAACCGCCGCTACCCAGGAAATGCAGGCCAGTTGCCGGCAGTGCCACGGCCAATCCTGGGTCGAGGGTCACTGGACGCGCTTTATCAATACCATCGAGCAGACCAACAGCGCCACGCTGGCGGGAACGCAGCTCATTCAGGAAATTTGGAGGCGCGGGCTTGCCGCCGGACCGGGGAAGGGAAATCCCTTCGATGAGTTCTGCGAGAAGCTCTGGAGCGATACCTGGCTATTCTACGCCAATTCCATCCGTTACGCCTCCGCCATGGCCGGCGGCGGTGACTACGGGGTTTTTGCCGATGGTCGCTATCACCTCACGAAAAGCGTACGTCACCTGGAAGATTGGCTGGAAAGGGGAAAAAGTCCCAAGAAATAACAGGTGTACTCCGAGACCAAAAATCCTTTTTCATCCACGAAGTCACCCAAGTGAAGTTTTCGGGTCTCTTCGTGTGACTTCGTGGATGAAATCTTACCTCTTCGAAGACAGTGCCACCCAGGGACCTCATTCTTGGGTGGTCTGGTCCTCCGACCCCCTCTGTCTATCTTTTTTCGATTCTTGAACGTTCCCCTCCCCACCAGCTGCAGGAGGGCTTTCCTGGGGTTCGCCGTTTACCCAGGTTTTCAGCAGGGTGTGGCTAACGGCCAGCACCACTGGCCCGATGAAGAGGCCGATAACACCGAAGGCGATGAGGCCGCCGATGACGCCGGCAAAGATCAGGAGCAACGGCAGATTAGCGCCCTTTCTAATGAGAACGGGACGCAGGAAGTTGTCAATACTGATGACGAAGATTGACCAGATAAGGAGGACCGTTCCCCACAAGGTGGCCTTGTTCCAGAAAAGCCAGATGACGGCGGGGATGAGGACCGGAATGGTGCCGACTTGGGCGACGCAGAGCATGAACATGACGGCCGTAAGCAGCGTAGCGGCGGGCACACCGGCAATCGCGAGGCCGATGCCGCCGAGGGCTGATTGGACGATGGCGGTGAGCCCTATCCCCAGAGCCACTCCCCGGATGGCTTTCCCGGTCAGCAGGGCGGCCTCTTCTCCATGTGGCCCGGCCAGCCGGTGAGCAAACTGTCGGACCCCTGCGGCGGCCATTTCACCCTTGACGTAAAGGATTGCGGTGAAGATCACCGTCAGCAGGAAATGAAGGATCATCATCCCAAAGCTGCCAGCCTGGGTGGCAAACCAGCCAACCGCCTGACCGGCATAGGGGGCCAGCGTCGCGGTCACTTTGCCCCACCGGACGTTGGCCAGTTGTTCCCAGCGTTCCAGGAGGTCGGGCCCGATCAAGGGAATTCGTTCGAGCCAGTCTGGTGGGGGTGGAACGGAAAAGGTGGCCAGGGATTTGATCCAGGAGGCGATGTAGTCGGCCTTGTCGATGATGGTCGCGACTGCCAGCCAGAAAGGTACGACCAGAAAAAGCAGAAGGACTATCGTCATTACTGCCACGGCCAGCCAGCGTTTGCCCCAGAGCCATGCCTGAGTCGCCAGCAGCACCGGCCAGGTGGCGACGGCGATCATGGTGGCCCACACGAACGAGGTGAGAAAGGGGCGGATGATATAGAAACTGGCGGCGATCAGCATGCCGATGGAGAGCACCGCCAAGGTTGTGCGCGTAACATCCGGGGGGGCGGAGTTGCTTCTATCTGTCATTTCCTGTTGGTTTCCCGTGCCCCTGAGATTTATTCCCTGAGGGTACAGCCAAGTATTTGCTCCCAGTCCCGCGCTCTCGATCCCTGAAGCGCCGGGAGTGAGCTCAAAAGACGCTTGCCGGAAGCTCCAGGTCATTCACAGTGGAAGAAGTGATATCCCCAGGGTTCCAGATCCACATACAGCCCTGTTTTCAGCATCTGGCTGCCATTCCGGCGGTATTCCACGCCGGTTATCAGGTCGCGCAGGAGCCATTCGTGATCGGCCGGATCGGTCCATGGAACGGACACCAGGCCTTGGGACTGCATGTCGGAGAGGTTCACGACAATCAGGCAGCGCGCCGCATCCTGCTGCCAGCACCAGGCGATCAGGTTCAAATAACTGACATTGTCCGGCCACCCGCTGCGCTCGCACAATTGCCAGCGCCCCTGAAAAAGCTCGCCCGCGCGGAGACCTCGCAATAAATCCTTATAAAAACCATTCAGTTCGATATCTACCGGTTCTGCCGGACGGCGGGCGAGGAAGACGGGCACTTGCACCCGCCTGCCTTCCAATTGTCCCTCATGAAAGAGTCTGGCTCCCGGCAGGGTCGCCGTGACCAAGGCTGCAGCACGATGCCGGGGGCCGCTGAAGGTCGCCGCCGCCCGCGGTTCATCGTGGTTTTCGAGGAAGCGCACCAGCTTGTCCTGGTAGGCGAGTTCCGCGCTAAGGTGGAACCGCACACTTTCAGCTCCGTCATCTTTGACGCGATCGTAGAGGCGCTTGTCGTAACAGTAGTCGAACCCTTGCTGCTGCAGTTCCCATTCGAGGTCCCAGTAGGCTTCAGCGATGAACTTGAAGTCAGGGTGCCCGGCTTTGATGGCGGGAATGATCTCGAGCCAGTAGTCCCCCACCGGGCTGGTGCCCGCTCGATCTCCCCAGGTTTGTTCGAAGATGGGGTTCATGACCAGCATGGCCATGTCGCAGCGCACCCCGTCACACTGGTCCGCAATACTGGCGAGGGTTTCAACGGCGGCGATTCGCAGCGCCGGTTCGAAGGCGTTCAGTTGCAACACATCAGGCC
>JAPXSS010000163.1:0-5373 GCA_033812955.1 Syntrophobacteraceae bacterium | reverse complement strand
CTGAATCCCGGCTGTTGAACGCTTGATGTCCCAATCTCTGGCTTCGGCATCAAATGCTCGGCTCGAAATGCGGTTTGAAAAGCAGCTGAGGGAAGCTTGTCCATTCTCCGCTCACGGATTCAGGTTTTTGAAAATGCACTTGTACCCTATGGATTCCGGCTGGAAGCATGCTGGAATGACGGCTGTCGAATCCTGGCGGCCCTGGCGGTTTATCACGCTAATCCGCGATGAGCCAAAAATTCTACCCCCCTGAACGGTTACGTGAATTTCCCAGAAGGACGTTACTCACCTCGATTCAAAAAGTCCAGTACTTATCCGTTTGCGGTATAAATCACCTCACCTCCTGGACTTCAGGACTTGTTCAATAGCCTCACCTTGAGAGGTATTTATTCACCTCGAGTCACCATGAATCGAAAAAGGGTTTTTGATCTTCTGTTTGCCTCTCCAGTCTTCCTGATCTGTGCACCAGCCATGGTGGCGATAGCCGTGCTGAGCCATTGGTTGCAGGGAACGGCCGTGTTTTTTCAACAAGTCAGGCCGGGGTTAGGTGGAAAGCCTTTCAAAATGCTCAAATTCCGAACTATGAGTGACCGTCGCGGGAGTGATGGTACCCTTCTTCCCGATAGAGAAAGGATCACCCGGTTTGGCCAATGGTTGCGAGCTACTTCCCTTGACGAGCTGCCTGAATTATACAATGTCCTGAAAGGAGAGATGAGCCTGGTGGGGCCTCGACCTTTGCTCATGCAATACTTGGAGCGTTATACACCGGAACAGATGCGTCGTCATGAGGTAAAGCCGGGAATCACCGGGTGGGCTCAGGTGAACGGAAGGAATGCCATCAACTGGGAAGAAAAATTCAAGCTGGATGTCTGGTATGTGGACCATCACTCATTGGGACTCGACTTGAGGATTATCGCGCTGACGTTACTTAAGATTGTGAAGCGAGAAGGGATCTGTGAGGCAGGACAGGCCACCATGTCAGAATTCATGGGGCTGGACGAGGTTCAAAAATTGAGAGGGCATTTGTCAGAAGAAGCGTAAGGGGAAGTGATGATCCCAATGCTGCGGAATTAAGTTTTCGAAAACTCAGTAACTGATCAACTTCGCTGGGAGCGGAATCTGGCGAAAGACCTCTGTCACCTAGCCCAGAAGGGCACACAACCCCATTTTGCAGGCCGTCGCCTGTTATGGACAGGCAATTGAATCCCCCAGTTTGAAAATGATCCAATCTGCTTCCATGTTCAATGACAAGTGCCAAAATAACATACTCAAATGACGCGTATCCGTAGTGTGCGAATCGGTAAAGATGTCACTCATGAAGCCTTGACCTAAGGGGGAGAAAGAATGAGATATTACGGTATCGTTGGTACTGGAGGATTTGGCCGGGAGGTCATGCCGATAGCACGTCAAATGCTGAACAAGGAATTGGGAGATACAGGTTATGAATTGGTTTTCATTGATGAAAATATAAATAGGAAGACGACTGTTAATGGGCATAGGGTTATTGGCATGGATGAATTCTTCTCATTAGAGGCTGATGAAAAATATTTTAACATCGCGATTGCAGATTACAGGAATCGGGAGCGTATAGCCAGCATGATCCTGGCAAATGGTATCAAACCCTTTACTATACAGGCCAATAACTACCTGAGTCTGGATTCAAATTTCATAGACGAAGGGGCTATTTTCTGCTCGTTCACACATGTGACTTCTAATGCACGTATTGGAAAATATTTTCATTGTAATATATATTCATATGTGGCTCATGACTGCACTGTTGGAGACTATGTTACATTTGCACCATGTGTCCAATGCAATGGTGGTGTTATGGTTGAAGATTATGTGTACATTGGAACGGGCGCCATAATTAGACAAAGAACCGAGGATAGACCCATCGTGATTGGAAAAGGATCGATTGTAGGAATGGGTGCAGTAGTGACAAAGAGCGTTCGCCCTTTTTCTACAGTTGTTGGGAACCCTGCTGTCGAAATGACGAGAACCTCATGATCGTCGGGCATCCATATGAATGAGTACGACCGAGAGTCATTGAGCGACATCGGTTCAAAGGAGTGCACGCTCGCAGGGGCGGGCCTTCCATAGCTGTTTCAAATCGGATTTTCCAAAGTATTCGTCTTGCCGGGGTTTGGAGTCCCTTATGTTGAATGCTGTGCCCAAACGGATCTTCTTGTCACCGCCTCATATGGGAGGCGAGGAACTGCAGTTTGTCGAGGAAGCGTTCATGAGCAACTACATTGCTCCTCTGGGACCTCAGGTAGATGCTTTCGAGCGTGAGTTTGCCGAGAGAACGGGGCTTCGGCACACGGTGGCTGTTGCCAGTGGCACGGCAGCCATGCATCTCGCTCTGCGTGCCCTGGGGGTGGGACCGGGAGATGAGGTGATTGCATCGACCCTCACCTTCATAGGGAGTGTGACGCCCATTCTTTTCCTGGGTGCTATCCCGGTATTCATCGATTCAGATCACACTACCTGGAATATGAACCCGGACCTGCTTGTGCAAGAACTCGAAGCCTGCCGTAAACGAGGTCGAATGCCTAAAGCAGTTATTCCCACCGATCTTTATGGGCAATGTGCCGATCTGGATCGGATCCTGGCAGCTTGTGCTCCCCATGAGATTCCCGTCGTGAGCGATGCCGCCGAAGCGCTGGGGGCAACCTATAAGGGCCGTAGTCCCGGCCATGGCGCACGGGCGGCGATTTTTTCGTTCAATGGGAATAAAATCATTACGACCTCAGGGGGTGGCATGCTGGCATCTGACGACGAGGAACTCATCGAAACCGCCCGGTTCCTTTCTCAACAGGCCCGTGATCGCGCTCCTCACTATGAACACTCCCAGCTCGGCTACAACTATCGCATGAGTAACATCCTGGCCGCGATTGGTAGAGGGCAACTACGAGCTTTGGATGAACGGGTTGAGGCCAAGCGAAGAATATTTAAATACTATCGAAACGCTTTGGAAGCTCTTACTGGAATCGAGTTCATGCCAGAGGCCTCATACGGTCAGTGTAGCCGCTGGCTAACGGTAGTTCAGATTACTCCCGAAGAACTTGGAGTTGACCGCGAGACGTTGCGCCTTGCTCTAGAAGCTGAAAACATCGAATCGCGGCCTGTCTGGAAGCCCATGCACCTGCAGCCGGTATTCGATGTTGGCAGCTTTCAGGATATAAGTCACAAAGGGGGTGAGCTCTCTCTGAGTCAGAACGTCTCCCCCCGTTCGAGCTCTCAGCTGGTTCGCTATAAGGCACGGGTGGCAGGGGGAAAAGTCAGTGAAGAACTCTTCGCAAAGGGGCTGTGTCTGCCATCAGGCACCCAGATGAGCGAGGAGGATCTTGACCGGGTACTGGCAGTGTTAAAGAGGGTTATTCCATAATGGGCAGGAAGGTTCCTGCACATCAAGCTGACAGGGAGCTACCTCGACTTCTATTCGGGCTGCCCCTGGTAGCCCTTCCCACGCTGCTGGGAGGGGCGCGTCCCTGGCTCTGGAGTGTTATTGCGGGAGTTTTTGCGGCCATCCTGGCATGGTGTCTGAGTTCAGGCCATCGCCAGGGATGGACAATCAGCATTTCCCGGCAATGGGCGGTAGGATTAGGGCTGCTACTGCTCTACCCCCTGTTGCAGATCCTCCCACTGCCCGCCTCGTGGCTGGCACACATGAGTCCGCTGTCGGTGATGTGGCGAGAGCTCGCCGATCATTTCACACAAACCTCCAGCCGGTTCTTCAGCGTCAGCTACTCACCCCTGGTCACCTTCTTTTCCAGTCTGTGGTGGCTTTTCCTGCTGGGTTACGCTTTGCTCTTTCGACAATTCCTGCGAGATATGAGCAATCTTGTATGGTTTTGCCGGCTGCTCTTTCTGGTGGCAGGAGTCGAGGCGTTCTATGGCCTGATGCAGACCCTCATCCCGTCACTGGGAGTTCTCTGGGAATCGGAAGGGCAGGGAATTGCCCGTGGGACTTTCGTCAACCGTAACCACTACGCAGCCTTTCTGGGGATGATTTGGCCTGTCTTGCTCGCCTATTTATTGTGCCCGGTGGCAGCTACTCCCGACGCTTCCTATTCCGCCCTGGAGCAAGCAAAGAAGGAACGTCAGAAGAGCTGGTTCCTTGGGCTCCTTGTCGGCTTGGTATTGCTTGGGTTGGTGTTCTCGATGTCGCGGGGAGGGATCTTGAGTGCTCTGATTTCCCTGACGCTGTTCGTGACAATAGGCAAGAGACAGCGAAAGAAAGGGCTGGTCGCCTTTCTGGTGGGTTGTTGGGTAGTGATGCTGTCTTATGGAAGTATCATCGGTTTTGGAGAGATCATCGCGAGATTCAACGAACTAGAGCTCGATTCGTCCGGCCGTGGTAGAATATGGGAAGACAGCTGGCAGTTGATCCACGATCACTGGCTGACAGGCTGCGGGTTGGGTACCTTTCCCGACGTCATTCGGCTCTATCAATCTCACCTGACGGATCAGTTGGCTATCGTCCATGCTCACAATGATTACCTGGAATTGGCCGGAGAGCTGGGTGTGCCGATGGCGATGGTGATGGTGGTGTTGGTTTGGGGATACTGGTGGGGATGTGCGCGGCACCTTCTCGCAACGAGTGGCATGGCGTCCGCTCAAAGAGGCCTGAGAGGCACCGGCAGTGAGAATGATGTTCCGGCCTTCGATCGGGTCCAACTGGAAAAGAGGCGGCTGCTTGCGCTCGGGGCCCTGTCGGGAAGTGCCGCATTCCTCTGCCACAGTCTGGTGGATTTCAACTGGCAGATTCCCGCGAATCAGTTATATTTTGTCGTCTTGTTGGGCTTGATGAATTTCAGACAGAACTAAAGGAGTGATCTTATGAGGGATAGGCGGATATCGCGGGTATTCTGGTCAGTGCTGCTGCTCCAGGTTTTGGTCGGCTGTACCGCAAAAGGACCACAAGCTACTGCGAGGTTGGAGGATGTGATTGTCAGCACGGGGGAGACCTCCAAACAGAAAGAAACCCGAGATTTGAACGAGAAACTTTTCGCCTCCCTCAGTAGTGCCTCGCAACCGGGAGATTACATCATTACTTCAGGGGACCTCATTGAGGTGGACGTTTTTGAAGCGCCGGAACTGAAGCGGGAAGCTCGGGTGGGAGCGCGAGGGGCCGTCACGCTCCCACTGCTCGGGCCAGTCCAGATCATGGGGCTGACTCCGGCCGAGGCTGAAAAAAGGGTCGAAGATTTCTACCGGTCAAAATACCTCCACGACCCTCACGTCAGTATTCATATCAAAGAGCAGCAGGGACAGAAGGTAACCGTTGTGGGTTCCGTCAAGAAGCCGGGCACCTATGACTATCCCACCCGCCGGCGTCTCCTGGATGCCCTGGCTCTCGCTGAAGGCTTC
>JAPXSS010000162.1:0-5422 GCA_033812955.1 Syntrophobacteraceae bacterium | reverse complement strand
GTGTCCGTGTTGCGCGCTGCCCAGGCGCATTCGACGGTGATCCGGCGAAGGTAGCGATTGCCTTTGCATGTCTTTCCCGACAGCCTCTTGCCGGCGCTCTCATTGTTACCCGGGCACAAACCTGCCCAAGAAGCCAGGCGACCCGCACATCCGAACCGAGTCATGTCCGTTCCGATCTCGGAGAGGATAACCCGGGCTGCGGTCTCGCTGACTCCCGGTATGCTGGTCAAACGCGACACCTCCTCCCGCATGGGCTCCATGAGGGAGCCAATCTGAGCGTCCAACTCGCGAATCTGACGGTTGCTCTGGTCGAGAGACTCAAGGCCCAAGCGTATCAGAAAGGCGTGGTGCTCGGTAAAGCTGCCCTGCAGAGCCTCTTCCAGTTGCGGGATCTTGCGCTTCAGAACCCCCATCGCCAACTCCGAAAGCACCTGGGAGTCACGTTCTCCCTTCACCAGGGCATCCAAGATCTTGCGCCCGCTTACTCCGAAGGGATCAGAGGCGACACTTGCCAGCTTTATGTTCGTGTCCTCCAATATCGCCAGCACACGGTTCTTCACCTGCGTGCGCATCTGCACGAGCGCTGTGCGCATCCGGACCAAATCACGCAGGGCACCTATCCTGGGAGGAGGCACAAAGCTCGGCTGGACCAGAGCGTGTGCCACCAGTTCCGCAATCCATTTGGCATCGGCACGGTCCCTCTTCTTGCCACGACGCTGCTTCACATCGCGGGCATTGAGGACCCACACATCCAGCATCGGGGACAGAATGTGCCATACAGGCTTCCAGTATACCCCCGTGCTTTCCATGGCAGCGATGGGACAACCCTCCTCCACCAGCCAGTCCACCAAGGCCGTCAGTCCCTTTACCGTGGTGCTGAACTCCCGAGGTTCCACTCTCACGGTGCCATCCGCATTCACACGCCTCAAGCATGCGGAAACGCTGGCTTGATGAACGTCCAGACCGCAACAAATCGGATGAATCGTCTCCATGCCTTGCCTCCTTGGACCCAGAAGGGGATAATAGCCTGGGAACGATGGAGTCCCGGTGCGGATTCGATATTCCTACGCGACATCCAAACTCGGCTAAGCGAGGTGCCGGGACCAGGACAGACCGATTCCGGCTCGGGTTATAAACCCTTAATGACGTCGTCCTCAATCCGTCGTCCCCACCTCATCTTAGACAATTTCCCTCGGCAAGGCACAGTTTCATTCAACGGGGCGAAAGCTCCTTGCATGGATGATTCCGACGGAAGCCGGCATCCAGGCAATCCATGGATTCGGGCCTAAAACACGCCGGAATGACCCTTGGCGAAGATGGTCACTTTATTCTGTGGCGCGGTACTTAGGGAAGGGATTGGGCTTCTGAAAAACCATTCCCATCTGTCTTCGCAGGGTAATGACATTGACCCCACAATCATGGATGTTTTTCCCCCCAAAGTTGATCCTTCCTTGAGTGCGGATACCGTCGATGAGGTCGTTGATGCGGTTGAGTGAGCGCAGAAGGGCAGATTTTTCACAGCCGAAAAAGCCGATGATGGCTGTAACCAGACCCTTTTCGAGGATCATGTTGATGTCGAATAGCGCCTGCTTGTCGCCGTACCAGAGTGAAAAACCTTCGATGGCCACGGCCTCGTCATGCTCACTCGGCTTTGGGTGATAGGCGGTTTCGAACGGGTGGGCCGGTATTCCCCTGAGTGATGTCACAACAACGTCCTCCAGTGCCAAGACCGGGCAGCAGTATAGAACGTCGTTATTACATTCAGGTTACAGATCGGTTATATTCCTGCAACGCCTTTCAGGGTGCCCGTATGTCACTCTAATGAGAGGAGCTCTGCGCATGGATGAGTGACACGTAAACACTGACGCTGTGGATCTGGATGGGCTTGAAATCCACATATTCGACACTGACCTGGGAATCGAGCTCCTCTTTCTGCCATCATACTCGCCACAGCTCAATTTGATCGAGCGCTACCGGAGGTTTCTACGCAACAAGTGCCTTTACTCCAAATTCTATCCCGATTTTACTCAATTCAAGAGGGCAATCCAGCGGTGTATCACCCTTGCTCCTTATGAGTATGGCGACCAGCTGGAATCTTGGATGGCTTTGAATTTTCAGTCATTCCAAAAAGTCAAGATTTTAGCCGTTTAGAGTATAATCAGAAGGACTGCCCTGATGGTCGCGACGATCACTGTCTCGTATCATAAGTTGTCAGGAGGTGGGTAAAGAGGCGGACGCCGACGCTGAGGGTCCGTTCGTCGAAATCAAAGAAGGGCGAATGCAACCCAACAGTGTGATCCTGTTCCGGGTGGCGGCAGCCGAGGCGCAGCAGCATGCCGGGGAACCTTTCGAGGAAGAAAGCAAAATCTTCAGAACCCATCCGCGGAAGGTCCGGATGGATGCAGTCGGGGCCCAGGAGTTGCTCCGCCTGCACCCTGACCTGGCGGACCACGTCGGGGTGGTTGACCAGCAGTGGATAGCCAACCGCTGTTTCGAGCTCCACTTTGACCTGATGAGCGGTTTCCACCCCTTTCACCAGCTCTTCCAGGCGTCCCAGGACCCGCTCCCTCACCGACAGATCGAGCGTCCGCAGGGTCCCCTCCAGGATCGCCTCCCTGGGGATGATGTTACGCGCGGTGCCGGCCTGGAACCGGCCGATGGTCAGGACCGCACTGTCGGTTGCCGCCAGACTGCGGCTGATGATGGTTTGCAGCTGCGTTACGAGATGGGCTCCCGCCACGATGGGATCGATGCAGAGCTGCGGCTGCGCGCCGTGCCCACCCCGGCCGATGAGCCGGAGATTGATGGTATCCGAGGCGGCGTTGCTGGCCCCGGGAGCAAACCCGAGATGACCGACCTCGAGTTCCGGATGGAGGTGCCCGGCCAGGATGACCGCAATGGCGTCACTATCGAGAATCCCGGTTTCCAGCATCGCCCGGGCTCCCGCCCCCCCTTCCTCGGCTGGCTGAAAGAGGAAGAGCATCCTTCCCCGGCCGCGCTCCCGCCAGCCGCTCTCGATGAGCGCCCGAATCACTCCCAGCATGATTGCCAGGTGACCGTCATGACCGCAGGCATGCATCACGCCGGGATGCCTCGACTTGTAGGGAAGCTCGGTTTGCTCTTCCAGGGGCAGCGCGTCCATGTCCGCTCTCATGGCCACGGTGGGCCCGGGTTTCTCGGCGACCAGCGCGGCAACAATGCCGGTCCCCCCTACCCCGGCCTGGAAGCGAATCCTCAATTCACCCAGAATCTCGGCAATTTTCGCGGCGGTCCGTTCTTCCCGATACGCCAGTTCCGGGTATTGATGAAAGTGCCGACGCAGTTGCACCAGCCAGTCGTGAAAGGACACGAGTGCAATCTCACCCATAGCCAAGTCCCTGGAAAAATCAGAAGCCCGCGTTCTCGCCATGGGAGAAGCGGGCTTCCATTGTCATTCAAGCGGCAGACCATCACTGTCGGCAAGACCGGCAGGCGGCTTAGTGCGGCACACCGATCCCCCCCGTCGCTCAGGCCATTGCCACTTCAATCAGTCCTTACTGCGGGATGTTGCCATGCTTCTTGGGCGGCAGCGCCTGGCGCTTCCCGGCCAGCAGCTCGAAGCATTCAATGAGGATCTTGCGGGTTTCGGACGGATAGATGACCCCATCGATATAGCCGCGCGACGCTGCAATGTACGGATTGTAGAGGTTCTTCTTGTAGTTGTCCATGACCTCCTTGCGCTTGGCCACCGGGTCCGGAGCAGCAGCAATCTCTTTCCGGAAGATAACGTTGGCGGCCCCTTCGGCGCCCATAACCGCGATTTCGGCAGTCGGCCAGGCGAGCGAAATATCCGCACCAAGGTCCTTGGAACACATGGCAAGGTAAGATCCGCCGTAGTCCTTGCGGGTCATGAGGGTAATCTTGGGCACCGTGGCTTCCGAGTAGCACCACAGCAGTTTGGCGCCGTGCCGGATGATGCCGCCCCATTCCTGCTGGGTTCCGGGCAGATAGCCGGGAACGTCGGGAATCGTCAGCAGCGGAATGTTGAACGCATCGCAGCACCGAATGAAGCGAGTGGCCTTGTCGGAGGAATCGCAATCGAGACAGCCGGCCATGACATTGGGCTGGTTGGCGATGATGCCGATGCTGCGGCCATTCAGGCGGGCATGGCCGACGATGATGTTGGTGGCGTAATGCTCATGAATTTCGAAGAAGTCGCCGTCGTCCACAATCGCGCGGATGACGTCCTTCATGTCATAGGCACCCATGGGATTCTCGGGGATGATGGCGTCCAGTTCCGGGCAGAGCCGGTTCGGGTCATCCGTCGGCGTCACGTACGGAGGATCTTCCATGTTGTTGTCGGGATAATAGCTGAGCAGTTTCTTGATCTGGTCGATGGCATCCGCATCACTTTCGCAGGCAAAGTGGGCAACACCGCTCTTGCGGGCATGCGCCATGGCCCCACCCAGCTCTTCCTGAGTGATGACTTCCCCGAGCACTGCCCGGATGACATCAGGACCGGTGATGAACATGTAGCTGGAGAGCTTGACCATAACAATGTAGTCGGTCATTGCCGGCGAATACACAGCGCCACCGGCGCAGGGACCCATGATGGCGGAGACCTGAGGAATGACCCCCGAAGCGATGGCGTTGCGATAGAAGATCTGCCCGTAGCCCGACAGCGAGTCGACGCCTTCCTGAATGCGGGCGCCACCGGAATCGTTGAAGCCAACGAAAGGCTTCCCGGCTCTCAGAGCCATGTCCATGACCTTGCAGATCTTCTTGGCGTGCATTTCACCAAGGCTACCGGCGCGGGCCGTGAAATCTTGCGCAAATGCGAACACCTCACGCCCGTTGACCTTGCCGAAACCGGTGACAACACCGTCGGCAGGAATCTCCACCTTGTCAATGCCGAACAAGGTCCCGCGGTGCTTCACGAACATGTCTATTTCACGGAAGGTGCCAGGGTCGAAAAACAGGTCCAGACGCGCCCGAGCTGTCATTTTGCCACGTTCAAGCTGCGCGGCTATGGCTTTGGCCCCACCCATTTCCTTGATCTTAGCTTCCCTTTCGCGCAGCTCTTTAATCTTATCAGCAACAATTCCCATCTCCGCTTCTCCTCCGTTCCAAGACTTTGATATATTCCTAGTCGGCTTCCACTCTATTGAGTCCCACCCATTCTATAAGTTTGCGCAACCTTGTCAAGCGCTTTCCCTCCGCTTTGTAAATTATATCACAACCCCACGAGCCTCTTGCAGAACTCTTGTATCACGTCACCCAAGCGAACGCCGGGGTCTAGAAACCTGCAAAATCATGGATTCCGACTTCCGCCGGAATCATCCATGCAAGGAGCTTTCGCCCCGTTGAATGAAACTGTGCCTTGCCGAGGGAAATTGTCTAAGATGAGGTGGGGACGACGGATTGAGGACGACGTCATTAAGGG
>JAPXSS010000161.1:0-5562 GCA_033812955.1 Syntrophobacteraceae bacterium | reverse complement strand
CGACCGATGTCCCCCCTCAGGATGTGATCACGCGCGACAACGTATCGGTGAAGGTGAGTGCCGTGATCTACTTCCGGGTAGTGGATCCGGTGAAGTCCGTCATTACCGTTGAAAATTATCTCTATGCTACCAGCCAACTCGCTCAGACCACGCTCCGAAGTGTCTGTGGCCAGGCCGAACTGGACGACCTGCTCGCGGAGCGTGATAAAATCAATGCTCATATTCAGGAAATCCTGGACAGTCATACTGAACCATGGGGGATCAAGGTCACGGTTGTTGAAGTGAAGCAGATCGACCTGCCCATTGAAATGCAGCGGGCTATGGCCAAGCAGGCGGAAGCGGAGCGAGAAAGGCGCGCGAAGATCATTGGGGCCGAAGGGGAATTCCAGGCGGCATCACGCCTGGCGGAAGCTGCCGAAATCATGCAGCAGCAGCCCATCACCATTCAGTTACGCTACCTGCAGACGCTCCGCGAGATTGCGGCAGAAAACAACTCCACCACCCTCTTCCCGGTCCCCATAGATCTCTTTAAACCTTTCATCTCTTTGGCAGAGCAGTACCGTAAGAGCCAGGAGCAACCTAAGGAGCGGACCGATGGGTAAAGAAAAGACCAAGGAAAAGAAGGAAAAGCCGCTGGAGAAGCTCACCGCCAAAGACCTCCGGGAATTGGCATTAACCCTTGAGGGCATTGTCGGTGTTCACGTCATGAACAAGAATGAGTTGATTGCGGTCATCAAAGAAGCCAAAGGGATTGTTGACGAAAAGAAGACGGGCAAGGCTAAGGTTGATGTCCGCAGTCTCAAAGTGAAGATCAAGGACCTGAAGGAAAAGCGGGCTGCCGCCAAGGATGCTCACAACAACAGGCTTGCCGATGCTCTCAGAAGACGCATCAGCAACTTGAAGAAAAAGACCCGCCGGGCGGCCTAGATGAAAGATGCGGATCGGCAGCCACCGAGCTTCCGGGAAGACTCGAGATGACCAGAGAGGAAGCACTGAAGCTTCATGACAGCCATATCACGGCCGACAACCTCAAGAAGCATGGTCTTGCCACCGAGGCTGTGATGCGGGAACTTGCCACCCACTTTCATGAGGATCGCGACTTATGGGGCAATATCGGCCTGCTGCACGACCTGGATTTCGAGTACACCCGTGACGACCCCGCCACCCACGGTCGAAAGACGGTTGAACTGCTGGCACCCTGTGGTTTTCCTGCCGAAGCTCTGAACGCGGTGCTGCGCCACAATGCCGAAGCCCTGGGGTTGCAGCGGGAAACCGTTCTGGATTATGCCTTGACCTGCGCCGAGACCATCACCGGCCTCATTGTCGCGGCAGCGCTGGTCCACCCGGACAGGAAGATCCACAGCCTCAAGGCCTCTTCGGTCAGGAAGCGGATGAAAAGCAAGGACTTCGCTCGCAATGTAAACCGGGATCATGTTGCCCTCTGCGAGCGTATTAATATGCCGTTGATGGATTTCATCACTCTGAGTATTGGCGCGATGGCTTCCGTCAGCGACGAATTGGGACTCTGAAAGGAGCATGGTACTGCGGGCTAGGCTGAACTTTATCAGGAGGGTTTGATGGAACTGAAGAAGAGTGTGGTTGCAGCAATATCGTCAGCGTTGGGCTATTATATCCAGGCGGAGCAGGAAGCGGCGCTCCTGGCCCTCCAGCAGAAAGCGCTTGCGGAAAGACCCCGTCCAACGTATATTCCTTACGCCATGGCCGGAAGGCAGGCCTCGATGGAAGCAAGGTGGATGTGGCAGATGCGCTTGGCCCGGTAACGGCTGGATTCGTGCTTTCTTTCGCAACCGCAACGCGGTTGCGATGAACATGGCTCTGGAAAGCAATAAAGCATCAAGTGACAGAGCCTGAGTGAGTGGTATCAAGTCCTGGCTGCAACAACCTGAAGCGGAGTCTAATGTTCAGGCGAAAATAGCCCGTCCGGAGAAATCGGAATTGGGCGCTGAGCTGGGCTGAATGGAGTGGGATCTCGCGAACGGAAAAAAAACGGAAGAAGAGGAGAACTACGGATGGGAAACAATGAATTTCTTCATGGCACGTCATTGATCGCAAAGCTTGTCGATGATCCAGCCCCTGCAGTAGACAATCCGATAAAAATTGGTGACCTGACCATGCGTGATGGTCATCAATCGCTTTTCGCCACCCGCGGCCGAAGCGAGGACCTCCTGCCCATCGCCGAAAAGATGAACGAGGTGGGGTATTGGGCGATGGAGGTTTGGGGAGGAGCAACCTTCGACACCATGCATCGCTTCCTGAACGAAGACCCGTGGGTGCGCATCCGCGAACTGAAGAAGCTCCTGACCAAGACCCCCATGATGATGCTGCTCCGTGGGCAGAATTGTGTAGGGTATAGAAATTACGCGGACGATTTCGCCGAGGCCTTCGTCGAGCGCTCTGCGATCAATGGGATCGATGTGTTCCGGACCTTTGATGCGCTGAACGATTTCCGCAATTTCGAAGCGGTTATCAAACCCATCAAGAAGCTCAACAAGCACTTCCAGGGCACCATCTGCTACTCCCTGACCCTGCGTCGCATGGGTGGCCCGGTGTACAATCTTGATTATTATATCAAGAAGGCCAAGCAACTCGAGGACATGGGCGCCGACACCATCTGTATCAAGGACATGGCCGGACTCATCGCCCCTTATGATGCCTACTACCTGGTTAAAGCCCTGAAAGCCAACGTCAAGATTCCCATTCACCTCCACAGCCATTTCACCTCTGGCATGGCGGATCTGGCCCTCCTGAAGGCGATTGAAGCCGGCGTCGACATCGTTGACACCTGTCTTGCGCCTTGGGCCTATCGCAGTTCCCACCCGGCCATTGAGCCTCTGGTCGTGACGCTGCGCGGCACCAACCGCGACACCGGCTTTGACCTCCACAAGCTGGCCGAGTGCGGTGCGCATTTTGAGAAGGTCTCGCCCAAGTACCGTTATCTCTTGGATGACCGAATGTCCACCATTGACATCAACGTGCTGCTGCACCAGACTCCGGGCGGCATGCTTTCCAACCTCATCAACCAGCTGCGTGAAATGGGCGCTTCTGACCGCCTCAACGACGTGTTTGAGGCCCTGCCCAAGGTTCGTAGCGAAATGGGCCAGGTCCCCCTGGTCACGCCAACCAGCCAGATCGTCGGCATCCAGGCCGTCAACAACGTCCTCTTCGATACGCCCGAAGAGCGCTACAAGATGATCTCCGCCCAGTCCAAAGACCTGTTCTATGGCCTTTACGGCGAGACCCCGGTGCCTCTGGATCCCGAGATCCAAAAGAAAGCCCTCAAGGGTTACCCCAAGGGCGAAACGCCGATCACCTGCCGTCCCGGTGAGATCATCCCACCCGAAATGGAGAAGAACTGGGAAGATACCAAGGGTCTGGCCAAGGACATCGACGATGTCATCATCTATGGTATGTACCCCATGACCGGAATGCGCTTCCTCAAGTGGAAATACGGCGTCGAGCCGGTACCCAAGGAAGTCATGCCCAAGACCCTGGAAGATTGCGCCCGTGAGCAGGAACTGATCAAGAAAGCTCTCGCCGGCAAGCTCGTCGAGAAGCCGGAAAAGGTCGTTCCTGAAAAGGGCGAAGGGATCCGCACCTTCAACGTGTTTGTGGACGGCGATTACTTTGAGGTTGAAGTTGAACAGGTCGGCGGCGCCGCCCCCATGATCACCTCGATCACGCCGGTGGCCCAGCCCGTTGCCGCTCCCAAACCTGCGGCAGCACCGGCTCCCAAGGCTGCCGCACCCGCTCCGGCCGCTGCTCCGGCCGCCCCCGTGGCCGGTGGAACCAAGATGGAATCCCCCATGCCGGGTATGGTCATTCGCTATGAAGTGAAGGAAGGCGATACCGTAAAGGCTGGTGACGTGGTCATGGTCCTCGAAGCTATGAAGATGGAAAACTCCCTTACCAGCCCGGCAGACGGCGTGGTCAAGCAAATCTGCTGCCAGGCAGGACAGAGCGTACAGAAGGGTGACGTGTTGGCGGTCATTGGCTAACGGAAGCGAATCGAATACCTTTTGAGCTAGAGTGGACGAACTCGAAGGAGGAACAAGCATGGCTTTGAAAAAGAACAAGATCACCGTTGTCGGCGCTGGGTTTGTAGGCGCTACCGCGGCCCATTGGGCAGCATCCAAAGAGCTCGGCGATGTCGTTATCGTTGATATCATCGAAGGCATGCCTCAGGGCAAGGGTCTCGACCTGCGTCAGGCAGCTCCGGTGGAAGGCTTCGATTCTCGGGTCTTCGGCACCAACGATTACAAGGACACTGCGGGTTCCGACATTGTCATCATCACCGCCGGCGTGCCCCGCAAGCCGGGCATGAGCCGTGATGACCTGCTCGCCATCAACACCAAGATCGTAAAAGAGGTAACGGAGAACATCGTAAAGTATTCTCCCGATGCCATTTTGATCATCGTCTCCAATCCGCTGGATGCCATGACCTACGTCGCCCACAAGGTCAGCGGCTTCCCCGCCAACCGCGTTATCGGCATGGCCGGGGTGCTGGATGCAGCTCGCTTCCGCGCCTTCATTGCCATGGAGCTGGATGTGTCGGTGGAAGATGTCAATGCCTTTGTGCTGGGCGGCCATGGCGACACCATGGTACCCCTGCCGCGCTACAGCACGGTGGCCGGGATCCCGCTGCCCGATCTCCTTCCGGCGGACAAGATCGAAGCCATGTGCAAACGCACTGCCAATGGCGGTGCCGAAATCGTGAACCTGCTCAAGACCGGCAGTGCGTTCTTCGCTCCTTCCGCGTCGGCGGTCGAGATGGCCCAGTCGATGTTGAAAGACAAGAAGCGGATCCTGCCGTGCTGTGTTTACTGTGACAAGGAATACGGTGTAGGCGGCTACTTTGTCGGGGTACCGGCCAAGCTCGGGGTTAACGGGGTTGAGCAGATCATCGAAATCAAGCTCACTGCCGATGAAAAAGCCGCGTTTGACAAGTCCGTAGCAGCCGTTAAGGAACTCGTCAAGGCTCTGCCGATCTAGGGCTCGGATCCACAGGACACAGTTAAGTCATAAAAAAGGCGGCTCTCGGCCGCCTTTTTTGTTCGCTCAGATCCAACTGTCAGTGGCGGCCGCTACGCAGCCACCGTCTCCAATCTTCAGTCCCTGGAAAAGCTGCACTTCATTGCAAAATGCTTGATACTGGCCTCGTCATTGCGCAGAATCGCATCCTGAAAAGCCTGCAACCGGTCACAACCTCTGCTGCATTCTTCCTTGTTGGCATGAACATTTTCACAATTGCGGCAGGGACTCTCTATGGATCTTGCATAATTAGCGGCCATCGTTCGCACCCTCCAACAGCTCGAATCAACCCCGGCTTCCACCGGAACCACCATCCGCTAACACTTGAGAACATACTGGCGCATGTTATATCGGCTGTCAAGCCTGTTTCACCCAGGGCAATTGCATGAAATTCTGCTTGACAGAGTGATTTTTTTGGTAGCCTGATTTTTTCTATGCATCATAAATCCAACCACAGAGACACGGAGGGGAATAGTTTTGCCCGGCCGGGAGACGACGGCCGGGCAAAGTCTC
>JAPXSS010000160.1:0-5652 GCA_033812955.1 Syntrophobacteraceae bacterium | reverse complement strand
CGATAACACAAGATCATGATCGTGCAAAATGGAATGGACAAAACTGTCCTGTCAGGTGAGCGAGATGGCCAGGCGAGTCCACCTTAAAGAAGCGCAAATTCTGTCTAGACAAATGGGTACACCATAATCATTGCCGGTTGCCCCTGCTCTTAGCGGGGCAGAAAAACCCAAAGGAAAGCGTAATACGAGGCTGGCGTCAAGGTATGACAGATGGCCTCAGGCGGCCGTTTTGAGTCACCGGCCAGCCCTCTGCGGGTCCTTCACACGGGAGGTCATGTTGCTTCCGGAAGATCTGTCGTTGACATTCAGCCTGTCAAAAATTCTGCTGTCATTCGACGAAAAGGTCACTGCGATATGCCAACACGCGCTAATCCCATGGAATCGGGGCTTGTCAACCGACCTTCCCAGGTGGAACGCAAAGTCATGTGTATCCAGTATCAGGATTGCCTTGATGAAGCCATCAGACAGAACTGGGTGAGTTTTTCCTGCCGCAAATGCCGTGCCTACCAGCCTTTGGAACTTGATCAAACCGAATGGCAGGCAGATTCCCTGGCCTGTCTTGCCCTGATGTATGTTGCGGAATTGCATCAGGAGTTCAAACAAAAGCCGCGCGGCGGTATTGTCCTGCGTCTGCAGCAGCTCCGCTCACGGCAGTGCCTGCTCGGTGCCGGCTGATCTTCATTCGCCAAAGCCGCCCGTGGTGTCAATTTTATCGCATTCGGACCATCGTGCCGCCAGGGCGATCATGCCTCCCTGGTCCCACGGCCCTGGCAATCGGGGCACGGCGACTGCTCCCGAAGGTATTTAAAACGATGGCCACACGGCAAGAGCTTGGCAGGTCTGGCATAGATCCAGCTCATCTGGCCCTCGGTAAAGGCGGTGTTGCATTCGGAAAAGCTGCAGTGCGGATCATAGATGGTCCCGGTCCCGTCGCACATGACACATTTTTCGCCAACCTTGGCTTCCAATGTCTTCCCTGTATCCATTAGGTCCCTTTCAGCTCCACATGAGTCTCATCCACCCTGATCAAGAGCATCAACCGCAAAGATCGTTCCTCATTCCATCATTAACTCGGGGTAGCAACACCCGGCAGGGTCTCGGACGGGTGAAGGCACTGACCTGCGCCGCAACCCACCACCCTGCTGATCCGCCTGTCCCCCCACCTTCCGGAACAGTGCTCACCCGCAGCGGGAACACCTCACGCCGGGGAGAATCGCCGGGCAGACTTGAGTGATACTTCCAGCATGATTTCGGCAAGGGTCGGGTGGGCATGAATGGTCTCAGCCAACTCTGCTGCCGTAACCCCCTGCGTGACGGCAAGGACCCCTTCGGCAATCAGGTCGGTAACATGAGGTCCCACCAGATGGACCCCCAGAATCTTTCCCGTATCGGCATGTACAACGAGCTTGGCTTCGCCTGCAAAGTCACCGATCACCTGGGCCTTCCCCAGGTTTCGGAAGAGGACGGTGTCAACGTAAATGGGCACCCCCTGCGACCGCGCCTGGGCTTCGGACAAGCCGACATTGGCAATTTCCGGCATGGTGAAAATGGCGCCCGGAACCACACTGTAATTCATGGTGCGGCTGCCGCCGAGGACGTTCTCGGCAGCCACCAGCCCTTCGCAGGACGCGACGTGAGCCAGCATGATTCGCGACGGACCCAGCACATCGCCAACGGCAAAGACTCCTCTAACACTGGTTTCCATGCGCTCATCAGCGACGATCCAACCCTTCGCGTCAAGCTTCACTCCCAGCTCTTCCAGACCGAGGCCCGCAGTGTTGGGCTGCCGCCCGGTGCATACCAGGATCTTATCGACCTCGACGGTCAGAGGCGTTTTAACGGGGGATGCCGGACCAAACGGCGAACCCCCGACGATCACCCGCAAATTGCTGCCGCAATGCTCCAGCCCTGTCACTGTTTGGTTCGGCAGGAATTTGATCTTGAGCTTTTTCATTTCCCGCTGGATGAGTTTGGAACAATCCTCATCTACCGACGGGAGCGGCAGGGCACGTTCCATCGCTTCCACGAGCGTCACCTGAGACCCGAGGACGGCCAGGAGAAATGCAAATTCGCAGCCGATGACACCGGCCCCCAGGATCATGATCGAAGGCGGGATTTCCTGAAGAGACAAAGCGTCATTGCTGGAGAGAATCCGCTCACCGTCGAAGGGGAGCTCGGGGAGATTCAGAGGGCGGGTTCCAGGTGCCACAATGAGCCTATCCCATGGGATCTCCAGGCTCTTCCCATCCGCGCCGGTCGCAACCACCAGCCCCGGCCGCTCTATCACACCACGCCCCTGCACATACCGGATCCGGTGCTGCTGGCAGAGATCGCGAAGGCCCTTGGCCTGATCCTGAATGACCTTCTCTTTGCGCGCCATCAGCCGCTGCATGTCGGGGAGGACCTTCCCTTCCAGTTTCAGGCCGAACTCCTGCACCCGCTGCAGTTTCTGGAGCATCTCGGCGGCAGTGATCATGACCTTCGATGGAATGCATCCCCAGTTCAGACAAGTTCCGCCAATCCGGTCCGCTTCGATAACCGTAACTTCCGCCCCCAGCTGCGCAGCACGGACAGCCGCCACATATCCCCCCGGCCCCGCTCCCAGGACCGCAACTCTTAACGCCATGATGATCGTCCTCAATTATCGTTCTCGACCCTTCTCCACCTCTCCTGTCGGCCGCTGCAAAACAGCCCAAAGCCATCCCGCCGTGTCCTGCCGCTCCGAATGGGTGCTCATGTTACAGGAGATCAAGTCAGCAGGCAAAAAATATCGCTTGTTTTGCGCAGGGGGGAAAACTAGGATGCAGTCTTTCACTTTTGGACAACGGCAAAAGCGTGTACTGTTCCGCTTCAACCCAGATACCCGGTACTCTATGCTTATTGCTCGATAGTCAGCAACGTTGGCGAGAAGAGGACCTATTGGAGGAGGAAAAGGCATGAAGGAACTTGGTGAGTTGAGTTTTCCGGAAGAGGTGCGTTACTCAAAGGACCATGAATACGCCCGGCAGGTTGGCAGCGAAAAGGTACGGGTAGGCATCAGCGATTACGCTCAGGATCAGCTTGGAGATATCGTCTTCGTCGAGATGCCCGAAGTCGGGGCGGTCTTTCAAAAAGACCAGGTGTGTGGAACGTTGGAATCGGTCAAAGCGGTTGCCGAGATGTATATCCCGATGAGCGGGGAGGTTGTCGCCATCAACGAAGCCCTTGAAGACTCGCCCGGCCTGGTGAACGAATCTCCCTACAGCGACGGTTGGATTCTCGAACTCAAACCCGCCAATGCGGCTGAATGGGAAACCCTGATGACGCAGGAAGCCTACCTCGAGATGTTGAAGGGCCACGAAGCATGAGATACCTGCCTCATACTCCCGAAGATATTGCGGAGATGCTCCAGGTCATCGGAGCGGAAAGCCTGGATGCACTCTTTTCGACCATTCCCGAGGACTGCCGGCGCACGGATTCGCTCACGCTGCCGGAGCCCCTGACGGAGTGGGAATTGAACGCCCACATGGATGCCCTTGCCGGCACCATGGCAACTTCACCGGGATATCGGGTATACTTGGGGGCCGGCAGCTACGAGCATGTCATTCCGGCTTCCGTTTTCTACCTGCTGGGTCGTTCGGAGTTCTCCACCGCCTATACCCCTTATCAACCGGAAATCAGCCAGGGTACCCTGCAGGCCATTTTTGAATACCAGACCCTGGTTGCCAGGCTCCTGGGACTGGACGTCGCCAACGCCTCCATGTATGACGGTGCCTCGGCACTGGCGGAGGCACTGCTCATGGCCACCCGGGCCAGCCGCCTGAAGAGGGTTGCCCTGTCCTCCCTCATTCATCCGCTCTACCGGCGTGTTATTCGGACCTATCTGGAGCCACCCGGGATCGAGATGATCGAACTGCCCTATCTTGCCGATGGCCGGACCGATCTTCAGAAGGTGCCGGCTTTGGGCGATCTGGCAGCCATTGCCGTGCAGTCTCCCAACTTCTTTGGATGCATCGAGGACCTAGCGGCAGTGGGTAATCTCACCCACAGTACCAAGACTCTTTTTATCACTTCCTTTACCGAATCGCTTGCCTACGGGCTCTTCAAAAGCCCTGGCAGCCAGGGTGCTGACATCGCCTGCGGCGAAGGCCAGAGTTTCGGAATCCCCCAGAGCTATGGAGGGCCAGCCCTCGGCATGCTGGCCTGCCGCAACGAGTACCTGCGCAGCATGCCCGGCCGCCTGGTAGGCAAGACCACGGACCGAACCGGCAAGACCGGCTTCGTGCTGACCCTTGCCACCCGTGAGCAGCACATCCGGCGCGAAAAAGCCACGTCCAATATCTGCACCAACAGCGGTCTTTGCGCTACCACGGCGGCCATGTATCTGGCTTCCCTGGGAGGAACGGGGCTGCGGGAACTGGCACGTCTGAATTATGACAAGAGTGAGTATCTCAAGCAGCAGCTGGCGGGAGCAGGATTCAAGATCCCGTTTTCCAGCACCAGCTTCAACGAATTCGTGGTGGAATTTCCAGCAGACTTCGCCGGAACCTATCAGCGGCTCTTGCGCGAGAAGATCGTGGCGGGGCTGCCCCTGGCGGCCTATTACCCGGAACTGCCCAACCACTACCTCCTGGCGGTGACGGAAACGAAGAGCAGGCGCGATATGGACGCTCTGGTCAAGCTCCTGAGCAGATGACCGCCATCGCGAGCATGTTTGTGAGCAAGGATGGGAGCAGATCCCGGCTGTCGTCACCGGCTGTGCATTCGGCAGCCGGTCCTGGCCGAAGAGAAGAAAGGTAGAATCATGAAGGGTTCCGTTGGCACCAGCGGGTTGATACTCAACGAACCGTTACTGTTCGAAATAGGAAAAACGGGCCGAAGAGGTTTTTCCCTGCCCCGACGCGATATCGACTCTTTTCCGGTCGACGAGGCGCTTGTGGGGAATGCTCCGGATTTACCGGACCTGAGCGAGGTTGAAGTGGTCCGCCATTACACCCGCCTTTCCACCTGGAATTTTGGAGTGGACACGGGAATGTATCCACTGGGTTCCTGCACCATGAAATACAATCCCAAAACCAATGAGCGGCAGGCAGCGCTGCCCGGATTCACCGGGGCGCACCCGCTACTTCCGGCTTCCCTGTCACAGGGCCTCTTGCGGATGATGTTTGAACTGGAACGTTTTCTGGCGGAGGTCACCGGCATGGAAGCCGTCAGCCTGCAACCTGCCGCCGGCGCCCATGGCGAGCTCACCGGCATCCTCATCTTCCATGCCTATCACCAGAGCCGGGGTTCCCGCCGGTCCAAGATCATCGTTCCGGATACCGCCCACGGCACCAACCCGGCCAGTGCTGCGCTGTGCGGCTACCTCCCGGTGAACGTCAAATCCAACGAACGGGGCATCCTTTCCGCTGAAACCATTGCCCAGGTCATGGACGATGAGACTGCAGGGATCATGGTGACCAACCCCAATACTCTCGGTTTTTTCGAGGAAGAACTGGTCAAGATCGCTGCCGTCGTCCACTCCCGCGACGGCCTCGTGTACGCCGACGGAGCCAATATGAACGCGCTCATGGGCATGGTGAGCATGCGCGACCTCGGCGTGGATGTGCTCCACTTGAACCTCCATAAGACCTTTTCCACCCCCCACGGCGGAGGAGGTCCGGGGGCCGGCCC
>JAPXSS010000159.1:0-5671 GCA_033812955.1 Syntrophobacteraceae bacterium | reverse complement strand
CGCTGAAGCAATGGCTGCCAGTCAGCCCGACACCCTCAAGATCGTGACCACCGCTCAAGCACCCGAAGACAACCTCCGAGTGCTCGAGCTCATTCCTTTCGGACGCGACCACCTGGGAGTTGCGGTGATCGCCTTCTGCATGGGACCGCTGGGCCGCTGGAGCCGCCTCATCGGATTGCTGCTGGGCAGTCCCTGGACCTACGTGCAGCTCCCCGAACTGGCCCCTGCGGCACCGGGACAGTGGACCGCCGGCGCGATGCGACGGGTGTTGAAGGAGTTGAAGGGTGAGGGGTGAGGCATGATTCGACCGGTTCAGAAGGACCTCTATGCCGTGATCGGGAACCCGGTGGCCCATAGCTTGAGTCCGCCCATGATGAATGCGGTGTTCGAGGCGCTGGGTATCCCGGCACTGTACGTGGCTTTGCAGGTGGATGACCTGCCGGAAGATCTGCCGCTCCTGGCGCGAGTCGGCATCAAGGGCTTGAGTGTCACCATCCCCCACAAGGAAGCAGCTTTCCGGCTGGCTGCACTGAGCGATGAGCCCGCCCGCGCGATGGGAGCCGTCAACACCCTGCGCCTCTGCAGGTCCCGCTGGGAAGGGTGCAATACCGACTGGCTTGGCGCGCTCGTGGCCCTCTACCATGCCCTGGAGCACCCTGCGAGGACTCCCTCACGCCTCACCCCTACCACACTCAAAGGACGGCGGGTCCTGCTCATCGGCGCCGGCGGAGTCGCCCGGGCGGTGGGCTATGGGTTGAAGCGGGAGGGTGCGGTCGTGAGCGTTACGAACCGGGGGACAGCACGGGGTGAAGACCTTGCCAAGGCCCTCAACGGTGAATTCTTCCCGCTTGCCGAGCTCGGGAAGCAGGCTGGGGGTACAACCTTCCAGATCCTGGTCCAGTGCACCTCACTCGGGCTTCTGGACGATACGGAGTTCACCCTCATTCCTGATTCCCATTTCCAGCCGGGAACCGTGGCCATGGATACCGTTTACCGACCCTTGTGGACGCCTTTCCTGTGCAAGGCCAGGGCCGCGGGCTGCACCACCGTAACCGGTATGGAGATGCTCCTGCACCAGGGGGTTGCCCAACTGGGGTGGTGGTTTGGTGAGCTGATCCGACCCGAGGTGGTCCTGCCGATCATGAGAACTGCATTGCTGGGGATTCTTGCTGATGAAAAAGAATATCAAGCGCCTTCCAAAGGGGCATAGAATCAAAGCCGCAATCCGTTTGCCGGGTTCCAAATCGATCACCCATCGGGCCCTCCTGATGGCGTCCCTGGCTCAGGGCGAAAGCACCATCACCAATGCCCTGGCAGCTGAGGACACGCTCCTGACCGCCGAGGCACTGCGCCGCTTGGGAACCACCATCACCTGGGGCGAAACGGCACTCCTGGTAAGACCACCGGCCCGGCGCTGGACTCAGTCCGACGGTCCCATCTTCCTCGGCAACAGCGGAACCAGTATGCGCCTTCTGCTGTCGCTGGCGGCAGCCGGCCAAGGGAGGTTCATTTTCGACGGTTCCCCGCGCCTTCGCCAGAGGCCGGTGGGGCCGGTGCTCGACGCTCTGGAGGCGCTGGGAGCGGCCTGCCGCTGCCTGAAGGAGCCCGGCTATCCGCCCATCGAGATTGTGAGCCAAGGGCTGAACGGCGGGGACGTCCTGGTTGATGCCCGCCAGAGCAGCCAGTTCCTCTCTTCTCTGCTCATTGCCTCGCCGTGCGCCAAGAAGGAAGCTCGTATCCGCTGGCTGGAGCCGGTTGCATCGCTGCCATACGTCATCCTGACCCTCGAGATGATGGCCGAGGCAGGTATTCACTTTACCCGGACGGCCGGCAATCAGATCGCCATCCCTGCCCCGCAACCTTACCTGGCAGCGTCCTGCACCGTGGAAGGCGACTGCTCGTCCGCCTCCTACTTCTGGGCGGCGGCGGCCCTGACCGGCGGCGACATCACCACTTCCCCCCTGTCACCCCGGAGCCGGCAGGGGGACCTCCGGCTGCTGGAAGTGCTTGAGGAGATGGGCTGCCGCATCTTTTGGGGTAAAGAGGGCGTCACGGTGCACGGGCCCGACCGGTTGCGGCCCGTAGACCTGGATATGAATGCCATGCCGGATATGGTCCCGACCGTTGCCGTCATGGCCGCCTTCGCCCGGGGGCACAGCCGGATTCGCAACGTGGCCCATCTGCGGGTCAAGGAATCGGACCGGCTCCATGCTCTCGCCACCGAACTGGGCCGGTTTGCCGTACCCGTGGCCGAGCAGCCGGACGGCCTAGTGATCGAAGGCGGAGCAGCGCGCCCGCCCAAAAGCCCCATCACGGTCTACAACGATCACCGCATCGCCATGGCCTTTGCCTTGATGGGACTTTGCCTCGAGGGCGTGACCATCGACGGCGCAGAAGCCGTCGCCAAGTCGTTTCCCACTTTCTGGGAGCTCTTCGAGCAGCTGGGGCAAGGGTCTGGAGGGTGACCGATTCCGACTGTACAAAGTGTCCCAAGAAAGCTATACGATCACCTTTCGGATTTCCCTGTAAGAGAGACTTAACAATGGCTCCGAAGAAAGGTGAAAGCATATGCCCAGGCGAGACGACATCAAGAAGGTCATGATCCTGGGGTCTGGCCCCATCATCATCGGCCAGGCCTGCGAATTCGATTATTCCGGAACCCAGGCCTGCAAGGCGCTCCGCAAACTCGGCTATGAAATCGTGCTGGTCAATTCCAACCCCGCGACGATCATGACCGACCCTGGCATGGCTGACGCCACCTACGTCGAACCCCTGACCTTCGAGTTCCTGACCAAAGTCATCGAAACGGAGCGGCCGGACGCGATTCTACCCAATCTCGGCGGCCAGACGGGGCTGAACCTCACCGCTGAGCTCTCCCGCAAGGGCGTCCTGGCTGCTCACGGGGTCAAGATCATCGGGGTACAGGCCGACGCCATCGAACGGGGCGAGGACCGGATTGCTTTCAAGGAAACCATGAATCGGCTGGGAATCGATATCCCCAGGAGCGAGGCGGCTTTCAGCGTTGAGGAAGCGGAACGTATTGCCGCGGACCTGGGCTACCCGGTCGTCGTGCGCCCGGCTTATACCATGGGCGGAACCGGGGGCGGCCTGGTCTACAACGTGGAAGAACTGCGTACCATTGCCGGTCGCGGGATCTCGGCCAGTCTCATCGGCCAGATTCTGATCGAGGAGTCGGTCCTCGGCTGGGAAGAGCTGGAACTCGAAGTGGTACGGGATGCCAAGAACCAGCGGATCACGGTCTGTTTCATTGAAAATGTCGACGCCATGGGCGTGCACACGGGAGATTCCTACTGCACTGCGCCCATGCTGACCATTGCCCCGGAATTGCAGGAACGGCTCCAGAAATATTCCTACGATATCGTGGAAGCCATCGACGTCATCGGGGGCACCAACATCCAGTTCGCCCACGATCCCAGGACCGACCGGGTGGTGGTGATCGAAATCAACCCAAGGACCTCCCGGTCTTCCGCGCTCGCTTCCAAGGCGACCGGCTTTCCCATCGCCATGGTTTCCGCCAGCCTTGCGGGGGGGCTCACCCTGGATGAGATGCCCTACTGGCGGGAAGGGACCCTCGACAAGTATACCCCCTGGGGGGACTATGTGGTCGTGAAATTCGCCCGCTGGGCCTTCGAGAAGTTCCGGGGGGTCGAAGACAAACTGGGGACCCAAATGAGGGCTGTCGGCGAGGTGATGAGCATTGGTAAGACCTATAAGGAAGCCTTTCAGAAGGCCATCCGGTCACTCGAAACCGGCCGCCATGGGCTGGGTTTTGCCAGAGACTTCCACGAGACTCCCCTCGAAGAACTCATGGAACGGCTGGTCTATCCTTCCAGTGAAACCCATTTTCTGTTGTATGAAGCACTGCGGAAGGGAGCCGCAGTCGAGACCCTCTACCAGAAGACTCATATCAAACCCTGGTTCCTGGAGCAGATGAAAGCCCTGGTGAACCTCGAAGAGGAAATCCTGGCCCACCGCCACACCAGGCTGCCGGATGAACTGCTGACGCTGGCCAAGCGCGACGGCTTTTCCGATCGCTATCTGGCCCAGCTCATGGGTTGTGAAGAGGCTGAGATCCGCAATCACCGCAAAACGCTCGGCGTGGTCCACGGCTGGCACGCGGTACCGGTCAGCGGCGTCGAGAACGCCGCCTACTATTACTCGTCCTACAACGCCCCCGACCAAGTCTCCCGGAGCGACCGCCGCAAGATCATAGTCCTCGGCGGCGGCCCCAACCGCATCGGGCAAGGGATCGAATTTGACTACTGCTGCGTGCACGCCGCGTTCGCCCTCCGCGACGAAGGGATCGAGTCGATCATGGTCAATTGCAATCCGGAGACCGTCTCGACCGACTACGATACCGCGGACAAGCTCTATTTCGAGCCGGTCACGGTCGAAGATGTGCTCGCCATCTACGAAAAGGAACAACCCGAAGGAGTCATTGTCCAGTTCGGTGGCCAGACCCCGCTCAATATCGCCCGGGACTTGGCCGAGGCGGGCGTAAAGATCCTGGGCACCTCGCCGGACGCCATCGATCTGGCCGAGGACCGCGATCGCTTTCGACAGATGATGAAGAAGCTGGGCATTCCCATGCCGGAGTCGGGGATGGCGGACACCCTCGACCAGGCCCTCGACGTTGCCGAGCGCATCGGCTATCCGCTCATGGTCAGGCCCTCTTACGTGCTCGGCGGGCGGGGGATGGAAGTGGTGCATGACCGGGAGATGCTCGAACAGTATGTCGCCGCCGCGGTGGGCGTCACTCCCGACCGGCCCATCCTCATCGACAAGTTCCTGGAAGACGCCATCGAAGCCGAAGCCGACGCCATCGCCGACGGCCAGGATGCCTTCGTCCCGGCGGTAATGGAACATATCGAACTGGCGGGGGTTCATTCCGGGGATTCAGCCTGCGTCATTCCCCCCATCAGCATCCCGGCCAAGCATCTCGACACCATCTACGAATACACCCGCAAAATTGCCATGGAGCTCAATGTGGTCGGGCTCATGAACATGCAGTACGCCATCGCCAACGATGCCGTGTACGTCCTGGAAGCCAATCCGCGAGCATCGCGCACGGTGCCGCTGGTCTCGAAAGTCTGCAACATTCCCATGGCGCGCCTCGCTACCCAGCTCATGCTGGGGAAAAAGCTGGCCGACCTCAATCTGAAACCCCGGCATATTCCTCATTTCGGAGTCAAGGAAGCGGTCTTTCCCTTTAACATGTTCCCGGAAGTTGACCCGGTTCTCGGCCCCGAAATGCGCTCGACCGGCGAGGTGCTCGGTATGGCCGACTCTTTCGGCCAGGCATACTTCAAGGCCCAGGAGGGTGCGCTGCAGCGCCTGCCCACCGAAGGCACGGTGCTCATCACCACAGCCGACACGGATAAGCAGGCCATCTTGCATGCGGCCCAGCACTTTGCCGGGTTGGGATTCAAGATCAAGGCCACCCGAGGGACGCATCAGTTCCTGGTGGAAAACGGCATCGTCGCCGAGCAGATCGACAAGCTGCACGAAGGGCGCCCCAACATCCTGGATGCCATCAAGAACAAGGAAATCCAGCTGGTCATCAACACCCCGGCGGGCAAGCTGAGCAAATACGACGATTCCTATATCCGCAAGGCCGCCATCAAGTACAAGGTGCCCTACCTCACCACCG
>JAPXSS010000158.1:0-5805 GCA_033812955.1 Syntrophobacteraceae bacterium | reverse complement strand
GTCCCTCTTCGTCGATGGATGGCGATGGCCCTCAGCAGAATCCGTTTCATCCGGGGAGCAAAGATGGAATCGCCCGCATCCACGGCATACTCGCAATCACGCAACTGGTGGGCCAGGCACACCTGCCACAACTCGGCAGGATTGTTCTTCTGAGATTTGAGCAGGTCGGAGACCCAAATTTTGGGGCGGTGCCCGGCCATGACTTCCCGAATCACGGCACTGCCTCGGCTCGGACGGATCACATGGATACACACATCCTGGTTTTGGAAGACCCATTCCCACTCGTTGCGACCGTTGACCCGCACACCGGTCTCGTCGCTGCAGATCAGACGACTGCTCCTGATTCGTTCCAGGATTTCCGCGGTGCGATCATCGATACGGTTCTTCGCGGACAGAAACAAGTTGGCCAAAGCCCCTTCACTGATGAGGAGATTGTATAGGTCGGCAAACATCCCGGAGAGGCGCTCATAGCTTATGGCGTGCGTGTATCGGTAGTAGGTTGCCAGCGCCTGGATGGAAGCTCCAAAAGGACTGCCGGGCTCCATTCCCCGCGGAACGGGACTCACGTAGTCTTGATCGCAGGACCCGCAGTGCCCGCCGTACTGATGCACTCGGGTGACGACGGGCTTGACAGGGGGGACCTCGATCTTGTCATAGACGGCATGAAGATGTTGCTCGGCTTCTGAAACTCCGCGGCCGCAATGAGGGCACGTCTTGGCCTTGGCATGGATTTGTTGATCGGGATTGGGATCCAGCGGTCTTCCACCGCCCTTGCGTCCGATACTGGCCCTTCGAACCCCTTTGCGCGCTGGCCTTGCTGGTTTGTTCTTCTTCCTGTCTTTTGAAGGAGGGATACTGGAGTTGGACGAATCCTTGGGCGGTTGGTTGAGTTTGTTTTCCAGCTCCGACAGGCGCCGTTCAAGGGCCGTATTGAGGTTGCGAAGGTGTTCAACTTCCAGCCGCAAGGCAACCGTTTCGCTCCACAGCTTGACGATCAGAGCGTCCTTTTCCTCGTCGGACAGGGTCGTCAAATCGGGAACCAACAGGCAGAACGTTGCGTTGGGCTCGGACATCCTCAACCTTTCGTCGGTGCTCTGTGCGCTCTATTCGCACCATTCCAGCCTCCTATAGCAGAGAAAAACGGCGATGTCCCGAACTTTCTAAGGACCTCGTCTGGAAACGCGCTACGATTCGGGTGAGGATGAACGCCTCAAAGCTTGACGAGTGACCTTGCCCTCTGTGCTCGCTGGGTGATTTCAACAGGGGGGGTTGAGCAATTACAACTGCCTGAATAGTTATTATGCTCCACTCCTGGACGTAATACGTTGGATACGTCCACGTTCTATTTACCCAACTGGTACAGATCCCAAACTGATTACCAGGAACAGGAACATATGTCGGTGGGAACCCCTCATCGTAGGAATATGCACAATATTCTCCCAATGAAAATCTTAGATCAAATCTGTGATTACCGCTATATTCCGTATAATATGAACAGGTACCATAATTGCATGACCATGAACACCAACCTACCCCCCCTGGTCCTATTCTCTTGCACCAGGCGGATTGCCCTGCTGGATATGGTAGAAGTACCCATTTTCCTCCATTCGACACGCGCACCGTCTTTGTCGCGGCATTACCGCAAATATCAGTTGCGGTAATGGTGTACGAACCGCAGGCTGATTCACCGAGTTCCAGGGTGCCGTCCTGGCCGATAGATGCCCCTCCTTGGCTCTCGGTTCCGGCCACACTCCAGCTGACCGCGCCCATCCCGCCCGAGGCCGTGAACGTCACCGCGCCCGGTTGGACCACCGCGTCATCGCCCTCGATGGTGATCGGCTCGGCTGTGGCGCAGTCGCCGCACTGCTCGCGGCAAGAGGTGAGCGCGTCGGTTTTCAGTTCCTCGAATTTTTCCCAGAATTCCGGGGTGCCGAGGGCATGGCCGTGGTCCTCCATCACGATGTCAGCCACCATGCGCATGCTCGCGCCGTCATAGTTCTGAGTGGTGCCGTAGGCGTCGAATTCCTTCGAGCACAGTTCTTCGCAGGAGCAGCCAAACGCGGCATTATCCGCCAGGGCCGTGGTGAAGCGGCTCCCCAGGCAATCGGGGGACGGGTTTTCGCGGCAGTTGACCGGATAGCAGGTGTCGGGGACCTGGTCGCATTCGTTCCAGGCGTAGCACCCCCAAACGCCGTTTTTCTGACAGCACACCTGGCCGGGCTGACAGGTAATCACCTTGCCGTCAGCGCCCAGGCAGTGCACCACGTGCGGAGTGGGCTTGGTCTCCGGAAGCCAGTCATACTTGTTGTCATTATCGCTCGGGCTGCTGTCCCGGTCGCTGTCCTCCCGGCCGTCGTCGCAGCAATCGGCCGGGGCGCCGTCGGAGTTGCTGTCATCGTTCACCCGGATGCGGCACGTCGCCTCGGTACGTTCCTCGCGGGTCGTTGAGATCAGCGCCCGGACACGATCTTCTCCAACTTCAATCCCTTCGTAGTCGTTCACGATAGCGCCGATAGTCGTATAGTTGGCGAGGAGATCGGTCCCCGTCGGAAGAGCGGTATTGAGCGTCACCACCTTCCCGGTGTGGCTGTCGTAGAGGTTGCCGCCCAGCGCATTCCCTTCGGTATCGCTTTGGTAGATGGAACTGACCGAATCGGGGAACATTTCCAGTTCGC
The DNA here is from genome assembly GCA_033812955.1 of Syntrophobacteraceae bacterium. GTDB lineage: Bacteria > Desulfobacterota > Syntrophobacteria > Syntrophobacterales > Syntrophobacteraceae > JADGQM01. Next base: position 3,130 of record JAPXSS010000158.1, on the reverse strand, counting down.
ATTGGGTAGCTCCAGCGATCTCGTTGATAGCCGCGGTCCGCTCATTGCTGACTCCGACTTTGCCTAGATTATTCTCGGTCCACCCGATTGCCCCCCTGGCCGGGGTCGAATCGATGGTCATCCAGATCTTTCGGCCCTCGGTGACCGGGGCTCCGGCGATCTCGAGGTAGGCAATGATGAGGGATGTTTCCCCCACCTTGATGCTGCTCGGGCTGGCGCGCAAGGTCAGATCCGGCGGGCAGGCGCACGGATTATCGATGTAGAGCTCCTGGGTGTCGCTGTTGCCGCCCACATCGGCGGTCACCTTCTCCGTGCCCGGCGAGGTCCCGGCAGTTGCCCAGTTGATGGCCATGCCGGCCGCCTCATAGGTGATGATCAGGCTCTGGTCGCAATACGTGAGCTGCGCCGACAGAATGATGGTGTTGCCGTCCAGTTCGTAGCCCGAGGCGACCAGGTTGTTTTCGCGCCGGGTGTCGCGGGCCGTCCAGACGCCGATCACCGACGTGGGCGGGAAGGTAACGTCTACCTCATAATAGGATTTCGCCCGCTGGGCCTCATTGCTGATGGTGAGGGTCTGGGTGTTGGTGGTCGCGGCATCGAGGGACACCAGGCTGCGGGACAGCGACCAATCGACCGGAATGTCGTTTTGCGGTTCCCCGTCCTGGTCGAGCACCTGCGCATAGAGCCGGGTACGGGCCGATCCGGTAGCGTTGAGACACGGCTCGGGAATGGAGAGAATCACCCGCCAGCCCGCTGTAGAACCCACCGCCGAAATCTTGATCCGGTTGCCGAAATCGGGCCATTCGACGGATTCCGATAGCTGCATGAGGTTGTCATCGCCGACCGTGAAGGCGGACGCTCCTACCTCCGGCGCGTATTCTGCGGCGATGATCCGCAGCCGGTCCTGCCCGTCGGTGGTAATGTAGACCGAATCCCCGGCGGCGAAGCGGGCCAGTTCCGTGATCACGTCAATGGGGTAGAGGTTTTCCGCCTCGTAGGTGCCCGCGAAAATGAAGAAATCCGGCAGGGTCGAGTAATCCGGGTCCCAGGTGACGCCGCAGAGGGCGCACATTTCTTCGCAGATCGCGTAGAAAGAGGTGTCTTCGGTCCAGCTCTTCGTCACCTTGGCGGCGAAGGGACTCCCGAGGAGGGCCGTCTTCGACCGTCCCCACAGCTCAGAGGTGATGCTGTCGTTGGGCGTGTCGAGATGTGTGGCTCGTTCGGCAAAGAAGGACCCCAGGCAGGTGTAATCGTCCGGAAAGTCGGGCGCTGTCTCATCGCCCACATACACATAGGCCTCGATGACCGGGGCGTCCGGCACACTCAGGAAATCAAGCCCGGCATAGACCGTGGGATCGGCGATCACCACCGAAAGCTGGCGGCAATAGGACGTCGCGTCACAGGTCACGGTGAAGGAAGCGACCTTATCGCTGATGTCCGTATCGTTTAGGAAAATGCGCCAGTCTGTCATTTAAAACGCCCTAATCCAAAGCCCGCCGAACCCATCCGGCCAGGTATTTCGGCTTATTGAGGTCCAAATAGAATGTCACCGCCCGCAGCCTGTATTCAGCGAACAAATACGGAGGATGAGGGTGATTGTTGATGGCTTCCAGCGACAATGGGCCGAGAATGCCGTCCACCGACAAACCCGCAGGGGACGTTGCATTGACGCTCCGCTGCAGCAGTTTGTGAGCTTGCCTGGCCCCCATGTTTACGGCCAAGTCGAAGGTTTTCGCGCCCAGATTCGCATCAGCTATCATGTCGTAGCCGTAGCGCTGCCACCAATCCTGGTAATAGATCCTCACGGCCTGCTCACGGGTGAGGGACTTGATGTCTATGTGCGGATAACTCCGCTTGCTGATGCCATATTTCGTCTCTCCGCCAACATCGGCCGGGTCGTTCACATATCCACCCTCGTGGCGCAGGACCTTTTCGACTGCTTTCAGAAAGCTCTTGTCCATGCCGTTTCACTCCTCACCCTCAACCACAGCCAGAACCAGGCCGAAATCCTCCCGTCACATGGCTTCGAGCACCACCAGGTTGAGCTCATAGGAATAGATAGTGACCCCCTTTGCAGCGGAGAGGATATTCCGCCAGGCGCGGAAGCCGCCCGGCCGCACGAAGGCAACCTTCCAAACGTCATAGCCATCGGTGAAGAAATACTCGCCGCCTGCGATTGCTGAGGCAGACCGGAGGGCGTCGACCGTAGCCTGGCTCAAGGCGTTGTCTTCTGCGATCGTGATACGCTGGTCCTGCAAGATGACGCCAAAATCCTGGATCACCACGCCGCCGAGGGTTGGGTTTTGCGACCCTCTCCCCATCTGCCCCGCTTCCGGTTCGTACGTACCAAACAACGGGTCCTGATCCAGGGTAATCAGTGTCAGTGGTGCCGGTGACAGTGTTTCCGGTGTCGTCGTAGGTGCAACCTCGGTGGAATAAAAAGAGAACATGGATCATGTCCTTGACCTGGTCAGTCCCGCCCGGCCCAGTTCCTTTTCCAGTTCGCGCATGAGGCTTGCCGTGCCTCGCGGGCCGGTCAGGGTGAGCGGATACTCCTTATCGTTCAATTGCCAGCGCCAGGTGATGGTTTCGGAGGGTGCTCCGGAGCCGGATGCCGCCGCGATCACCGGGCCGCCTTCCGCGTAGGCATGGCGCGGGATCTGCGGGGGCGTGGCAATGGCTTCAATGACCGAGGGGAGATTAAGCTTCATGTTGTTGAGCAGCTCGAAGAACCCAGCGCCGTATTTCGCAACGGCTTCTTTGCGGATAACAAATTCCCCGGCTTCGAGCAGCGCCCGGATGCGGTCGCCGCCGCCCCAGCCTGCCAAGGCTCCCTGAATGCGGTTGAAGCCGCCTTGGGCGAATCTCCTTATTGGCCGTGAAGCCCGTGCCACCAGGTCAGCGATGGGTCGGATCAGGCCGCCCAGGCGGAAGCCGTAGTATTCCATCCAGTACTTCTCCGCCGCACTGCCTTCGTAGGTGTCGCTGTCGCCGTACTTGTAGCCGGTCGAACCGCCGCTCCCGCTTCCGCCGCCGCTGGTCACCACACGGATATGATGGGTCGAGTAGGTGTCCCTTTCCAATTCTCTTATTTTTTCGTCCACCTCCTTTGAGTCGACCTTGAAGCGGA
>JAPXSS010000157.1:0-5847 GCA_033812955.1 Syntrophobacteraceae bacterium | reverse complement strand
CCCTCAAGGGAGGAACAAAACGCCTGGCCAATTGACTATGTGTCATCCGAAGACGGAGCGCTTTTGACCGGCTGTCGTCTCCCAGCCGGGCAAAAAAGGAATCTCCTCTGTGCCTCCGTGGTTCGGTTTGGTTGCGGCTCTCCCCCGCTGTGGGAATTTCATGCGATTGCCCTGGGATGGGGCATCGGTCAAATGCCCATGCGGTAAAGCCGGATGGGGTTTCGAGAGCGGTCGTGAGAAGCCTACCCCCAGCCTGGCAGCGAGTCGGATTTTGGCATTGAAATCCACCTGGCCCTGTTCTAGGGTGCGTTGAATCCGCCTGGAAATACCGGGGCGGAGGGAAGGGTGGGAAGAATCCGGTGGCACCCCGCAACTGAGACCAAGGAGAGCGTACATGGGCAAAGACGACTGGAATCCGAAAAGCATTCTCGAACTTTCGGGATACTACTGGCAGACTTGCACGTTGCATGCGGGCGTGAAGCTCGGGGTCTTTACCGCGATCGGCGAGGAACACCTGACGGCGGGTGAGGTTGCCGGGCGGCTGTCGGCTGAGGAGCGGGCGGTGGGCATGCTGCTCAATGCTCTGACCGCCATGGGGTTTCTCGTCAAGAATGAAGGGGTTTTTTCCAACACCCCGGTCAGTCTCACCTTTCTTGTTAAAGACGCACCGCAATATCTCGGCTATATGATCATGCACCATCATCACCTGGTGGCAACCTGGGCCCAGCTCGGGACCGTGGTGCAGTCCGGAAAGCCGGTCGGAGGCGGGTCCTCGACCGGAGATGATGAGCGCCGTGAGAGTTTCCTCATGGGCATGTTCAATAATGGCATGCTCATTGCCCCGACCTTGACCAAGGCGATCGACCTGACCGGGCGCCGCCATCTGCTCGATCTGGGCGGCGGTCCCGGTACGTATGCCATCCACTTCTGCCTGAATCACCCTCACCTGCAGGCGACGGTCTATGATCTTCCCTCCACCCGGCCGTTTGCCGAACAAACTATCGCCCGGTTCGGGCTGAACGATCGGATTGCCTTTCTCGATGGTGATTATGTCGATGAAACAATTCCTGGCACTTATGATGTTGCCTGGCTGTCGCATATCCTTCATGGTGAGAGCCCCGATGACTGCCGGAGAATGATCGACAAAGCCGTGGCGGCACTCGAACCGGGCGGTCTCATCATGATCCATGAATTCATCCTCAACAACACCCTGGACGGTCCGCTCTTTCCGGCCCTCTTTTCCCTCAACATGCTCCTCAATACGGCAGGTGGTCAGTCTTACTCGGAAGCCCAACTCGGCGAAATGCTCACCCGTGCTAACGTCCGGGATATCCGGCGGCATTCCTTCCGGGGGCCAAATGATTCGGCGGTTATGGCGGGAATCGTGGCAGGACCGCACTGATCGAAGTCCGGCGAGCGTGGCTTTCCCTGGCGTGATTAGCCGTCAATTTCGCTGCCGGCCCCGGATCCTGATGCGATGACCACCCGCCTCGGTGGACCAGTCGGGGGCAGGGAGAGCTCGATCCTCGCCAAGATCCCCTGTAAAAGGCAGTACGTTTATCCTGCCCGATGGAATTCCCGAATCGGATCGCGCAGCTCAACTAGAGGCTTGGTCGCCGCCGTGGATTTTCTTGAGAAGCCATGCCATATTCCGACCGAGGATCTGCATGGTCTGCAGACCTTCTTCGTCTTCTTCCACTGCCCCCCGGTCGAGACCGATTCCCATGTTCCAGTAAATGGACCCGGGTACGATCATCTGATTGATGAAGAAAAAGTGGTTGATGGAGTTGAAGGCGTGGATCGCTCCTCCCCGGCGCACCGCCACCACCGCCGCTCCCAGTTTGCGCTGGAACAGGTCGTCGTTGGCGCGGGAAACGAGGCCCGCACGGTCGATAAGGGCTTTCAGCTCGGAAGTGATGTTCGCAAAGTAGGTGGGAGACCCGAGGATGATCCCGTCGGCTTCAGCCATCTTGGCGATGCATTCATTGACCACATCTTTCTTGATGGCGCACTGCCCATCTTTGTTCTTGAAACATTTGAAACAGGCGGTGCAACCCTGGATCTTCTTCCCGGCGAGTTGGAGCAGTTCGGTTTCGATCCCTTCCTTTTCCAATTCGCTGAAGACCGTTCGAATAAGAATGGCGGTATTCCCGTCCTTACGGGCGCTGCCGTTAAAGGCCATGACCTTCATGTAATCCGCTCCTTTCGAGTTTGGGGTTGTCTGCGGATTGATCCCGGCTGGCCGGCGGGCATCCTGTATACAAACCGGTTCTGCTCCCTTGTCAGAGAACTCCTTTGTGGCGATACTGGCGCTGATTCCGTTCAACACCATAGAAGCACGGTGCTCACCAGCCGTTGAGGACGATCAGTGTTGTACACGAGAACCTTCTTTGCTCTGGGCCTGGCCAACTTTCTGATTCTCTCCAGCTTCGGGTCCTTTTTTCTGTTTCCTCTCTACATCCTGCGGTGTGGCGGTAATGATGTGGATATCGGCATCGTGATGGGAGTCTTCACGCTCGCGTCGGTGGTCTGCCGCCCGTGGATCTCCGAAATGATCGACCGGATTGGGCGCAAGCGAAGCTACATGATCGGGTGCCTGCAGATGAGCGTGATGCCATTGGCGTATCTCTGCTTCCAGGGGAGTCTGAACGAGTTTTATCTCCCTCTTCTGGCGGTTCGCATCATTCACGGCATGGGCTTTGCCATATGCCTGACGGCGGCTTTCACCTTCGTGGCCGACCTGATCCCGGAAGGGCGTCTCAATGAAGGGCTGGGGATCTTTGGGGTATCCGGAATCGTCGGCACGGCGGTTGGCCCCTCTCTTGCCGAACTGATCATCACCCGGTTCGGGTTCAATGCACTGTTTCTCGGCGCCAGCCTGATGGCGGCTTTGGCTCTGCTCGTCCATCTGCCGCTGAGCGAAACCCTGAGACATGACCCGGCCACCCACACCGTGTCATTCTTTGGCGTCTTCCGTAGTCGGAAGATGTCGCTGGTAGCGCTCCTGGCTCTCCTCTTCGGGTTCGGTCTGGTGGCTTCCAACGGTTTTGTATCCCCCTTCGCCAGTGAACGGCAGGTGGGGTTTGTTTCCTGGTACTACCTTGCATACTCGGCGTCAGCAGTCCTGACACGCTTGCTGGGGGCAAGGCTGGCCGACCGCCTGGGGGAAGAGCGCATCATTCCCTACGCCATCCTGCTGACGGGACTTGGCCTGCTCTGCCTGGTGTTCCTCTACGGCAGTGGCGTGCTGATCGCGGCAGGAATGATGGGTGGGTGCGGTCACGGGTTCCTCTATCCGGGTCTCAGCGCCCTGGCGTTACGGGACGAACCCGGTGCGAGCCGGGGCAAGATCACCGGGGCCTTCACCGGCAGCATCGATGCGGGAGCTTTCGTCGGCTCGATCATGCTCGGTTTCATCGGCCAGTGGGCTGGCTTTCCGACACTGTTTCTGGCAGCCGGGGCGGCGCTCCTGGTGGCTTACGTGCTCTATCAGGGGACGCATCCGGCAACCCCCCGCTAGTACAGCGCGGTGAAAGTTCGGCACCCTTACACAGGTTGCGTTTCGCTCCTCTCAACGCGACCTACCATCTACCATCTTCGCGTTAGGGCCGATGCTCTCGCTAGGTTGTGTTGAATGAACATGAAACGCAACGGCAAGGGGAACGGCAGGACAGCTGCCATAAGCGGTTTGAGACTCATGCCGCGCTGTACTAGGTCGTTGGCGGTTGTCTCTGCTCCAGGACCGCCAGTCGTTCCTCCAACTGGTGGAGGCGTTCTTTGAGTTCCTCCAGTTCCTTCTTCTTCACATACTCCATGCCATCCGACCACTTCCGGGTGGTATCCACTATTTTCGTTGCGATCTCATCCCATTGGCGCTCACCGCTCTTGACCAATTCCTGAGCCAGCTTCTCGCCCTCCTCGGTGCTTATCTTCCCTTCCTCAACGAGTTTCTTGACCGCCTCCTGGATCTTTTCCGTGGTCAGGACCACCGCTCCGATACCGGCCATCAAGCCCTTTCTGATCAATTCAAGCATGCTCAACCCTCCTTTCAAGCTAGCGGATTTGCTTCGTCAGTACTCTTTCAGGGCGTTCAGCAGTAACTGGATCCGTCCCAGCAGTGAGTGCAGAGCCGTTCCCTGGGCAGGCCGATGGAGGCCACCAGGTCTTCGAGGCGCTGATACTTGAGCGTTGTCAGGAACAGCCGTCGCCGGATCTTTTCAACCATTGCCCGGCATTTGTCCGAGCCGGCCTGGGCATAGGCGGTCAGATCGCCGTCGTCAGTCCCCTCCAATTCTCGGATAATCTTGCGGCCAAGCAGATCGAGCGTGGACCGGGAGGTGGAAAAATTGAGGAATTCACAAGGAAAGATCAGGGTAGGGCAGGCGGGCCGCACGTGGATCTCACGAGCCCCGTAATCGAAAAGCAGCCGGATGTTATCCTTGAGTTGCGTGCCTCGGACGATGGAGTCCTCGCAGAACAGGAGGCTCTTGCCCTGAATCAGGCGGCGGATGGGAACCAGTTTCATCCTGGCCACCAAGTCCCGCCATTCCTGATGCTGCGGCATGAAGCTGCGCGGCCAGGTGGGGGTGTATTTCACAAACGGGCGGCAGTAAGGCAGCTTCCGTTCGTTGGCGTACCCAATGGCATGCCCGATGCCCGAATCCGGAATGCCGGCCACGAAGTCCACGGGAACCGGATCATGGCGGCCGAGGGCGGCGCCGCAGGCGTTGCGGGCGGCCTCCACATTGATCCCTTCGTACTCGGAGGCGGGATAGCCATAATAGACCCAGAGGAAGGCGCAGATCTGCATCCGGAGACCCTGAGCGATCCGTTGTTCCCAGCCTTCCGTGGTCATGAAAACAACTTCGCCGGGACCCAGGAAATACTCCGTTTCCAGACCCAGATTGGGAAAAGCGCAGGTCTCCGAGCTCACTGCCAGCGCTCCCGGCCGCCGGCCGATAGCCAGCGGGGTGCGCCCCAGGCGGTCACGAGCGGCGTAGATCCCCTGGTCGGTGAGCAGCAGCAGAGAGCAGGAACCGTGGATGGCAGCCTGCGCCCTGAGAATCCCGGCTTCGAACGTTTCTTCTTCGCAGATCAGCTTGGCCACCATTTCCGTGGGATTGATCACGCCCCCGCTGGAATCGAAAAAGCTGCGCCGCCGATCAAAGGCTTTCTTCACCAGCTCGGGCAGATTGTTGACCTTGCCGACCGTTACAATGCCGAAGGTGCCCAGATGAGAAGTGACGAGCAGGGGTTGGGGGTCGGTATCGCTGATCACCCCGATTCCGTCATTGCCGTGGAAATTCGCCAGTTCCGGCTCGAACTTGGTGCGGAAGTAACTGTTCTCGATGCTGTGAATCGAGCGCTGGATCCCCTGCGGGCCACGAACCGCCATCCCGGCGAGGCGGGTCCCGAGGTGGGAGTGATAGTCGGTTCCGTAGAAAAGATCGAAAACGCATCTCTCACGGGACACAATGCCGAATAAGCCACCCATAATGCTGCCTTCTTCACCTCGGATTCTTCGCCTGCCGCCCCGCCAATGGGATTGCGGGAAGGCCTGATGCGTCCCTTCCCCATCCGCCGCCGATCCGATCATCCTGCCTTGAGGGCTGATCACGGTAAGCATGATAGCACTTCGGTCCTGAGTCTGTCCAGGTGATGCGAACACGGATGAGGTCATGCTTGGAACACTTCCAGGCTGGCTACAGGCTTACTTTTTCAAACCTGAATCCGTGAGCGGAGAATGGACAAGCTTCCCTCAGCTGCTTTTCAAACCGCATTTCGAGCCGAGCATTTGATGCCGAAGCCAGAGATTGGGACATCAAGCGTTCAACAGCCGGGATTCAG
>JAPXSS010000156.1:0-5952 GCA_033812955.1 Syntrophobacteraceae bacterium | reverse complement strand
TGATTATCTCAAAATATCAAACTCTTACATCATTCACTATGCCGGAGTTTTGGTAAAAACTCAAGCAAAAATAGCCGGATTAGGTAATTTTTTTAGCAAGTTGACCTTTCCGGATGGACACGAGCTCGTCCGTCACGGCCCGCACCTCGGGGGAGGTATCGAGCACCGTGTCCAGGCGCTGGACCTGGCGCACCATATGGCGCAGGCGAAAATCCGGCTGCCCCGCAGCGACCGTTTGGCCAATCGTCTGCTCCAGCCGATCGCGCAAATGCTGCAGCCGGCTGCGCGCCAGCGCGCTGATTTCATCCGCCGCGAGGGTGTTGCCCGGGATCGGTTCGAGGTTGCACGACTGGAGCGACTTAGAGGTTTCTTCAAGAGAACGGCAGAGCCTCAGTACCTGCATGCGGAGCGACAGGATTTCGTAAGGGTTGTTGGACTGCGGAATCCGCAGGCGCCCTTCCGTAAACCGGTCGTCATAGCGTCGCAGCAGTTTTTGCGAAATCTCCAGGATGAATTCGCGGCAGGGGGTACCGACATGGCGATTGGCCAACAGGAGGGAGAGAAACCGACTCTTTTCGTTCTGGGTACCGCCATCGCCGGCAAGATCCTTTCCTACAAAGAGTTCCTGGACGACGTGATGGGCCAGCAGGAGATCCTTCAGCTGGGTGAGCAGTTTTTCGATCTGGTGCCGGGCACGCAACCGGCGACCGCGGAGTATCAGAATCTCCTTCTCCTCCTCCACCCGCGCCAGCCGGCGACCCGCTTCCCCAAAGTTGCAGATGCTCTCATGAAGGTTCAGGACCTCTCGCTCCTGCCCCAGGATGCGCAGGGTGCCATCGTCGGCATCGAGCACCACGAGATCTCCTTCCTGCAGACGTCGTTCCCGCTTGTGAACGTCGCGCCGGATGGTCACCGTAAAACCTTTTACTACCTGCTCTTGTTCCTGATACTCCACCGTACTGTAAAGCAGAAACGGTCGACTTCCCGGCATTTCCTGCCACCTGGCGGAGATGATCAGCGAGGGCTTCTGAAACTGCACCGCAATCAGCCCGGCATGACTCAGGATGCCGCCCCCGATGGCGACGACTCCCCGGGAATGATAAAGAAAACTGTTGTCCTCAGGCGTTATGGAGGGAGCCACGAGAATCGAGCCCTTGAGGTCTTCCGGTTCTCGACCGCGCGTCCCGAACGACACCTTGGCCACCGCCCGGCCGGGGGAGGCCTTGAGTCCTTCGATCACGTTGTCCCCGGGAATCGGGCGAGGCCGCTGGTGGGGATTGCTTCGCTGAAAACACGCCAAAACCTCTTCCGCCCCAACACAGACATCCGTTTTGACCGATTCCATCCCAGCCGTGAGATAGTTGTTGAGCCAGAGGAGTCCCGCAAATTCCGCCGGATCGATGCTGCCGTTGGACTGCCAGCGCTCGGTTGCCTCCGGACGTCGCAGAAACAGGGATTCGCCGTGTGAAAACAGGGCGAGGCGGATGATACCGGTGCCGTCCCGCAGCACGTAGAGGCCCAGTTCTTTGCCGCAGAGCGCCATGGCCGCCCGCTGCACCTCGTAACCATTGACACTGCCGCTCGTCTGGAAGCGCAGCGTCCGTTCCAGGGGCGCGACCAGATGGGCCAGGACAAAGGAGGAGAGGCGGGCACCGAGCGGAATTGGGTGATCGCCTTCGAGAGGCGCCATGACCGCCGCCAGAGATGGCGAAACCAGGGAACTGTCATCCTCGACGGAGAGAATCTCGGCGAAGAATTCCGCTTCATGACGTCGTTCGAACAACTCGGGAGGGCTCTTTCGATAGCCCTCGGGCGTCTCCATGATCTCCCCGCGCAAGACCGCCCGGCGTAGCGGCAGCAGCACGATCTGGTCGAGATACATCTGCCCCAGTTCATGGCCGCCTTCTTCAAAAAGAGGGTCGACCTCCAGTCCCAGCTCGGCAAGTACCGCCCGCAGGGTTGGGAATAGATCCTCGGGAGGCACCCGGGCAAAGCGATCCTGGTAGGGTGGCTCCCCCTTCCAGCTGAGCTCGCGCTCGCCCATCGTGCCGGACTCGATCCCCAGCAGAATCCCGGTGCGACTCTCGGTCAGCATTTGGTCTATGGGCAGCACGCCCCAGCGAACAAAGAACCGGGCCCACGCCTCGGCAACGATCCGTTTGGCCTCGTCTGAGAGATCCAACGACCCAATCACCCAGTCGATCTCCATCAGATAGGGAGCCAAACGAAACAGCGCCTCCGCCTTTTCGCAGATATCCCCGAGACTCAGAGCCCGTTCCTTGTCGTAGCGGGCATGGACGCGGGTGTTTTCCACCTGGACGTCGTATTCGAGCTTCAGGAAGAACTGCTGGATAGCATCCAGGGCAATATTCGGGTGGAACTCGAGTTCATTCTTGCTGACACCGTAGTACTCCAGATCGATCATCCCGCCGCGCAAGGGGGGCGAAAAATCGATGCGCAGGAACGCCGGGTGATTGAGAAAGGTGACGTAATAGTGGACTTCATTTCCGTAACAAAACACCCTGACGCCGGGAAGCCGCTGCTGCCCATGCAGGATCTGGCGGCTGAAGCCATCGACCACCACCTGCACGGGATAGGGGATCTCGGTCAGGGCGGTGATGCTCCTTTCCGAACCGAAGTTGACGTACTCGAAATCACGGGTGATATGCAACACCCGGCGGGACGAAGTGAGGGCGAGGGTGACCGTACGGTTGGTGGCTCGACCCGACTCCACCAGGCGAAACCCGAGGCGCAGCCCGCGCTGGTGCAGGTAGCGCTTGAGACCGTGCAGGGTTCGGACGGCGCCAAGGGAGGGCGGGTCTTCAAACATCTGGACCAGCCGCGTCAGCTCGGGGGAAAGCTGGGGTTCCGAACTCTCAGTGTCCATCTCGGCCAGAATGCGTTGTCGCAGCTCTTCATAGAGTGACGGCAGAATCGCGCACTCTTCGGCATAAGCGGAAAAGAGGGTGGTAAAGTCACTCACAAGCCGGTCGGTTTTTTCAAGAATCCGCCCGACCTTTTCCCGGGTCAGCGGCGCCACATCCACGATATCGGCAAGGGCTTCCGAATGAGTAATGTTGTAGGAACGGAAGCGGGCAACAATATCATCTTCTCCCGAGGTCTTGCGGGTCTCGGCGGGCACCCCCCCGTGAGCCACAAACAGGTAGTGTTCGCCGATGGTGCGGGCCTCGGCGATCGCTTCGAAGAGCGCCGCTTCGGCAGGGGAGACGATGAGCGGGAACGAGCCGCCGATGGAAATGGCAATGCATTTCCTGGCATCCAGGCCGAAGTTGAGACGCCCCCAACCGAGCTCCGAGATCACTTCGCGCAGCAGTTCGCTGCCGCAGAGCGCCTCCACTTCACGGATCCCCGCGAGGCATGGCGACGCCTGCCCCGGAACGGGAATGAGCAGGAGAAGGTCGAGGTGGGTCGCACGGGTGAATGCCAGGTAGGGTTCCAGCACCGCAAACGCTTCCTCACCCAGCACGGCCCGGGCCAGCTCAGTGGATACCGGCTTGGCTTCGGCATCGAGGATACGGGCCGCAAACCGGCGCAGGTGAAACTCAGGGACCGCCAGGTAGAGCCACTCGATCGGGTCCTGCCGGGAGTCCGGCAGGGGCAGGGCGGCGAGCTGGCTGATCTGCCGCAGAATCAGTAGTTGTGCGGGATCGGTTACGGTGTATCCCTCCAGCTCGATGCGTTCGGCGAAAAAGCTCAGCATCTCTAGATCGACCACAAGCTTGCCGCTTTCGACCAGCTGCCGCGTTTCCTGCAGAGCGCGAAGCATGAAGGAAGGGTCACGGACGTTTAGCATGCCCTCGAGCACCACCCAGGGATCGTCAATTCTCCAGGCAAGCTGGATGAGGAGCTCGAAAACCGGTTCCACCATTGCTCCGCTTCGCCGGCTCAGGAGCGCAGCAAGGCGCTGCAGCAGGCCGCGTTCGGGGAAGACCGGCGCAGTTTCCCAAAACCGCGCCAGCTCGACACACCCTTCCCTGACCCGGACGGGACTGCCCATGGCTACGTCGAATTCCGCTGCAATTTGTCCCAGCAGCACCGCCACCCGGTCCTCCGGGTGCTCACGTGCGCCGCCTGATGGGTCCTCGGTATTCCTGCCAACGGTCATGGAGCTGCCTTTCGATTCAGGGAGTCACTCTAAATCCGCCTTCCTGGCATCCACTGTTATACTCGTTGAGGTTGGAAATATCTTTTCTATAAGCGCTCTGGATGCCGGCTTTCGCCGTCATGACGAACGCAGGAGTCGCCTAAGACGTCATTCAGGCAGTCTTTCAGCCGGAATCCAGATGATATTCACAAAACGCAGGGTACCATGCTGTATGAGTATAGCTAATTCCGATCTGTTTAACAACCGCTACCTGGTTCCTGATCAAACAATCCTAACAAGAAGAGCGTCGGTTCTTCCCGCCGCACCGGCAGGGTCTGCCGCTATCAGCCCTGATAGACCCCACTGACCACATCGGCAAACTCACAGTGAATGCCGTGCGTCCTGAGGGTGCCCACGATCTCCTCGAGACGGCCGGGATAGTCAATCGCCACTTCGCGGTCGCCCCCTTCCTCGCTGACTGAAAACCTCGCCTCGTCCAACACCCTTAGAGTATCCTCATACCTGTCAACCAGCAGTCCGAGGACCGAGTAATCCGACATGTAGCAAACCGGTAAGGGACGGGCCAATCCATGGCCCGAGCGACACTGCCCCAGGTCCCTGCCGGATTCATCAATATTTTTGGAGATGATGGGGATTTTTGGCATTGCCGTGCTCCTTGTCGTGGTCTCTGAAGCCCAAAAAAGAAATCGGTTCTGGAATCACTCCTCCCAGCCGCTTCATAACCGGTTGTGGCTTCTTTGTCAGCCGGGTGCAGCCAACAAAGGAGAAAATTCGCCTCACCCCGCGGTCCCATTTGACTTCTAGCGTCAATCGCCGTAAACGAGATTGGGTAGAACCTCGGTACGCCAGCGGTGCCAGACAGGTCAAAATGGCGGGAGATGGCCGATGAAGGCGATAAGTGTTCAACAACCATTTGCATTTGAGATCATGAGTGGCCTGAAGACCATTGAAGTGAGGAACTGGGATACCCTTTACCGGGGCGATTTGCTCATCTGCGCCTCGGGCAAACCGGCCTTTTCCCGGGCAGAGATGGCAGAGCTGGAGGAAGAATACGGCTGCACCTTCCTCTACGGGCAGGCGCTCTGTCTGGCTCGGCTGGTCGAGGTCCGCCCGATGCGGCAGGGAGATGAGGAGGAGGCCCTGATGGACGAAATCGATCCGGAAGCCTTCTCCTGGGTATTGGAAGAGGTGCGGCCGGTGGTTCCTTTTCCCGTGAAGGGAAAGCAGGGGTTTTATGAAGTTGATGACCGACTGATCTCGATCTCGCCCTTTCACCATGGTGAATCCGTGGCAGTGAAAAACGGAACCGTGGCCGAGGGCTTTGAGCTCGACTTTTCGGGGTGGCATGGCAGGACCGCCGACATTCTGCGCACCGAGGATGGCAAAATCAGGATTCAGGTGATCTGGGACAGCCTCTCCCTGAAGAACCTGCCGCTCGATCTCATCGCGCGCTGCGAGCAGGAAGGAATCGACTGGACGGGGGTGCTGCTGCGTTTGGAGGAGATTGAACCCACGGCACCAAGGGATACCTGGGACGAGGTCGAGGACGCGATCGAGCAGATCGAGGCAGAGCTTGGTTGATGCGCCAACACCCCCCTCGGGGTTCCTGCCTGGGCGGCAGGAGCTTCGGTCAGGCCCGGATACTCCTCGGTCCTCCTGATCACACGGTCCGGAGGCGTGGTCCCGGTCCCGAAAATCCACCTTTACATCCGGTTCGGTCTGATTCTATATGAAATAGTCACGGCCCAGCGATGCTATCACAGACTGCCCAGGGGTCGAGCCAACCATCAACTAACCCGGGACTGACAAGATGGAAGAGCGAGCAG